>JAJDJB010000014.1 GCA_030266985.1 Synergistaceae bacterium OttesenSCG-928-D05
TACAACGCGCAATTTTGCGCCCGCGAAATATTTGCTGCTTATGATTACTTTCACCGGCTTTTTCGCGTTTCCAAGCATCGTCCTGATGCCCGCGATGGCGCGCGGCGTGCTCGGCGGCACTTCGCGAACGCTCGGCCTTTTGCTCATGGGCGTCGCGATAGGTGCGCTCATCGCGTCTTTGCTTATGGCTTCGCGTAAGACGCCGCAGGGTTTGGCGAAAATCTGCTCCGCAACATGTATTGCTTTCGGCATCGCACAGGCCGTTTTTTCTCTGTCTCCGTCCATTAATATCGCAATCGCGCTCGCAGCGCCAATCGGCTTCACAATGGTCTCCTGTACGATCGCGTGCAACTCGCTGCTGCAATTGATGGCTCCGCCCGAGAGCCGCAGCCGCGTGATGTCGCTTTACACGCTGGCGATCATGGGAATTCCGACTTTTGGAAGCCTGTCGGCTGGCAAGCTGGGCGATTTGCTCGGCACAAACTGGGCCTTGTTTATCTTTGGCGTGTTCTGCGCCGCGTTCGCCTATTACTTCAAACGGAAGCTGGACCATCTTGAGTTCACGATAACAAAAACTTTGATTATACGGGGCGTACTTGAGTGAGCGAGCAGGTCAAAGCAAACGATCATTCAACAAAAGATATATTGGTCGCGGACCTGAAGCTTGTTCTGGTTGCGTTTATCTGGGGCGCGGGCATCCCCATGAGCGCGGTCCTTACGCGCGCGATCACGCCGCTGTGGGCGGTCGCCTGCAGAATGCTCCTGAGTTCTCTTTTCCTGCTTATTATTTTCCGTAAAAAGATTTTCACTGCGTCGCGGCGGGACTGGGCCATTTCCGCGATGCTGGCGCTCGTCCTCACCTGCGTATTCACTTCGCTGACTTTTGGCCTGTACTACAGCACTGCCAGCAAGCAGGCGCTGATCGGCGGGCTTAACGTAATTATAGTGCCGCTTTTCGTGTGGGCGTTTTACCGGAAAAGACCGAGCAACTGGGTTTTCGCAGGCGCGGCGATTACGACGGCCGGCTTGATGATTATGGGCTTCACGCCCGGCATGGAGTTTAATTTCGGCGACTTTCTTTCATTTATCATGGCGATTTTCTATGCGCTCCAGGTCATGGCGTCCGGCTATGGCGCAAAACGCGTCGATCCGGGGCGTTTGGTCGCGCTGCATATTATCGTTCTTGCCGGGATCATGACCGTACTTGCGTTGATCTTCGAACCGA
Source organism: Synergistaceae bacterium OttesenSCG-928-D05 (assembly GCA_030266985.1). Lineage (GTDB taxonomy): Bacteria > Synergistota > Synergistia > Synergistales > Synergistaceae > JAJDJB01. The sequence goes on from JAJDJB010000014.1 coordinate 1,226, forward strand.
TGCCCAGCGCGGCGCTTTTCACGCCGAAAGTCATGATGACGCTGCTTGCGGTTTCACTCGGAAACACCATTCTCTGCTTCTTCATCCAGTTTAAGGCGCTCGAGGTCACGCCGGAAACGCACGCCGCCATTATCCTTTCGCTGGAAGCGCTGTTCGGCTACCTGATCGCCGTCGTCAGCGGGCAGGACCCGTTCGTCCTGCAGGGCGCGTTCGGCGGGCTGCTTATGATCGCTGGAATTATCGTGACGGAGGCGGAAGGGTTCGTAAAGAAGGCCCAATAAGCCGGCGTGCCGCGCACGCGCGCAGCATTACACCGACCGATAGGCTTTGATTGCCTCCGCCAGTCTTTTGCAACCCTCTTTTGCCGCTTCCGGCGTTACTTTCGAAAAAGAAAAACGACAGGTGTTTTTACCCGATACGCCGTCCGCGATGAAAGAACTCCCCGGGATGACCGCAACGCCATTGTGCTCGATCGCGTATTTCGCAAAGTCCATCATGTCGTGGATACCGTCCGCAGTTCCCCAGATGAAAAAACCGCCCTTCGGCCTGCTGACGTGCACGCCGAGCGGCTTCAACCAGGAATCGATTTCTGCGAGCAAATCATCGCGCCGTTTGCCGTACTCGCGGCAAAGAAAGCTGATACGCGTCCTGAAATCATTTTTCCGCAGATAGTGATAGACCGCTTTGTGCGTGAACGGCTGCTGGATCAGGCCGTTGCAGATTTGAAACGTGCTGAAACGCTCCGTTAGTGCGGGCGGTATGGCGAGCCATCCCATGCGCACGCCGGGCGCAATGACTTTCGAAAAACTGCTGCAATAGATCACATTCCCGCCGTCGCCCGCCAGCGCCAGATAACTCGCGGGCACATCGCCGTCGTAGCTCAGGTAACGATACGGGTCGTCTTCCAAAATGAGGACGTTGTATTTGCGGCAAACTTCGAGCACCGCTTTGCGCCGTTCAAGCGTCGCGGTTCTGCCGGTCGGATTGGAAAAATTGGGGATGGTGTAAAGCATTTTGATTTTATTTTTTCTGCACGCTTCTTCGAGCGCTTCGGGCACAATACCGTCTTCGTCCATTTTCACGCCCAGGCAAAACGCGCCCTGTTTCCGGAAATTGATCAGCGCCTCGACGTACGTCGCCTCTTCAACCGCAACGATGTCCCCCGCGTCCAGAAGGAGCTCCGTTACGTCGTTGATCGCTTCCGCCGCTCCGTGCGTAAGCAGGATATGCTCCGCGGTCACCCACGCAGGCGCGATCCCGTCTTCGTGCATCAAGGCGGCAAGCCACTCGCGCAGCGGCGCATAGCCCATGTCGCTGTCATAGTAATCGAGGATGCCGGGCTCCTCCAGCGCTTCGACAAAGGCTTCCTGCAGCTCTTTTATAGGGTAGAGTTCCGACGCCGGCTCCCCCGATGAAAAAGAAACGCCGGGGTGTTTTGCCAAAAGCGCGCAGATGACGGAAATATCCGATACCTCCAGCCTTTCGGCGCCGAGCACGCTTAGTTTTTTCTTTGCGTCAAACAACATGCCGCCACAACCTTCCCGCGCGTTACGCGCCCGCCTCGCAACTTTTGTTCGCGTCGCCCGCCGCTTGCATTTCGCGCATTTTTGCGTCGTGCAGTTGGTTTTCCCGTTCCAGTTTATTCATTTCGGCGACTTCCCGACCCAGCGCGACACTCAGCACGATTCGCAAAATTACGATGACGGAGAGGATGATGACGCCCTGCAAATCCGGGTTGCTTATGGAACGAATGATGTCGGCCGCCATCAGGAACTGGAGGCCTAAAAGCAGCGTGCTTTCGAAAGAAAGGCGCATGTGGATCATGGTTTCCCGGTCCGTGTTGCAATGGCGAATATAGCAGTTATAGCCCATCTTCACCATACGCGATCCGGCCATGACGACACCCCAGATAATAATCAGAACGCTTATGAATTCTATGATTTGACTCGCGTGATATGCAAAATCATGAAGCATGAAATTTTCCCTCCTTTTGGTAGGTATTTTTATTTTACATGATAATGCCTTCGAAAACGCATCCCGCTTGTTCCGCGATGTTTTGACATTTTCGTGACAATTCGCTGACCTCTCTCTGACACATTGCGTCGCATATTTTCATATGATCTTCGCGGAGGTGATCATAATGTCACACAAACACAATTCGTTCCTTATGGTGGCATTGCTTGCAGCAATCAGTTTTTTTGGAGTAACGGCCGAGGCCGCTACGGGAAATGTTATTTTCACGGTCGATACGGACAGCGCAGTCCTCGCGCCCGGAGAAGAAGCCAGTGTCATCGTCCGTGCGCTTGTAAAGCCGGGAGAACGGATCGACAGAAAGCGCGTGCCGCTCGCGGTCGCCCTCGTGATCGATAAATCCGGATCGATGGCGTCCGACCGCAAGATGGAAAACGCGAAGCTTGGCGCGATCGAAGCGCTCCACGTACTCGGCAAGGAGGATATCGCGACGGTGGTCGTTTACGACTCCGGCGCTTCGGTTCTGGTAAAGGCGCGCTCAACAAGCTCCGTCGGCGCATTTGAAAAAGCGATCTCTCCGCTTCGGCCCAGCGGCACAACGGCGCTTTATGACGGCGTGCAGCTTGCGGCGAAAGAACTTCGCCCCTATGTAAAAAAAGGTTACGCCCCGCGCATTATTCTGCTTTCGGACGGACAGGCGAACGTGGGCCCCTCTTCCGCGCGTGAACTGGCGCGCTTTGGCCGACAGCTTTCCGGCGAAGAGATGACGATTACAACCATCGGGCTGGGGCTCGACTATAACGAAGATCTTATGACGGCGCTCGCGGCCGAAAGCGGCGGGAATTCCTACTTCGCGAAAGACGCCGAAATGCTCCCGGAAATTTTTGTGCGCGATATGGACGACGCGGTCACGCTGACCGCCCGGCGCGTCCGCATCACACTTGAGTGCGACGGCGTCGTATCCCCCGTGCGAATACTCGGCAGGGACGGCGACGTTTCGGGTCGCAAAGCGAGCGCCATGATCGACAACCTGTACGGTTCCGAGAAGTACGCGCTCTTTGAGGTCAAGGTACCGGCGCAGAAAAATACAGGCGCGCTTTCGGCTGGCGTCGTAAAACTTGAATATGTCGACCCGGATTCAGGCAGGACGCTCGTTGAGAAATTGCCGCTAAAGCTGACGCTCTCCAGAAACGAAAAAGAGATCGCGCGCGGAAAAAACAGCTCGGTGCTGACACAGGCCGAAATTGCGAAGAACGCTGAAATCCGCGAAGAAGTCATCCGCCTGGCCGATCAGGGACGGACGGCGGAAGCCTCGCAGGTGTTGAGAGAACGCAAGATTGAACTGCAAAGCATAGCGCCTTCGGTCGGAGCCGCGGCGCCTGTGATGGAAGCGGAGGCGGTCTACTTCGATTCCCTTGCGGACTCGATCGAAACCAGCGGCACAATGTCCAACGAAGCGCGCAAGGAAAGCATGAACAAGGCATATATCCAGAAAACGCAGCAAAACGAATCGAAGGATCAGGACTGATTCCGCACGGACAGTGAAAATACGGCCGGTGCCGCAAAAGCACCGGCCGCAAAGCGAACGACAGAAACACAAGCAGTTTCGAAAACCGTTCCGACACGACACACTATAGTAAAATAGGGACAATACGAGGCATAAGGACGGCAGAGTGCGCATGAAAGTAAAATTGGGCAGGAATAAATCAATATCGCTCCTCCTGATCCTGTTTTTTGCAGTGATCGTGCCTTGCATGGCTTTGAGCCTTCTCGCGCTGCGCGCTGCGGACCGCGAATCCGTCTATCTGGAAAAAAGACTCGAGAACACCCTGCTTGCGGAAGTCGATTTGGCGACGCGCGCGGTAAACGACCTTCTTTCCGCGCTCACATCGGAGCTTCTTGAAAGCTCAAGCGGCGTATCCGGAATTTTCGACCTCAGACCCTGGCATCAGGATGAAATTTTGTCCGACGTTCCCTTCTTACTGAAAAACGGAAAACTGACCCTGGTCGGCGTAAACCCGCGCCGGGAAGAGGTCTTCTTGGAAAGTTTCGGAGCATTCTTAGAAAACGGCGCGACGCTCCCCGTATATGACAGCGTCGCGCAGGTATACAAAAAAGAGCTCTACGACATGCCGGACGAAAAGGCCGGCTACGCGTCGAGCGCAGGTATAAGCGCGGTTCTGGCTCCCGCTCCGTCCGCGGAAGAAGACGCGGTTAAAATGAAAAAACCTTCCTCCGCCGCGCAGAAACAGCTCGCGGAGAGCAAACTCGCAATAGACCCGAGAGTCCGTGAAGAGGCGTTCTCTGCGCTTTCCGAACAGGGCTTCGAAGTCTCGCAGCGCAATGTCATCCCGCAGGCGGCGCAGGCCGAAAAAGAAGCGCCCACAGAAGACCTCTCCGTCACCGTATCAAAAAACTACTCTTTCCGCGATTTGCGCGCGCGGGACAATCACGGCCTTCTGCCGCGCCTCACCGACCGGGGACTTTCCCTTCTCTTCTGGCGCACCACGGAAAGCGGCGACGTCATCGGCACCTCGATCGACATGAACGTTTTAAAGGACCGCCTAATCGGAAGATTGCCCGCACTATACTCAGACGCGCGCGTTTTAACGATTCTGGACAACGCGGGCAATCCGATCATCGCACCCGAAACGGAGCGTGCGATCGATTGGCGCAGGCCTTTCGTCTCACGCGAAATATCGCCGCTCTTACCGCGCTGGGAAATTGCGGCATGGCTCACCGACCCGGACCTGCTCTCCTCGCAGGCGCAATTCACGAAACGGATCGTCTGGGTATCCGTCGCGGCGCTGTTTTTGGTAATCGCGGCCGGTTCCTATCTCGTATCGCGCATGATCTCCTACGAAATGAGAATCGCGGGACAAAAGACGACCTTCGTGGCAACCGTTTCGCACGAACTTAAAACGCCGCTTACTTCGATTCGGCTTTTCGCCGAAATGCTGCTCTCGGGCAAACAAAGAGACGAAGAAAAACAGAAAGAATATCTGAAAACCATGATGTCCGAAGCGGAACGCCTTTCCGGCCTCGTCGATAACGTACTCGCCTTCTCGAAAGGCGACGGCGTCGAATATCAAAAACAGGAACTCGATATCGGAGAGCTCGCGCACGACGTACTCGAACAATTGCGCCCGCATCTTGAAAAGCAGGGCTTCGCCCTTTCATTTGAAAAGGAACAGAACTTGTTCGTGCTCGGCAACAGAGAAGCGCTGAAACAGGTCTTCATGAATATTATCTCGAACGCGGAAAAATATTCCGACAAATCGCGGGAGATATCGGTCGCGTGTTTAAAAAACGGTGCTTTTGCGCAAATCAGGATCGCGGACAGGGGAATCGGCATCGCCCCCGCGCAGGCGCAAAAGATTTTCGACGAATTCTACCGCGTAGACGAATCGCTTGCCGCACTGCGCAGCGGCACGGGCCTCGGCCTTTCGATCGCGAGAAATATCGCGCGAAAACACGGCGGCAACGTTCGCCACGAGCCGCGCCCGGGCGGCGGCAGCGCGTTTATACTCGACATACCGCTCTATCACGGCGACGGGGAGGCAAAACGACATGACACATAAAATTTTGATCGCGGAGGACGATCCCTCTATCCTGACCGCAGTTTCAGATCTTCTTTCAATAGAAGGCTACACCGTTGCGACCGCATCGGACGGAGACGCCGCACTGGAAGCGTACCGGAAGATTGCGCCCGATCTGCTTCTGCTCGACGTCATGATGCCGAAAAAAAACGGCTACGATGTTTGCCGCGAAATCAGACGCACGGACGCGGCGACGCCGATCCTGATGCTCACTGCTAAAGGCGAGGAAATCGATAAAGTGCTCGGACTTGAGCTCGGCGCCGACGATTACATCGTCAAGCCGTTCGGCATGGCGGAGCTGCTGGCGCGCGTGCGTGCCGCGCTGCGCAAAAGCGCCCTCATCGCAGCACCCGCCATAGACCACGCCCCAAAAACAATAATTTTTGACGATGTGACCGTCGATTTTGAAAGCATGAGCGGAACAAACGGAAAAGAGACCTTCAACCTCACGCCGAAAGAAACCGAAATGCTCCGCCTGCTCGTCGCAAACGAAGGCAAAGTCGTATCCCGGGAAACGCTTCTCGAACGCGTATGGGGCATCGACTGCGAAATCACGACGCGCTCCGTCGACCAGCATATGCTGCGCCTGCGCCAGAAAATCGAACGCGACCCCGCAAACCCGAAATTCCTGCACACCGCACACGGCGCCGGATATAAATTCGAACGAAAACCTTAGGCTCTAATCAGTTACGCAGATTTCCCATTCCTTATGCGTAAGTTTGGAAAGTATTCATAGGCTAGCCCCAAATCAAATAAATATTTGGGAAAGGAAATGCGCCACCCTCCGTTTACGGAACGCAGGATGTGATGCCCGCCGCTGACTCCTTCATATTCGCACTGCACCTCTGCCATGGGATACACTCTTACAACATAGTTCCATCCGACTTTCAGCTCTATAGCCGGTGTAAAACCGTCTGCCGCTCTTTCATAAACTGTCTTCGCAATCATCTCTTGGACCTCCGGACTCATTTGCATCCATTGTAGAAAAGGTGCGCGACAGCAGTATGGAGTAGAGACGCAGAGGAAAATATGTTGCCGTAATTACCGCATGGCAGAATGAGTACAGAGAGAAGATGTTTTACTCTATATTTCCCCCAGAAGCAGTGATTTTCCTTCCGCACCCAAGACCCAGCCCATCTTCTGGCGGTCAAATTCGATATATTCTCCCGCGACTCGCAGCGAGTTAATGTAGCGTTGGACCGTACGTGCGGAGACTTCCAGTTCGCCGCTGATTTGCTTCGTCGAGATACCAGGTCTGTTGCGAATCATAATGAGTGTTTTAAGAAACAGAATGTACTGACGACTGTGCGCTTCCTGCTTTTGTTTTGACTTTTCAACGTCCAACAGACAATATTTCGCGCTCTGCAGAAAATCGTCCGGCGAGAAAACCTTAACCCGCCGTGCAAGACCACTTGGCAAATCAACCGCTCCAAGCAGAACAATATCCTGGCCGCCCCCAACCTCGACCCAGAGATCTAAGAGTGTTTGCAGTTCATCCTGCGAAAGGCATGTCGTGTTTACCACATATAGATTTGCGTACTCAGCAATCACGTCAATATAGTTTTCTGTCAGCCGCAGTTCATTTTGTTTTAACATGCAGCTTTTTTTAATGAGTTCTACATGCTCCGGCGAAAGTCCCAAAGCGACTACTCGGGGATATGTGATTTCTTTTCCAGTCATTGGATTTATCACTGATTTAATCATTGCCGCTACCCGCCTTTAAATTTTTTGTTTCAATTATTATACAGAACCGCTGCGCCAGCCGTATAGGGTTGGGGAATATACCGGCAAATATGTTTATGAAAGGGCTGGAGCCTTTATTTTGCTTTCCGCGCTCCGTCATTTTCTACGTGATTTTAAATCGTACTCCATCTTCCGGCAACACTACTTCAGCGTCAGGACACAGCGTTTGGATATTCTCCGGCATCTCAGTATGAATTGGGAGCACATATTTTGCAGACGTCAATTCACAGATACTGCGTATTGCTTCCGGCGTCGCGTGGCCGGACGTGTGCATGATCTTCATCTTGCCCGCATCATGATACAACTGGACAAAATCCCGCATAGAGGAATCCTCTTTATCCTCGAGATAGCCATCCCACATGGAATAAATAAGGATCGTTTTTTCGTCATCGACATATCGACCCATAATACTTTTGAAAAAACTTCCCTGACGCACCGGCATCACGAAGCCTCGTTCTTTGAGCGCAAGATTTTCTCCGTAGATCAGGGCTTTTTTGAACAGATAACTGTTCGATTTCGTCTCTTCCGCAACAATGCTCATGATCTCTTTTTGATAACCGTCGCAAACAAAATAACGTCCGACGGGCGTCACGTTATGCAGCAGGGCAAGACGATCGATATTCGTTGAGGCGCACAGAACAAAAACATATTTATACTCACTGACGACTTTTCTGATATCTTTCTGCAGTGCGATTTCCTTCTGCACGAAGACATCCTCCCGCGATAGCGTCGTCCCTTCGGTGATGAGCATATCCACGGCGCCGACATACTTTTTGAATATTTTTTTCGTGCCCTTGCTGCGAAATCCATGCAGACGAAAGTCTCCGGTATGCAGCACTTTTTTTCCGTCTGCCTCAAGCAGGAACATACAGGCATCATAAGCGGAATGATCCGCCGGAATTGGCGTAATTTTAATATCGCCAATCACAAACGGTCGCAGCGGAATGAACGTGTCGACTTTCTCAAGACATGAGAGATGCGCTGCTTTTGTGCGGCGCAGCACAGTTCGCATAATTTGTTTCGACACTTCACTCATATACGTAGGAACGTCTGGATGGATCTGATCCAACATCCCGATGTGGTCGCCATGATAGTGCGTAAAGAGAACAGCGTCACAAACGCGGCCTGCGCTGTTGACACCCTCCACCTCGATAACCCGCGGCGTCTCTCCGCCGTTTGGCAGTTCCGCGCCGAAATCAATCATCAACCGAGTCTTCTGCGTCGCAATCTCCGTCACACAACCGCCAATTTGTCTTGTTCCTCTATGTATTGTTACATCCATAGCAATTTTCTCCTCAAGCCGCAAAACCGACAGACCGTGTTTTGCGCGGCGCAATTATCCTTGCCAGGTCGCCTTCGGCAAAAACCTGCTCAATATCTGCGGCCTCTATCGCCATATCTTCCGTGCGCATTGCCTGCTGTACCTGCACCCGTTCAAAAATTTTACGGACAAGCCGGGCGTTCGCGAAATTAGTGTCCTTATTTGCCACGATTTTCTCCATATATTTAGTAATCATTTGCTCCGCTTCCAGCGACAGCAAATAGCCTTGCGCCGTACAGATGTTCCTGAAAATTTGCACAAGCTCTTCCTGCGCGTAATCCGGAAAGTCGATATAGAACTGGATTCTGTCTCGCAAGCCTGGATTGACCTTCAGCATCTTGTCCATCTCTTCTGTGTATCCCGCCATAATGCAAACAAATTCCTTTCGCCAATCCTCCATGCGCTTGACCAACGTTGCAATAGCCTCGGCACCGAAGTCCCGTTCTGAACCATATATACCAAGCGAATAGGCCTCGTCGATAAAAAGCACGCCTCCTTGCGCTTCGCGTATCCGCGCAGCCGTTTTCATCGCTGTGTGTCCCACGTATAGGGCGATTAGGCCCTCCCGGTCCGTTTCAACAAATATTTCTCGATTTTTCGTCACGCCGATATCGGCGAAAATTTTTCCCAAAAGCCGTGCGACTGTAGTTTTTCCTGTTCCCGGATTGCCGCGGAACACCATGTGCAGGCAAGGCAGCGAATCTTTTCCACGTCGCTCAAGAAATGCTTTTATCTCACGCACCTTCTGCTTCACTTCTCCGAGGCCGACCAAGGATTCCAGTTCCTGCAATGGATCGTTTTCTTTATCGGAAGCCGCATCGTCTAAATCGACATCTCCCCTCGAAGTACATGGCAGTTCGAAATCAACACAATGAAGTTCCAATAAAAGTTCTTCATTATTGCTCAACTTGCGATAGATGCATTGCGCCAACATCTGTTTAAGAACCGGCATGGAAAGATCCAATAAATCGCTCCCCGTAAACTCCTCCGCCACAATCTGAAAACCACTGGAAGCGGCCTCTTGTATCAGAAAATTCAGCTTTTCTGCCGGAGATAGCTCGTTGAGCTCTATCACATGCGGGAAAAACGTGACAAAATCTTTATCCCGACGCATTTCTTCATATTCCTGATGACTCATATTTGCTAAATAAATTGGATTTTTCTTCCGGATTTTTTTTAGCGCACCTGTGGGTGATCTGTGCATAAATCGAAATCCAGATTCCGTTGCCCAGTCATCAAAAATACAATATAAAAAAGGTGTGTTACGACTCGTATTAGCCGCATCCCATAACTCACCCTCCGCAATATAATAGTCACGGATAACCCCTGCGTTGGCAAGAACGTCAAAAATATAATTGCAAAAAGGTTCCGTTTCCACCTCACAATGGTTGACTAGAACAACATTGTACAAACCTTTTGCGCCGGTTTGCCGGATATGTTTACAGTAGCGCTGCAATTTTCGAAGCCCTTCCTTGAAATCCGTAAAACCATTCATTTGAGATAAGCTTTCTTCAATCTGCTCTGTGTTTTGTGTCTTCCACCTGCATCGTTTCTCTCCATCGATTGATGATGCCGCCCTTGCTCTTCTGGCAACTTTGAGTTGCTGTTTTTCATCCAACGACAGCACTTCCATGTCCACAGGAGATATCAACACATCTGTTTCAAAAAGTTCAGTGAGCCGCTCCGTCATTTCCATCAATGAGCTCTTTGCGTTACGGACAAACAAGATATAACGCAAACGCCCATCGTTCATCACTTTGTCAAAAAATAGAAAACCATTTCTATTGTTGAACTTCTCCAATCCCTCAAGAATGTCCTCCTGCTCAATTTCTTCCCCGAGCTCCACGTAAACATAATATTGCGTACGCCCATCCAGCATATTTTCCTCGCTCTTCTTTGTCACCATCGTCATCACTCCATTCCCGTTTTCGACATTCAGGATAACACAGTGGATGGTGCATTATATGGACAGCTTGGCATTTGTTGGATTTTCAAATCCTCTATAAAATCGCGTACACAAAAAGCGACCATGATGGTCGCTTTAAACGATAGCTACCTATATTTGAGTTGCAATAGATTACTTGTTCTTTTGCTCCAATTCTTCAATGAACTCTTCTAATGAGCAAATGTTGTCGTCATACAAACCATACCCCATGCCAGAAGGTTTTGCTACCTTTATGTTAATGCCATTGCCGAGTAATGCTTTATATTCTGAACAGCCCTTAATCTCCAGCAAGACTTCTTTCAATTTTTCGCTTGCTGGCGGAATATTTATAAAAATAAAAAGAATTTCTATTTCAAGCTCAGAATGGTTGCATACGCTTGGAGCTGTGCCTTTTGAACCCCTTAAAAGCGTGCCCAATTCATACTGATCTTCATATAAATCTCTTGTTTGTTCGATGAGATCCTGCTTGTGTGATTTTTCTATCAAATATTTGCATATATCCTTAACATGTTCCTTAAGCCCAGATTCTCCCGAAAGGGCGGCTTCCCCGTACTTGATTTCCACCAGAGACACTATTGCAGGATTTTCTGAATCATTTGGCTGCCGGAGCGCCAACATATCGAAGCGCCCGCCTTTTTCTTTTTGGCTGTCTTTCGCCGTATATTCGACATCAACAAAATAATAGTTAAATTTCGTTTTTTTAAATTTATCATTTTTTCTGTTATTCTCCCGCCAAATTAGTTGCTGAAACTCTCTTTCTGGCTTTGGAGATACAGCTAGCCAACCATCCATGACGGCTTTTATTTTAGGAATATTTTCACACCAGTCCCGAACCCACTTCGACACATCTTCCCTAGTAGTTGGGTCGGCTTTAGGAAGCCCTTGTCCTAAAATACCTAGCGTGTTGAGCAATTTATTCTTATTGGCATAACCTTCTGCATTAAACGATATACTATACGTTTTTTGGTTTACTGGGCCCTTTGTGAAGATTTTCATCAAACTGCCGCCACGATAATAGATATTGATATAATTATTGCGAATCGCAAGGCACAACGTGTCATCATTTTGCACAAACTCCAAAATCGGGTGGAGTACGCCTTCCTTCTTTAAGTCTTTCATAAACGTATCTGATAAACTTCTCCGACTTCCCATCTTCTGCACCTCCATCGATATTTTTAAATCTGTGTTTACGTACCTTATAGAAAGTATAACTGACTGACTAACTGGCTGGCCACGATTGTATGCCAACTTTACTTATTTTTCTGCACTAGACAGAAATACCATTATCATTATTTACGTTCGTAATTTTTCAGTATATCTCCCAGATACGCAAGATAGTGTTCGACCACTGTATCGGGTGAGAGGACTTTAACGGATTCGCCATAGTGGGCGAGCCACTGGTATAGACCACGGTTGTCAACGACTCGGAGCGTTACGGAGAAACCGCCGTCCCTATCTTCGCTGAAATGCGCTTCTTTGCCAAAGCGGGCACGGATGTGCGGACGCATGAAATCTTTGCAGTGCAACCGAATAGAAACCGTCTCACCTGTCCACATATTCACGGCGCTCCTCATGTAAGACGCCAGGTCGAACGCTTCGCCGTGTTCCGGCAATTCTCTTGGGTTACGTATGATTGTTTTCAGTTCATCTAAATTTGTGATTCTCTCCAAACGGAAATGTGTCAGGTGATCGTGCGTATCCGGGTTCGCAATCAGGTAATATTCGTACTGAAACATGACCAGGTAATAGGGGCTGACCGTGTAAACCTTACCGTCGCGATGCAGTTTTTTACCGGCGTCTTTCCCAACTGCGTGGTACTGAAAAGAAATTTTTCGCTTGTATTTGATCGCGCGCGTGAGTATGTCCAGTTTCATTTTGTTGCGGACGTTTTCGGTTTTGATGCCGGGGTCACAAAGGGAGGTCGCCTTGATGATCTCTTCGCCCTCTACCGTAGCAAGTGAGTGGATTTTTTTGACCAGATCCCGCGTGTCTTTCACTGTCAGAAAAGGAGAGGCGTTTACCGCATCCGCAAGCAATTTCAGTTCGTAGTCCTCAAAAAGCTGGTCTGTCATGTAATAACCGCGATTGTGATCTTCGCAGAGCTTGATCGAATAACCCGCGTCGTCCAGACATGCAAGGTCACGAGCAATTGATTTGCGCTCGGCAGTGACGCCATATTTTGAACGCAGTTTTTTTGCGATTTCCGTTGTGTTGAGCGGATGCAGCCAGTCCGTTTTTTTCATGATTTCGAGAATATAGAGCAGTTTGAGCTTGCTGCTTTCAGCCATAATCTCACATCCTTTCTGCAATTATAACAAACAAAGCTATACCAAAAACGTCCCGGCGTTTGTCCGGTCGCCTCAAAAAGGGGTAGACGGTATTCAAAGCAAAGACAGCTCGTTTTTTATTGACGCCCCGTGACCGAAACATTTTTTCGTGTAACTTTGTGTGGAAAAATCTTTCGAAGGAGAAAAACCGAAAAATTCAAACGAACGTGTGAATTGCATTCAAAGAAACCTCAAGAAGAGGTAAAGCGCAGCGAAGGCATGTCATAACGATGCACATGAAGAACGAGACCCCGGATGCGTATTTTCTACGCTTTCGGGGTCTCGTTCAATTGTCGTGAAGTTAGCGGTGTGTCAGCGCCGCGTTTTAAAAACTAATGCGCCAACCTGCGTTCAAACGCCACTTGTTCTCGAAGTCGCCGCCTCTCGACGTTTCAAGGTCAAGATAAAGCGCGTTCCGCGGGTTCAGCATGTGCGTAACGCCAATGCCGTATACCCACCAGTCGTCGTCGAGCGTCTCGTAGATGATTACGTCGTTCGCGTTCACATTCATATCTCCGTCGAATTCCTTCAGATAGAATGCTTTCACATAGACGTTCGTCTTCGCGCTTTCATATCCCACGAGTGCCCCAATACGGCCGATCAGGGAATTGAAGTCATCGACGCCGATCCGGAGTCCGTTGTCGGCGTGGAAGGTACCGCCGCTGAAATGCTGCCAGGATAGCTGTACCTGCGGTTCCAGATACCAATTGCCACTGTCTTCTTTCGGCCTGGTGCCCGCATCGTTGAATCTGAGGCGTCTTCCCATTTCAAGTGAGAGGCCTACGCCGCCCGTGTTGATTTTGCCGCCCTGTACCATCGTGCCGGCTGAATCATGTACGTTGAATTCATTTTTGCTCCATACGTATTTGGCGATCGCATCGAAGTAGTAACCGGTATCGTGGATGTAGGTCCAGTACATACCCATCGTGTGCTGTTCCAGATCGCCGGTTCCGTTGCCAAGTTGGTCGAAGTCCATGTCGCCCTTGCTCATGCCGACGAAGCCGCCGACGTAGGTGTCGCCGTTTTTAAACCAGCTCGTCTCACGTTCGAGCAGGTTATCGTAGCCCATCTGTACGCCCCAGTAGTCCATGTCGAATCCGCGTACGTAGCTTCTGCTGTCCGATTCCATCTTGCCGCCGAATCCGCGGAACCACGCGCCGTGTGTACTGTGCTGCAGATCGCTTCTAAGGTCGCCGAGCCGCTTGATGAGCGTGTCGGTTTCCGCGTATGTGAGGAAGTAGGTACCAATGAAGGTGTTGACGCCGGAGGAAGCGGGATTGCTTGCGCCGTCCGCATACAGCTCCCAATATTGTCCGCCGGTTGCATCGTATCGCCCTCTGCCATCGTCGTTGTTGCGCAGTTTATAGAGCCATGCGCCTGCATCTACCCCGCCGCCCACGAGCGTGAAGTCTCCGCCTTTGTCCGCCGTTTCGATGAGCGTCGTACGTTCTTTGCCTGTCGTTGCGGCGCTGCCGCTATTGGCTACCACAACAAGGTGGTCGCCTTCCGTTTTTGCTTCGACAATCAGCCTGTCAGCCGTTTCGGCGGAAATATCAGTCTTCATGACGAACGTGCCGTTTCCCTTCAGGCTGTTTACTGTCGCCTTCGTGCCGAGCGCGCCAAGACGGTAGTCAACAACGCTGGTACTGTCCACGTCCAGAACACCGTTGGTGAGCGAATCGGCGGTGATAAGCCACTGACTGTTCCGCAGGATCGCGTCAATCCCGCCGCGCTCGTATTTACTGTAGAGTGGACCTTTGTCGCCCGACAGGTTAATCGATCCTTCCAGCGTCGAGTCCGTCAGGTTGATCGTCAATGTGCCGTCGTCATCCGGGTGGCGCGGGAGTATATCCAAGGCCTCGGCAAAGGCAGGGACAAAGTTATTCGGACGAGGCGGTACAGGTCGTTCACGCTCTTCAATACTGTGCAGGACATCCCCGCGCAGGTAACTGCCGTCTGACACATTCATCGTATTGAAGTTGCGGCTCCAGAGAAGGTTGCGGTTGTCGGTCTTCAATCCCACGTTTACATTCTCGAGGTTGACTGTCGTGCCGTCCCACAAAATAAAATGACTCGATTGTGTGCCATCGGCAAAGATGTCGATATCGCCGTTTGCCATATTAAAGGTGCCGAAATAGTTTCCTGCTGTGAGATTTGAAGCGACTGCAACTGCGTTCGTACCTTTTACAACGACTGAGGATCGCGCGGACGGGTCAGATATGTTCACCGTTGACCCAGCCCCGCTTAAGTGCACGCCAAAGAGTCGTGTGTTATCGCTTTCCGCGCCCTCGGCATAAAGCGACCACGCGCTGATAACACTGTTGTTGGTTGCAGAAATTCCATACGACAGGACAGAGGAGCCCGTCGTGTTGAATAGATTTACGTTCCCGTTCACATCGATATACGCTGTTTTCGCGTCGGTAGTATCACCATAGGCAACTATGCCATTCTTTATATTCTTTCCAATGAGATTGACATCGCCGTCGACGGTCACATTTGCCTCCGCATATACATCAATAGCTACGCTCTCGTCCCCGCTTACAGTGATACTGCCAACTGTCGCGTTGCCTCCAAGCCAAGCCGACACGCCATATGCGTTATTCCCGTACACTTCGATCGCTCCCGTTTGAGCGGAGGCGCCACTGCCTTCTACCAGCAATGCAGCTCCATAATCCCCGTACAACGCAATGACTCCGTCTACAGTGACATTAGAAACACTATCCACTGCGTATGGTGCGCGTACCCCAAACGACCCGTCGCCGGAAACAATAACGTTGCCGCCAACGTGCAAATCTGCGCTATGGACCAAAGCACCGAGCACACTAATGCCTGTGGCTTCGATGTTCCCGTCAATCTGGACGTCTGCTCCGTAGAACGATTGGACGCCGAATGTGAGTCCGCCAGCATCGGTCTTAGTCAGGTAGACATTCCCGTCTACCTGGACGAGCGCGTCGTTCGTCGCGTAAATTGCCTGTACTTGCTTCTCGCCTGTGACGCTTATGTCCTTACTGACGTTCAATACGCCCCCGTCTACTTGCGCGCCGATCGCGTTAAGACCGGTGACTATGATATTGCCCGTAACGTTCATCTCTTCGCCGGACAACAAATTGACACCCTTAGTGTTATCAGCACTTGCTACGACGTCACCGTCTATTGTCGCCGCGTAGGAAGCACCATGAATACAGAAAAGAAGTAAAAGAAAAGATAGAATAGCCGAATTTTTTATACGCTCACCCAAAATGACTCCCCCTTGGAATCAACACTGCCGCACCTGATCTCCGCAAAAGCACGGCGCACCTAAACAACACAAGACCTGCGCTATGGTTTCTAATATTTCGTTTTTCTGATTCCCCCCGCTATATTAGCTCTTTTCAAAACAGATATGTCGTCTTAACAAAACACGACCGATATACGTAATTAATGTCGGGTTTCACATACTTTATACCTATTCATAGGCACTTTATACTAATTTTATTAAAATGTCTATACTTAATTTACTTTTAGTTTTTTAAATTTCCCTATAATTTTTTCTGGCAAAGGATATAAATTACCTTTTGGCACCCATAATATCTTCGTCGTATCGTTCGCCACGCAATTAGAGACTCGAGTCGCAGGGGATTCTTTCAAAAGGAGCCATAGCAGGGTAAAACGCGGCGATATTTATGCAAGCTAAGCACGCGATTATAACGTGCGATGAACGGAAGAGCACAAAAAGAGCGGCTCCGGGGCGTATTTTCATACGCCGCTGGAGCCGCTCTCAATTGTTGAAAAGTTGGTTACGCGTTAGAACGCGCCTTTTTTAAACAGGGTAGGCGTCCGGATCAACCTGTTCCTGCAGTCCGATATCCACCATGTTCTCCCGCGCGAATTTCTTCGGGAGGAAGTCTTTCGCAACTTGCGGGAAGAGCACGTAGCTCAGCACGTCTTCAGGCTGTGTCGCCCATACGCCGATTTCCTTGCGCGCCGCTGCAAGTTCGGGCTCGATCTTCTCACCGGGCCGTACTGTGATTTGCGGCTCGTCGCCCAGAATTTTTTTCTGGATCTCCGGGTCGACGGGCGCCGGGGTCTTGCCGTAGTAACCACGGAAGTATTGATAAACTTCCTTCGGGACGAACTTGTAGCGCTCGCCCGAGATGATGTTCATCGCGGCCTGCGTGCCGACGATCTGGCTGGTCGGCGTTACGAGCGGCGGATATCCCATCTCTTTGCGGACGCGCGGAACTTCTTCCATGACGTCTCTGAACTTATCGAGCATGCCCGCTTCTTTGAGCTGGCTCTGCAGGTTCGAGTACATGCCGCCGGGGATCTGGTAGAGCAGGATGTTGATGTTGACGCCGCTGATGCCCATGATCAGATCTTTGTATTTGTCCGTCAGCTTCATGTAGTATTCCGCGACCGGAAGGAGCTTTTCGAGGTCGAGCCCCGTGTCGAGCGGGCCGCCTTTGAGCGCCGCGACCATCGTTTCGGTCGCGGGCTGGCTCGTTCCCATCGCAAACGGGGAAATCGCGCAGTCTACGATGTCCGCGCCCGCTTCAACCGCCGCGAGGTAGGACATTGCGGCCATTCCGCTCGTGTAGTGGCTGTGTATCTGGAGCGGCAGATCGACCTTCTTTTTGATCGCGCGAACGAGCGCGTCGGCTTCGACGGGGGAAAGAAGCCCCGCCATGTCTTTGATCGCGATGGAGTCCGCCCCCATGTCCGCCATGTCGCGCGCCTGTTTTACAAACAGATCGAGCGTGTGGACCGGCGAGATCGTGTAGGAAATCGCCATCTGGAGATGGGCGCCTTCTTTTTTGACCTGCTCCGCCGCGATGGACATGTTGCGCAGGTCGTTCAGCGCGTCGAAGATACGGACGATGTCGATGCCGTTGCCGACGGCGCGTTTGACGAACTCGCGAACGGTTTCATCCGCATAGTGCTTGTAGCCAACGAGGTTCTGCCCGCGCAGGAGCATTTGCGTCTTCGTTTTTTTCAGACGTTTTCTGAGCTGGCGCAGCCTGTCCCAGGGGTCTTCGCCCAGGAAGCGCATCGCCGAGTCGAACGTTGCCCCGCCCCACATCTCTACAGAGTGGTAACCGACCTCGTCCACCGCTTCTGCGATGGGGATCATATCCTCCGTGCTGAGGCGCGTCGCCATGATCGACTGATGCGCGTCGCGGAACCCTGTCTCCATGATTCCGACTTTGCGTTTCGGCAGAGCGGTTTCATTCGCAGGCTTCTGTTTTTCCACGACCGTTACACGGGTCTCCTCGATTATTTCGGTCACTTTGACTTCGGGTTTTTTCTCAGTCACTTTTGTAGCCACCTTCCGTCCGTTGCTGTCTGTGATGTGCTGCTTGACTTCGTTCCGGTCCAAACTTAGTCCTCCATTTTCATTGCCGCCATGTGCGTGTAGTACCGCCAGCGCGCTTTAATATCTTTTTCTTCTTCTTTCAGAAGCAGTTCCGCTTCTTTGGGTGCGACGGTAAAGAGGCTCTTGTAACGCGTCTCGTTCATGATGTAGTCTTTGAGCGGGATCGACGGCGCTTTACTGTCGATGATGAGCGGGTTTTTGCCCTCTTTCGCAAGGTCCGGGTTATAGCGCATGAGAATCCAGTGGCCGGATTCGACCGCTCTCTTCTGCTGGTCAAGGCCCGTGACCATGTCGATGCCGTGCGCGATGCAGTGGCTGTACGCGATGATGATCGAAGGTCCGTTGTACGCTTCCGCTTCCTGGAACACTTTGACCGTATGCGCGTCGTTTGCGCCGAGCGCCACGCGTCCGACGTAGACCGAACCGTAGCTCATCGCCATCAGCGCCAGGTCTTTTTTGCCGTTGCGTTTGCCGCCTGCCGCGAACTTCGCGATCGCGCCGCGCGGCGTCGCTTTCGACATCTGTCCGCCCGTGTTCGAGTAGACTTCCGTGTCGAGCACGAGGATGTTCACGTTTTTGCCGGACGCAAGCACGTGGTCGAGTCCGCCGTAGCCGATGTCATAGGCCCAGCCGTCTCCGCCGACGCACCAGACGCTCTTTTTGACGAGCGCGTCCGCGACCGAAGCGAGTTCTTCCGCCTCTTCCGTGCCCATGTATTCGAGCTGAATCTTGAGCGCTTCTACGCTTTCGAGGACTTCGCGAATTTCCGCGTCCGTGTTCTGCGGCGCGTCAAGGATCGAGCGCACCATGTCAGAACCAAGTTCGGGCTCCATTTTCTGGAGCAGTTCTTCCGCATACTGCGCGTGTTTGTCGATCGCGAGCCGGAAGCCCATGCCGAACTCCGCCGCGTCTTCGAAGAGCGAGTTGCTCCATGCGGGACCGCGTCCCTCTTCGTTGACCGCCCACGGCGTCGTGGGCAGGTTGCCGCCGTAAATCGAGCTGCAGCCCGTCGCGTTCGCGATCATGGCTCTGTCGCCGTAGAGCGAGGAGAGCAGTTTCAGATAGGGCGTTTCGCCGCAGCCGCCGCAGGCGCCGGAGAACTCAAAGAGCGGGCGCATGAGCTGCACGTCTTTGACCAGCGTCGTGTTGAGTTCTTTGCGGTCCACATCGGGGATCGCAAGGAAGAAGTCCCAGTTCTCGCGCTCTTTTTCGCGAACGGACATCTGGTTCACCATGACGAGCGGCTTCTCCGCCGGCTTGTCTTTCTTCACCGGGCAGTTGTATGCGCAGAGACCGCAGCCGGTGCAGTCTTCCGTCGAAATCTGGATCGTGAATTTCTTGCCTTCGAACTGCTTCCATTTCGCTTCGGTCGATTTGAACGTGTCGGGCGCGTCCTTCAGGAGGTTCGCGTCGTAGACTTTGGAGCGAATGACCGCGTGCGGGCATACCAGAGCGCACTTGCCGCACTGGATA
Source organism: Synergistaceae bacterium OttesenSCG-928-D05 (assembly GCA_030266985.1). Taxonomy (GTDB): domain Bacteria; phylum Synergistota; class Synergistia; order Synergistales; family Synergistaceae; genus JAJDJB01. The sequence goes on from JAJDJB010000014.1 coordinate 20,958, forward strand.
CAGGTCGCCGGATCCCACTGCGGGACGTCGATCGCGATGTTTCTCTTTTCATACTGCGTCGTTGCGCTCGGGAACGTTCCGTCCTCGGGCAGCGCGGAAACGGGCAGAGAGTCGCCTTCGCCGACCATCATCGGGCCGAGCACGTTTTTCACGAACTCCGGCGCGTCGTCCGCAACCGGCGGCAGAATGTCGAACTGGCTGGTCGCCTTTTTCGGCACTTTGACTTCATAGAGGTTGGCAAGCGTCGCGTCGACAGCGGCGATATTCTTTTCGACTACGTCTTTGCCCTTCTTGCCGTAGGTATCCTGAATCGATTTTTTGATCGACTTGATCGCCGCGTCTTTCTTGAGCACGCCGCTGATCGCGAAGAAGCAGGTCTGCATGATCGTGTTGGTGCGTCCGCCCATGCCCGTCTCTTTCGCGATTTTGACCGCGTCGATGACGTAGAATTTCAGTTTTCTGTCGATGATGCGCTGCTGCGTTGTAAGCGGCAGATGATCCCAGACTTCTTCAGGGCCGAACGGGCTGTTCAGAAGGAAAGTGCCGCCGACCGCCGCGTTCTTCAGGATGTCCAGTTTCTCGAGGAACGAGAAGACGTGGCATGCGATGAAGTTCGCGTTGCAGATGAAGTAGCTCGCAAGAATCGGGTTCGGGCCGAAACGCAGGTGGCTGATGGTGATGCCGCCGGACTTCTTGGAGTCGTAGCTGTAATACCCCTGCGCATAGAGGTCCGTGTCGTTGCCGATGATTTTGATCGAGTTCTTGTTCGCGCCGACGGTGCCGTCCGAGCCAAGTCCGTAGAACATGCAGCGCACGGTCTGCGGATCTTCCATGTCGCAGGCGGGGTCGTAGTCGAGGCTCGACCAGCTGACGTCGTCGTCGATGCCGACCGTGAAGCTGTCTTTCGGCGCAACTTTTTTCAGCTCGTTGAAGACCGCCATAACCATTGCGGGCGTGAAATCTTTAGAGGAGAGGCCGTAGCGTCCGCCAACGACCATAATATCCGTATCGGAAAGCGCTTCGCGCACGTCCATGCAAAGCGGTTCGCAAATCGCCGTCGGGTCCTTCGAACGGTCGAGTACCGCGATGGACTGTACCGTCGCCGGAAGCGCGTTCAGGAAACGTCCGATGTCGAACGGACGGAAGAGACGCACGACAAGCACGCCGACCTTTTCGCCGTCTGCCGTCATCTTGCGGACCGTCTCACGCGCAACGGCGGCGCCGGAGCCCATGATCACGATCACGCGCTCTGCGTCTTCCGAGCCGTAATAGTCGAACAGGTGGTATTTGCGGCCGATCTGCTTCGCGAAGTTGTCCATCGCGCGCTGCGTAACGTCGGGCACCGCTTCAAAATAAGGCGTGCACGCTTCGCGCGACTGGAAGAACACGTCGGGGTTCTGCGCCGTGCCGCGAATGAAGGGCGCCTCTGGCGAAAGCCTGTTGTACCTGTGCGCGCGCACGAGATCGTCGTCGATGAGCGCTCTCATATCGTCGTAATCGATCTCTTCGATCTTCATTTCTTCGTGGCTCGTGCGGAATCCGTCAAAGAAGTGGAGCACAGGGATGCGGCTTTCGAGCGTCGCCATCTGCGCGATGAGCGCCATGTCCATGACTTCCTGCACCGTTGAGGAGCAGAGCATCGACCAGCCGGTCGTACGCGCGGCCATGACGTCCGAATGGTCGCCAAAGATTGAAAGGCTGTTCGTCGCGACCGTCCTTGCCGTAACGTGCATGACAGTGCTCGTGAGCTCTCCCGCGATTTTATACATGTTCGGGATCATGAGGAGCAATCCCTGGGATGCGGTAAAGGTCGTGCCCAGCGCGCCGGCCTGAATGGCGCCGTGATATGCCCCGGAGGCTCCCGCCTCGCTCTGCAGTTCTTCCACAACCGGCACGGTCCCCCAAATATTCGGGCGGCGTTCCGCGGACCACTGATCCGACCACTCGCCCATCGGCGAAGAGGGCGTGATCGGGTAGATCGCGATAACCTCGTTTGTTGCGTGCGCTACGTGCGCAGCTGCTTCGTTTCCATCCAGCGTAACCATTTTGCGTGTCATTCTGTAACCTCCTTCTATAGTGTTCCAACAACCGTTATTTATTTTGTAAGCGCCTGACTTCCATTTTTACATTGTTACACAAAGAACCAGCAATGGCAACGCCGAAATGCGATACCATTAGAACGGCAGTATATCATAACCGCCGCGCTTTGTGCACGGCGGTCATTGTAAAAAAAAGAATTCTTTTCTGTGACAGAATCAGGTTTATCTCACATCAATATTAAAGATCCAGGTCCTGTCCGATGCCTTTTTCCTTCGCTTTTTCATAGATGAGCTTCGCGGTCATCACGTCGTGGCTCGCGATCCCCATGAAAACGCAGCATCTGCGCCCCTGCCGCAGCGCCTGCTTCTTGCCCGCGACGATCTCGCCCATATCCGCGTAGATTTCACTTTCCACCGGGTATCCGCTCTGGAAATAAACGCCGTGTCCCTGCGTCCACAGATATTGTCCCTTGTCGTCGCAGACGAAGATATTCCCCTTGTTCACCACGTCCGCATCGAACGTCGCGTCGTAGTCGCTTGAAATACAGCAGACGTTCGCCTTGAGCATCGCCGGCGTGATGGTGCGATTCGGGATTTCCAGAATCGGCGCGCAGGTCGTCACAACGTCGGCGTCCGCGCAAAGGGCTTTCACGTCGCCGCAGATGACGAACTCAAGCTGCGGGAATAATTCTTTCATCTGCGCGACATATTTTTCCGCCTGCTGCGGCAGCGGATCGAACACCTTGACCGTCTTCAGCTTCGGCAGCACCGTTTCGAACGCGCGCAGCGTGATTTTTCCGATGGTGCCGAGCCCTGCGACCGCGGCAACCGTCGCGTTCGGGTCCGCGAGATATTTCGCGCCGATGCCGGCCGCCGCGCCCGTGCGCCACGTCGTCATCCAGTTCGCGTCCATGATCGCCTTCACGACGCCCGTATCCGTATCGTTCAGAATAAATACGCCGTTATTATAAGGAAGGTTTCTGGACAAATTCGAAGGATAACCGGCGACCCACTTCAGCCCGGCCGTGTCGACCTCGCCGCCGACCCAGCACGGCATCGCGTGGATATAGCAGTCCTTGCGCGGATGAACGCCGGGTTTCGCGGGCAGCTCGACCTTCCCCTCGCCCTTCATCTTCCAGCCAAGCTCCACCTGCTCGATCATTTCAGGCATCGTGATTCCCATCGATTTAACGTCCGCCTCGGAAATAAAACGCACTACATAGGGCATTGCTGAACCTCCTCACACCAGAAATTTAAAACAAAGAAGCGCGCGCACCGTAAATACGCAATGTATGTATATTAAATACATATATTTTAGATTTATGTTTGCCTCTATTACTTTATTATGATAACATTTACGCATCATAAAAGAAAGAAGATTCTGATAATTTATCTGCAACGGCAACGCAACGCACACTGCCAGACAAGGAAATATACCCGTACTGTTTTATAAAAAATTTACGCAATGATATCCTAGCAACATAGACAATCTATTTTTAGGCGGAGGTTTTGAAATGTCGAAAAGGATGTTCCAGGTAGTTGATTCGCATTGCGGTATTCCGGCGCGCGTTGTTGTGGGCGGCATTCCGCATATTCCGGGCAATTCTGTCTATGAGCAGTGTTTGTGGCTGCAGAAAGACGGCGATGAGATTCGCAAACTGATGCTGCGCGAACCGCGCGGATACCCTTCCCTCTGCTGTAATATCATTGTTCCGCCCAAGGATCCGCGCGCGCAGGCCGGATACATCATTATCGAGCAGACGGAATATCCGATGATGTCGGGCAGCAATACGATTTCGGTCGTTACGACGCTGCTGGAAACGGGCATGATCCGGATGACGGAACCCTACACCGATCTGGTGCTTGAGGCGCCGGCTGGTTTGATTTACGTGCGGGCGAAGTGCGAGGCGGGTCTTGTGACAGAGGTGACGTTCAAAAACGTCCCCGCCTTCGCGGAGCTGCTTGACGCGGTGATCGAAGTTCCGACGCTCGGCAAGGTAACGGTGGATGTGGCATGGGGCGGCATGTACTACGTCATGGCGGACGTGCGGCAGTTCAAGGGACTGGAGATCAAGCCCGAACACGGCGGAGAGCTGGCAAGGGTTGCCGCGCTGCTGGTCGGCGCGGCGAACGAGCAGCTCAAGGTCGCTCATCCCGATTATCCGGGCGTGGGCATCACGATCGCGCAAATTTCAGGGCCGACGACGGACCCCAACGCCGACTGGAAAAACGCGGTCACTGTTTTGGGAGGAACCGTCGATTTGAATAATCCGACAACATGGACCGGCGCGCTGGACAGAAGTCCGTGCGGTACGGGAACCAGCGCGAAAATGGCCGTTCTGCACGCAAAAGGAGAATTGCCCCTGCATCAGAAGTTCCGTCATCAGGGCGTTTTGGGAACGGTTTTCACCGGCGAGCTGCTGGAAGAGACCGAGCTGCACGGGCGCAAGGCCGTCGTTCCCTCCATCAGCGGCAGGGCATGGATTTACGGACACGGCACGATCATTCTCGACTCGAGCGATCCGTTCCAGGAGGGCTTCAAAGTCGGCGACATCTGGTAATAAAAAGAACGCGTAATATAAATCGATAATTTTAAACATAGAAAAATAAGAGAGGTGGAAATATGAAGATCAGCAAGCTTGTGGCGACGATCGATTCGCATACGTGCGGGGAACCGACCCGGATCGTGCTTGGAGGCGCGCCGACGTTCAAAGGCAACACGATGGCGGAGCGCTGGAAAGACTTCTGCGACAATCACAACGAGTTTCGGCGTTTCATTATGGAAGAACCGCGCGGACACGCCGATATGTTCGGCGCGATTATGGTGCCGCCCGTCGATCCGAACGCGCACACAGGCGTGATCTTCTGCGATTCCGGCGGAAGCGTTTCGATGTGCGGGCACGGCTCAATCGGGCTTTCTTCCGCGATGGTCAACCTCGGCATGGTGCCCGTCACGGAGCCTGTGACGGAAGTCCGCCTCGATACGCCCGCGGGATCGGTCAAGCTCGACGTGGAAGTAAAAGACGGGGAGGCCGTCGGCGCGACGCTCAAAAACGTCCCGGCTTTCGTCTATGCGCGCGACCTCGACCTCTATCTGCCTTCGCTTGACCGGACGGTCAAATTCGACATTTCGTTCGGCGGCAGTTTTTTCGCGATTTTAAACGCGGAAGATTTCGGTTTCGAAATCGACGCGGCTGAAGCGCCGCAAATTATGTCGCTCGGAATCGAAGTCATGCGCGAGGCAAATAAGCAGCACAAAGTTCAGCACCCTCTGATTCCGCAGAATAACAAAATCCTGCTCGCGGAATTCGGCATCCACGGACACGGAAAAACCGCGCGCAACTGCGTCATATTCGGAAGTAAAAACGTCGACCGCTCCCCCTGCGGAACGGGAACTTGCGCAATGATGGCGCTGCTGGCGGCAAAGGGCGAACTGGCCCCCGGCGAGCCGTTCCCCTACAAGAGCATCTTGGGGACGGTTTTTGAGGGACGTTACGAGCACGCGGGAAAGGTCGGCCCGTTCGACGCGATCCAGCCTTATGTGAAGGGTTCGGCGAATATTGTCGGGTTTAATTGGCTGATTAAACAGGATTCGGATCCGCTTTATCCGGGTTTTCTCCTCGGATAAGAACGCCGTCCTTGCACGTCACAAACTTCGCAACATTTGAGAGCGGGTTCATCGACGTATGACCAATACGCCTTCGAATCCGCTCTCTGCATGTTGCATCGTTTCTAACGCGCCATGACGGCGTTCTATAAGTTAAGTGTTGCTGATCGCAGCGTTCTATATAGTGGGCACGAAAAAATTTGGAGAGGAAATTTTTTCCATCACTAAAGCGCACAATGTTACACGCTCAAAAATTACGGGCGTGTAACATTGTGTGGAAGTCTGGCGCGGGAAAAAATCGCCGAAACTTTTTTCCTCCCGTTCCGCTACTCCGGCTTTTCGAGCAGATTCAGATTACCAAATATTTCTTTCAACGCAGCATTTTTGGGATCTTCCAAGTCGATTACTTCGCCGTCTTCATCTTCGTCATCCGGTTCATCTTCCACTATATTCTGGTACGGATAAAAATCGAACGGAATTTTTCCGAGCAAAATGGATTGATGAAAAAAGATCGACACCGCTTCCGCAGGAGAGAGTCCGAAGTTTGCGAAAAGAACATCCGCAGCTTCCTTCGTCTCTTGATAGACCCGTATATTCAAAAAAGTTGTTTTTGCCAAAACGACCACCTCGCAGAAAAACTAAAGAACCATTTCGTGTAACATTGTGTGCATTTTCAAGAAAACGCGGCGAAGTCGCAGAAAAAACGAAAAATTTCCCGCGCGGGTATCCGTGTAACAATGTGTGGAAATTTCCGTTCCGCCGTCCGTGTAACATTGTGTGGAAACGCGCGCGCCAAAATCAGCGCCCGCAGCAGCGCTTATACTTCTGCCCGCTTCCACAGTTGCAGAGTTCATTTCTGCCCTGCTTTTTTCTATTCGAGAGCATTTCGCTTGAGGGCTGCGCCTCTTTCGAAGGCTCCCCCGGCGGGTCGATCCCGCAAACTTCCCGTTTAACGATTGCCTCTTGCTCCTCGTACAATTCCTCGGCGCTGCCCCCCGGCACCGTAAGCGCGAAAGGGAAACCACCTTCATGAAGCGACGCAATTAAAAACATCAACGCTGCCTCCGAGATAGAAATGCCGTCCTTCGCAAAAACGGCTTCCGCTTTCGCTTTGACATCCGGATCGATTCGCATACCCAAATAAGCGTTTTTTGCCATTCCGATCACCTCACAAAAAATTTCGCCGCTTCCAACCTAGCACGATCGTGTAACATTTGCGTGAAGATAAAATAAATTCTTTCCGGCCCGCGCTCAGGCAATGCGCGCAAACATCTTACATCTGCCCGGATCGCTTATTTTTCGCGCCCCAATATAATATTTCCATTGCGCTTCCACTGGATTTTCCACACAATGTTACACGCTCTTGTATATGCACATGCGAAACCCCGGGTGAGCGTAACCGTGTAACATTGTGTGGAACTCCGGATTTTTTCTTCCAGCTCGGTTTTCGCGGAGGAGCCTTCAAAAAACTCGTGCGGTATCCGCAGCAACATTTTTCCTGTAGAATAAGGCTGTTCTCATCATCACGACTCTTTTGTTTACGGAGGCTTTTTTATGATGCGGCGTTCCTTTCGTTTTTTGATTTTTCTTTTTGGGATTTTAATTCTGTCGGCGGCAAATTCTGCGTATGCGGCCTCGCTGAATGAACTGCGAGAGCAGTTCACGGAATATCAGAAGGCGCCGCTTGAACGTGTGGCGGAATTGCGGGAGAAAGTCGAAGATCTGCGCAAAATGGAAGAGGGAATCGCGCGCCAGTTCGATATCCCGACCACGCAGGTGCTCATTTTTGAAAACCAGATGGAAGAACTGATGAACTTCTATCAGGTGCTGCATTATCAGCAGAAGCACATCGCGAAAAATAATTTTTTCACCGCGGACGATATGCGTTTGCATGAGCTGATTGAAACGAAGCCCCCTTATTCGTATCTTTTTTATATCAGTTTCATCGAAGAACTCCAGAACCACCGGGACGAGCTCGCGGAAGTCAGGGCGCGCCGGGACGAATTGCGCCAGATTCTTGTGGAGAACGCCGACGATAAGCTGGAGGCGGAGCGTGCGTTCCGTCTTTATAATGAAAAACTCTCCGGCAATCCGCCGAACAGGCTGACCGTTGCCTGGAAACTGATGGAAGCGGAGGTCATGCTCGAGCAGGTCACCGTCCGTCAGACTGGTTATTCTACGGAGATCAGGATATGCGACGCGCGCATCGAGACGCTCGAGCAGAAGCTCAGCCTGATGGAGCCGATGATAGCTTCAATTCGCAGCAATATGAATTTTGAGAATTACGATTTTATTTATCTGGATACGCGCGTTTATAACAAAACGGATGAACTGGAGAAGAAGCTCGATCTGCTGGACAAGCAGTTCGACTATCTTGAATCCCTGCAAAACGCGAGCACACGTCCTTCCGACGTCGTCAAATATATCGTCGGGCTCGAATCCGGATTCCTGCATCAGGAAGTGGAGCTCGTGCTGAACATGATCGAGTCCTGGTACTCGATGCGTATGGTGTGGCGCGCGTTCGTCGACCTGATAGAGGGAAACATCGACATGCAGGGCGAACAGGATCTGCTGGCAAACACGCAGATGTACACGGATTTTGCGCAGACTTATACGAAAACGTGCAATACGATTCTGCAGCGGACGCGGGAGCTCGAGGCCGAAACAAAGCGCCGTTTCGACAACCCGCTGCTGCTCACGGAGAACGATATCGCGCTGCTCGCCCGTTTCCATGAGGATCTGGAGGCACGGCGCACGCGTTACCTTGCCTACATTATGGACCTCGGCACAATCGATTCGCGTTTCCACGACCTGCAGGAGGAGATCAAGAGCATTCTGCAGAGCACCGACGCGGAAATAAAATGGACGACCAAATGGCGTCACGCACTTGGGGGCTTTATGAACCGCGAGCTCTGGTACTTCGACGATTACCCGATTACGGTGCGGAAAATCCTGGACGCGCTTTTCCTTTTCTTCATCGGGCTGCTGATCACGCACTATATGACCTACCTAATCGGCAAACGTCTCGTGAAAAAAGCCTCGCTCACGGAACACAACCGCCTTTTGATCGTTAAGGTGTTCTACTATCTCGGCATCGTCTTCTCGTTCATCATCGCGCTGTGGAGCCTGCATATTCCGATGACCGCCTTCGCGTTCTTCGGCGGCGCGCTTGCGATCGCGCTCGGCTTCGGCACGCAGCGCATCATGGGGGACATGTTCAGCGGGATCATCCTGCTGTTCCAGAAAAAGCTGCGCATCGGCGACGCGGTGGTGATCGACGACGAGCTTGGCGTGGTGAAGGAAATCACGCTGCAAAATACCGTCATCCGCTCAAAGGAAACGCTGGACCACATCATTCCGAACAGCAAAATACTGGACAGCCACATCATAAACCTGACGCTGAGCACGTCGATCATGCGCGTGGAGATTGACGTCACAATTGACGCGAGCGCGTCGATCGGCGAGGCAACGAATATTTTGAACGACATATTAAAAGAAGAAGGAAAGGTGCTCACGCGGCCGCCGCACAAGATCCTTTTCTCCGCGTTCGCGGACAACGGCAACACGCTGACCGCGATTTTCTTCGTGGACATGGCCGGCACGCGCAGAAGAGAGGTCGCAAGCAGGCTGCGCTGCCGCATTCTGGAGGAATTCACCAAAGCCGGAATCGGCATCCCCTGTCCGCAAACGGAAGTTACGATCAAAAAGGCATCGGACATCGCACAGGATTTTTAGATACCTTTCGCGAAAAACAAAAACCCAACGCCCCCGCTGTCATGCGGGGGTTTTTCTTTATTTAATTAAAATTATTTTAAACATCTTGCCAAATTAGGGTAACTTGTGATATACTTCCTTCTTGGATTCGAAAAGTAAAGTTCGAAGGTTAAATAAATTCTTGAATGAATGAGAGGAACTCGGATGTTGAAGGGACAAAGAAGAAATTTTGTGTTAGGTGTGCTGATGTTAATCGCGGTAATGTTTGCGTTCGCCGGGGCGGCGCGCGCAGCGGAAGTGGAAGCAACGAAAACAACAGGGGCGCCGCTCGCAGTCGGCGCATACGCAAACGGCGACACGCTCGTCGTGACGGGTGACGCTTTGGAACTGGGAGAAGAGGAGGACGATATGGGAGACTGGGGTATTCTGGCTGCGCTTCCCAACTCCTTTAAGCTGCGTTTTGAAAACGGACAGACCGTGATTCCGGAAGTCGCGCTCATGGACGCGCGGCTTCTAGAAATAGAGGGGCGCGACGTCACGGAGATCGGCGGATGGGCGTTTGCCTACACGCCGCTCACCAAAGCGGTCTTTCCCGCGGTTGAGAATATCGAAGAAAATCCTTTCGTCGTCATAAGCTCGCTGAACGCGGACGGCCTGCAACTGAACGAAGACGCGTTTTCGGTGGACGCCGATAACGGCATTCTCTACAGCAAAGACGGCTCGCGCATCGTGAGCTATCTGTTCACGAACAACGCGACCGCGTTTACCGCGCCGAAGGGCGTAACCGAAATCGCGGATTCCGCATTCGCGGCGGCAATGAAGCTCGAAAGCGTTTCACTGCCGAACGTCCGCCTCATCGGAGACAGCGCTTTCGTAAGCAGCGGCAAAATAAAGACGCTTTCGGCGCCAAACGTCGTGCGCGTGGGCTCGCTTGCGTTCTTGCAGTGCACAGGCCTTACGACGCTCTATTTGCCGAAGGCGGAAATTTTAGACTACCAGGCGTTCGCCGCGTGTCAGAACCTTACGGGCGCGTCGCTGCCGAACGTGAAGTCGATCGGCGAAGGCGCTTTCTTTAACAACTCAAAGCTCGCGAGCATCTCGATCCCGAAGGCGGAATTCATCGGAGAACACGCTTTCGCTTCGATGCACGGCCTGACCGTTTTGGAACTTGGCGCGGAAGTACCGGTAGTAAGCGGCGATGCGTTTACAAACAACCAAAAGAAGATGCTTCTGCTGACGCCCGCTCCGGAAAACTTCGCGGCGGCGCTTGCGGATTTCCAGTCCGTCGAAGCCATTTTGCGCGCGGAGATCACGCAGAGCCCCGTAACTTTGCTGGAGGGCGACAAACTGACGCTCTCCGCGGTAATCGAAAACACGGAGGCGCCCTATCAGTGGAGCCTGAACGGAACCGCGCTTCCCGCGGCGACCGAAACGCTTTACGAAAAAGAGGCCGCTGCGGCAGGTGACTTGGGACTCTACGCGATGCAGTTCGGCTACAACGGAAAGACGTACAGCACCGCACCGATCGGCGTAGCGTTCGCCGTTCCGGAACTTTCTCTGACGCCCGCCGCGGAGACCGTAGCGCAGGGCGCGCAAGCCGACCGGATCTTCACGCTGCGCGCGCACTTCGGCGACAAGGACTTTACGATCGCGGAGTTTAACCTGGCGGGGGACATCGACGACGCGGGACTTATGTTTGAAAAAACGGGCGCGGCAACTTTCCGCGTGCACGGCGTGCCCACGAAACCTGGCAGCTATTCGCTGCGCGTGACCGCGAAAGTATCCGGTTATGCGGACGATTTCACGACGGGCGCGGTGATCACCGTCACGGAAGGCAACGGCGGAACGCCCGAAACACCCGGCCCCGGCACACCCTGCTACACAAGCGGGTCGAGCGGATGCTCCGCGGTCTCGCTTGCGGGACTTTCACTGCTCCTTATTCCGCTTGCGCTGATGCGGGGCAAAAAGAAATAAAAATTCCATTTACAAAAGAAAAAATTTCCGCTTTCGGGCGGAAATTTTTTTTGCCTTGCATCGAAAATCCAAAACCAAAAATGCGCGTAATTATATTCGCGCCGGCAAAAGGTGTAAAATAGTCGCTGCAAATTGATTTCGTAAGCAGACGCAGCAGGAAGGAAAGCAAAAATGCCCGAACGTACCGACGACAGAATCGCGATTATCAACGCAAACGAAAATAATCTGAAGAACGTTTCTCTTAAAATCCCAAAAAAGAGAATCACCGTTTTTACAGGCGTCTCGGGCTCCGGCAAATCCTCGCTTTGCCTGGACACGATCGCTGCCGCGTCGCGCCGCGAACTAAACGAAACGTTCCCAAGTTTCGTCCAGCAGTTTCTGCCGAAATACGGAAGACCGGACGTCGAGCGCATCGAAAACCTGCCCGTCACGATCGTAATCGACCAGAAAAAGCCGGCCGCAAACACGCGCTCCACCGTCGGGACCTACACAGACATCTACGCGCTGCTGCGCCTCCTTTTTTCGCGCGTCGGCGCGCCGTTCGTCGGCTATTCGGACTCGTTTTCCTTCAACCATCCGGCGGGTAAGTGCCCGCGCTGCGACGGACTCGGCGAGGTGACGGAGCTCGACATCCACAAGCTCGTCGACTTCGACAAATGTCTGAACGACGAAGACGTGATCCACTTCCCCACGTTCACGACGGGGATGTGGCGCTGGAAGCGCTACGCCTATAGCGGCCTTTTCGACCTGGATAAAAAAATCAAAGATTATTCGAAAGAGGAACTCGACCTGTTCCTCTACTCGCCGCAAATACGGCTCAAGAACCCGCCCGCAAACTGGCCGAAGTCGGCAAAGTTCGAAGGGATGTTCCCGCGCATGTACCGCAGCATCATCCGCACGAAGGAAGGGCAGCGCCAGAAAAAAGTGCTCGACAAAATGATCACGACGTTCCTCTGCCCGGACTGCGGCGGCTCGCGCGTCAACGAAAAAATCAGAAGCTGCATGATAAACGGAAAAAATATCGCGGACGTGACGGCGATGGCGATTCCGGAGGCGATCGACTTCGTGAAATTCATCGACGCGCCGCTCGCGGTCGACCTGAAACGCGAACTGATCCGCCGCCTTTCCGCGCTTGAGCGAATCGGGCTCGGCTACCTTTCGCTGAGCCGCGGCACCGGCACGCTCTCCGGCGGCGAAGCGCAGCGCATCAAAATCGCAAAATACATCAACTCCGCGCTCACGGACATGGCCTACGTACTCGACGAACCGAGCGTCGGTCTTCACCCGCACGACATCGACCTGCTCCGCGATTCGCTGATCGGACTCCGGGAGCACGGCAACACGATCCTCATCGTCGAACACCACCGGGAGATCATAAAACTCGCGGACCACATCGTCGACCTCGGCCCCAAAGCGGGCAGCGGCGGCGGGGAAATCATGTTCGAAGGCACCTACGACGAACTGCTTCGCGCCGATAACCTGACCGGCAGGACGCTCCAGAAAAAAACGCCGCTCAAAACGAACCTGCGCGCGCCCGAAAGCTGGTTCGAAATCAAAAACGCGACGCTGCACAACCTGCAAAATGTTTCTCTGGGCCTGCCGCTCGGCGTTCTGACGGTCATCGCGGGAGTCGCGGGCTCCGGGAAAAGTTCGCTCATGGAATTTTTCAAAGACGCGTATCCCGAAGAGATCATCTCCATCCGTCAGAAAGACATCGGGATCAATCTGCGTTCGACTCCGGCCACATACCTAGACATTGCGGACGACATCCGCGCGCTCTTTGCGAAAACCAACCGCATCGCGCAGGCAAACTTCAGCTACAACTCGAAAGGCGGCTGCCCGGCCTGCGGCGGCAAAGGCGTAATCGTATCGGAAATGGCCTTCATGGACGCGATCGAAACGCAATGCGATCTGTGCCGCGGCAAACGCTTTTCGCAGGACGTGCTCGTCTACAAATACCGCGGCAAAAACATTGCCGAAGTACTCGACATGACCGTCGACGATGCGCTCTTGTTTTTCGCGGGCGAACCGTTCTGCGCCAAACTGACCTCGCTTGCGCGCGTCGGACTCGGATACCTGCACCTGAACCAGTCGATGACCACCCTCTCGGGCGGCGAACTGCAGCGCGTGAAACTCGCGAGCCAGCTGAACCGCAAAGGCGCGGTCTTCATCCTCGACGAACCGACGGACGGCCTTCACCTGGACGACGTAAAGAAATTAACGGACCTGTTCAGCGAACTCGTCGACGCGGGGAATTCGCTTTTTGTCGTAACGCACAGCATCGAAGTCATGAAAGAGGCGGACTGGATCGTAGAAATGGGACCGGGCGGCGGCATGTCCGGCGGCAGAGTCCTGTTCACCGGCACGCCGGAAGAAATGCTGCGCGCGGAGCAATCCATCACACAGCCCTATTTAAAAGAAAGCATGCCGAAATAGAGCAAGAAAAAAGGCCGGGAATTTCCCGGCCGATTTATTTCCTTCTTATTATATATGCTGCAAAAACGGGGAGCAGAAACGCAAGCCACCCTGCCTGGGCGGCGCTGCATCCGCCGCCGCCGATATAAATTCCGCCCCAGCCCCAGTCGTCGTACACACGGACCTTCAGTTGCTGGCTAACAGTCGTGCCGTCGTAGTTAACGATCCGCACGACGATCCACGTATCGCCCTCTCTATGTCCATAAACCCTGCCCGTCTGCGATACGCTGGCGACCCAAGAGTCTTCCGAGAAATATTCCGTCCGCTCCCACTCGGCATTCGCCGGAAAAACGGTGAAATGGATCTGGTACGACTCGTCATCGTATATTTTTATATACGTATCGCGGAGCGCGAACGACTCCACCTTCGGCGCGGCATGTGAGGGCGCGACGCAAAAAAGAAGCAAAAGCGCGCCAATCAAAAATAATCCTAAATATTTTTTCTTTCGTACGTTCATCCGCATCACCGCATTTCCTGCTTTACTCGGGCGTATTGCGCTTCTCAAGCGGCGTCTGCATCTTGTACATTTCATACGCGGCCGCGATTTTATCGAGCGCCAGTTTTACATATGTGTGGATTTCAGATCCGTCGCGATAATCGGCGGGGGCGACGAAGTTGACGCGTCCGTCGTGCAGCAAACGCAGTGCCGCCGCCTTGTTGCCGCGCGTTTTCGCGTTGTAAACCGCAATCGACTGGCCGCCCTGATTTTTGACAAGCTTCATGCAAGGGATGTCCGTGCTCCCGTCGCCAAGATAGATCATACGGGAGAACGGAACGCGGCGCTCCTGCTCCGGTACAAACTCGTTGACGGATTCGTTGTCGGAGATGTCTTCTATCCCCTTGTTGATGCGAAACAGATACTGCGTCTTTGTCGTGTAGTTCACCACGTTCGCGGGCCACGTCGCAACGCCGTGCTTGTCGTATAGGTACGAACAGGCGTAAATTTCCTTAAACACTTTCTTTTTATGCAGAATCGTGCCTTCGATCATCTCTTTGATTCCAGAAGAGATAATATAATGTTCAATCTGCAGCCCCTTTTCTTTGCCGTACCCGCCCACCAGGTCGAACCACTCCGGTACGCCGTCAAAAAGTTCCACGGAGGCGCCCTGCGCGGTAAAAGACTCGCGCGTAATACAGATATCCGTTCCTATCGTCTTGTCCAGCATCAGCTTCATATAGGAAAGGATCGGATCCGCGCCGTTCTTTTTCGCAAGATCCTTCGCGTCCTCCCAGAATTTTTGCGGCGGGATGCTCAGACTCGGGATAAAATTATATTCCTGCATGTTCTTCGGAGAAAGCGTTCCGTCAAAGTCGTAACAAATCGCGACAACCGGCTTGTGTGTATTTTTTGCGGACATATCCTCACCGCCTTGTTTTTCTGTCGCTTTATTATAGCAGTCCGCGCGCGGGAATGCCTCATACGACAAAAAAACCGGCGCTCTCGCGCCGGTTTTTTATTACGTTTGCCGGATATCTTTATTTATTTTCTATTCTTACGCAGGAAAGGCAACAACGCAAACGCAAGCAACGCGACCGATGCCGCGCCCGTGCTGCATCCGCCGCCGCCACCGCCGCCGCCGTTGCTGGAAGTATCTTCATCGGGTTTCACTCCGGTATCAGGAGAAACAACGTCATCCGAAATAACCGGATCTACGATGGGCGCCTTTTTGCGTGTTCCGGTGTAACGATGCGTGATCAGCTTCCCAAACGAAACTTCGTCGTCCGCGGTCACGACAATTTCTTCCTCAGGAGCAGGAGCTTCAGGTGCAGGGGCTTCCAGATAAGAAAGATAGAGCGTGATCCGGTCAACCGAAGCCTGATGAATTTCAATCACCGCATCGCGCGAAAGCACTTCTGCCGCGGAGCTGTCTTCAATCGTGACCTGGAAAGTTCCCATCGGGAACCTGTAGTCTGCGCTGGGTATTTCGCCAAGCGTTTCCCACAGAAGAAGCAAGGCCGCATTGCCATCCGCCGAAAGCGCCGTACCCTCCATCTTAACCCCAAGGAGCAGCTCCTTACCGGACGCAAGTTCCGAACGCAGCGTCATGAGACCGGAACCATTGGCGATTTGAATGTCAGGCTTCTCGTCCCAGGGCTCTTCAAGCACTTCCGCCGAGAGTGCGCCAAACGCCGTCAATGCATCTTCGTCCATCTCACCAAGCGCACGCAACGTATCGGGGTATGACATCAGCGCAACGAGCAGGTCCTCAATCTCTTCGGTGTTCTTCCAGAAATATTGGAACGTGTTGTAATCTCTGAAATGATCAAGAACCACATCCCGCTGGGCTTTCTCAAGACCAAGAAGATCGAGCAATCCTGAGACAATGTTTTTCACCCCATATGTTTTGCCGCTAACCTTAAATCCCGTCCAAACGGTATCCCAATTTTTCTCATCAAGAGAGAGGCCTATGAGTTTTCCATATTTCTCTATAGTTTTAAACACAGACTGAATTCCATTTATCGCGTCTCCAACCCAGCCGATAATTGTGTTCGTCATCTGGCCCTCACCGGTATCGGCAAGCTGGTTCGCGATTGCTTTTCGGTCGTCCGAGCTTAGTTTTTCGGCAATCGAACTGAATATCGTTTTACGTAGGTCCGCGTCAATTGCAGCAAGCGAGCCTAAAAGATCACCGCGCTGTCCCGCTGTCAGCATAGATACTACGCTGAGCGCTTCAGGCGGCAGTTCTTTTTCGGACAGAACCGCTTCCACGTTCCATTCTCCGTCTAGTTTACGCTCCGTTACGACCGCTTCGCTGGAACCATCGCGTACAGCCGTATAGATTTCTGTTTTAAATTTTGCGCCGGCTTCTGGCGCCTCAACAGACGTGAGGACGACCAGCTTAAACGAATCGGATCCAGTCTGATGCAGGCGCATCTGGACGTCACCGTCGTCAATATCGCGCCGCGCAACGCTTGCCCAATAAGGCACGTCGCTATAGACCGGGTCTTTGATACCGCTCACGCCTCCAACTTCTTCAGAAGAAACCGTCCAGCGGCAAATTTCCTGCGCGTCCGCGCCAAGCGCGTAAACGACAGATATTTTCTCAATCCGTTCTGGAGATGCGTCTACGATCTTTGCAGAGATTGCTGCGGTACCCTCTCCTTGCCCAAGCGAAGTACCGAGATAACTTTTAAGGGTTGCAAGGTTGCCGCAAAGTTTTCCCTGGCTCATTGCAAAAATATCTGGCAAAGAATCGGGATTCGCAAAGACAAAGCGCAGGAAGCGCTCAAAGTCGTTCGTATATTTCGTATTGGAATATGTTTTCAAAAGCGGGCTAACAAAAAGCATCGCAAGAGCATCGATCTTCTCGTATTCCGAACGCAGCTTGTCGACAAGCGCGCCTGCTTCTTCCTCGTTTCCCGAATAAGAAGCCAGCAGCGCGGAAAGCTCTTTCCATTTATCATACCGAACGTAGTCAACGATTAGCGGCGTGTTTTCGGCAAGTGCTTCCTGATAATAAAACGAAAGCTCATTCTTTATATAATCAGCAGCGTCTTCCAGTTTCTCATTATCCAACAGCGTGCCCAAAAGAGAATGTCCGAGCAATTCCGTACGGATATCGTCGTTCTCAAAGCTCGTCATGATATCCAAAAACTCCGCGCGCAATGCAATATCCATCCCTGCATCGCCAAACAACCCATCCGTGTAAGGCATTTCCGTCACGGAGACCGTAATGTTCCAATCCCCGCCAAGCAAATAAGTTGTCAAATCCGGCCTGGGCGCCGCGTACGCGTTGCCCGAAGCAGGAAACAAAGCACAAACAATTAAGAGCAACATTAATATTTTTTTCATTTGGCGTCCTTGCCTTTCTTTCATTAAAAAAGTAATTGTAAAAGCTGGCGGCCCTACGGCCGCCAGCTCTATATTGTTGCGTATTAGATTTTACGATGCATTACTTCCT
>JAJDJB010000015.1 GCA_030266985.1 Synergistaceae bacterium OttesenSCG-928-D05
CAGCTCTCCAAAGAAAAAATTTCATCCTCACTGCCGCGAAAAGAAACGAGGCTGTCTGTTTTGACTTTGAAAAGCATATCTTCCGAAAGTGTGGAACGCAGCGTGGAAAGAATCGGCAGCTCTAACATGAAAGATTCGACTTCGGGATAAGCGACGAGTCCAGTGCCGCTCACAACGACCCCGTCAATGGCCGGCCGCGCAGGACCGTATGGAGAATCAAAGTTGGCCGCCGCAGAAAGGGCGATGATCCCGCCCAGCGAAAACCCCCAAACCCAAAGCGACGCGCCCGCTGCACAACGCAATACTTCGCCAATTGCCGCAAATACGTCCGCCTGCTCCTGCTGGAACGTCTTGCCTGAAAAGGCGGCTTCCACCCATGCTGAAATGTCGTCGCCATAGTCCTGTCGGCAGCGCGTCCGCCGGCTCGTTTCGACAAGCCATGATGTGTAGCCGAGTTCCGCCAGCGTTTTCGCAAGATGCCGGAATTTATTGTGCTGGCCCAGATTCGCGCTGCTGTGAACACCGTGCAGCAGGACGATATTTACGCCGTTTGCGTCTTCGGGCACACAGCAACAGAGGTGCACCTCTTTGTCTCCATATGCGCCCGCAAGTATGATATTTTCGATACGGCAATTTCCGAAGGTCAAAATCCGCCCCTGTACAGTGTAAAAAAGGGCGGGATCACTCCCGCCCCCGATGGGTCTTGAAAAGCGTTACTTCTTCGCCTGATGCGCTGCGAGCGCGACTGCCGAAGCGATAGAGAGCAGTTTTGCCTCCGCGGAATCCGCGCGGCTCGTCAACACGATCGGTGCCTTCGCGCCAAGCACGATGCCTGCAGTCTTGTTTTTCGCAAAGTAGACGATCGCCTTCGCGAGCATGTTTCCGGATTCGATGTTCGGAACGATCAGGATATCCGCGTATCCCGCAACTTCCGATTTGATGCCCTTGTGTGCCGCCGATTCCGGCGAAACCGCGTTATCTAGCGCGAGCGGGCCATCGATTAGGCAGCCTTTGATCTGTCCGCGGCGGTTCATCTGCGTAAGCAGCGCCGCATCCATCGTCGGAGGCATGTCGGGATTCACAACTTCGACCGCTGCAAGCGCTGCAACCTTCGGCATCGCAACGCCGAACGCATGCGCGAGTTTCACCACGTTGTTCGTGATGTCCACTTTGCCCTTGATGTCCGGGTATGTGTTGAACGCGGGGTCGGAGATGAAGAAAATACGGTCGTAGCCGTCGATTTCATGGATATAAACGTGCGAAAGCGTCGCCCCGGTGCGCAGTCCTTTTTCCTTGTTCAGGACGCCGCGCAGGAAGTTCGCCGTGGCAACCATACCCTTCATAACGATCTGCGCTTTGCCTTCCGAGACAAGCTCTACGGCTTTCAGCGCTGCTGCGGCCTCGCCGCCCTTTTCATCAACGACGTCGTAGTTCGCGAGATCGATACCGAGTTTATCGGTAACCGCTTTGATCGCGTCTGCGTTTCCGACAAGGTATGCCGTGGCTACGCCCGCTTTACGCGCGGCTTCAACCGCTTCCATAACCTCTGCGTCTTCCGCGCACGCGACGCTGATTTTCATCGGGCCGACTTCTTTTGCGTAGTCGAGCAGCGCAGTAAGGGTACGAATCTGTTCCATGTTCGAAAAACCTCCCTAAAGGTATGAGTAGAAGGGGATAACCCCGCCTCTTACTTGCTTGTGCCGCATCATTATACACTGTTTTGGCACAATTTACACAATTTTAAGGGAACGACGGCACTACGCTTTCATCCCAAGCGAAATCACCTTCGTAAACGCCTGCTCCGGCGACAGATCCAGATAAGAAACTGATTCCTCCGGGAAAAAGAAAACCAGTCCCGTCGTCGGATTTGGAGAAGTCGGCACGAAAATCGTCACCTGCGCCGTTCCATCAGGCGCAATGTCGCGGCGCGTTACGAATCCGATAATATAGCCCGTCCCGAAAGGAACGCGCGCGGTGCCAAGGTAATGTTTGCCCCCGACGCCCCCGGCTGTAAACGTTTGCACCATATCGCGAAAAAGTTCGTACCAGCCGCCCAGGATGGGAATTTTAATAATCCCCTGCTCCACAAAATTCAGAAACCATTTTTCCTGCCGCCGCAGTTTCCGCCCTGTATAAAGAACAAGAAGCGCGACAAAAACAAGAAGCGCAAACGAAGTCTCGCGCGAGGAAGTCAGGCCGAAAAAAATCCTGCCGGACCACTGAAAAAATATGAAGACATAATAAATGATGAACGCAAACAGCGCGAACGGAACAAAAGCCAGGCAACCTAGAAAAAAATCCCTTGCGACTCGATTAAACAGAGCGCCAATCCCTTTGCGTTCCTTTTTTTCATTCCCGGCGTCCGGAGGTGTTTCCGCGCCGGTGCCGTTCTTTTTCTCATCCAAAACGATCACTCCCTTGCCAATTTCTACCAAACTGCTGTATCCTTAGGTTCGAACTTTATCGAGCGGGGGATAAGCATGCAAACGATCATATACCAAATTACACGTTTTCTGGTCATGCTTTATTTTAACCTTTACCACAGGCTTTCGGTATACGGGAAAGAAACGATCCCGAGCGACAGGCCGGTAATCCTGGCCGCAAACCACGCAAGCTATCTTGACCCGCCCGTCGTCGGCCTGGCCTTTTTCCCGCGCTATCTGCGCTTCGTGGCCTGGGCGAAATTATTTTCCTTCGCCCCGTTCGGCTACTACCTAAGAAACATGGGGGCGGTCCCCGTTTCACCCGAAAACAAAAGCAGCTCCGCGGGGCTGCTGCGCATGGTGATGGGCTTCCTGGAAGAGGGCAGCAGCGTTTACATCGCGCCGGAAGGACACAGGACGGAGGACGGGAATTTACAGCCGCTGGAAGGCGGCGTCGCGATTCTCTCCCTCAAAACAAAGGCTCTCGTTGTCCCGACCTGGGTCGGCGGCACCTACCGCGCGCTGGCTCCGCATATGAAATTCCCCCGACCCTATAAAATCACGGTTACGTTCGGCCCCGCGATAGACCCCGAAGCCTTTCCGCCGGAAATGAGCGAAAAAGAAAAACGGCAGAAAATTCTGGATGAAATTGAGGCCTATTACATCATGATGGATGAGAAAGATAAAGAAAAGTACCCGAGAAGATAATTTTTTCAAAAAACAACAAAAACGGCGCCCGATTTCAGGACGCCGTTTTTCGTATGCATTAGGATCTAGTCGTTATGCAGCCAGATTTACAAGTTTTGCCCTTACGCCGTCGATCTTCTGAAGCGCAGCCTCAAGTTTCTGCGCCTCCGCTTCCTCGCAGCAAAGCTGAAGAATCAGCAGACCGGAGGGGGAACACGTGTTATCAGGGGCCTGATCGTGCAGGCCGAGGCGCGTACGAATCGCACAGCCGAACTCCGTCAAGACTTTCTGCACCGCTACCGCCGTCTCGTTTCTCTGTTCCAAACGAACCGCCATGATGAGAAAACAATTCATTCTTCTAGTCTCCTTCCCTAGTGACTGAATTTATTGAAAGACACACCTATTTCTATCACAGAACGGATCAAAATAACAGCGCCTTTCACGCATAAGAAAAAAGAGACAGCCTTTGCGCCGTCTCTTCCATATTTTCCTTTAATCTTTTTTGAAATCTTATCGAAGATTTTTTATTCCGTGAAACCGCGTATCGACATCCAGTTCGGTTTTCTAAAACGCGCCATTCCCGTTTTCAGCAAGCGGAAGCCGAATTTTTTATAGAACACTTCGCAGCCCGGATAGACGCACATTAAAATATTCGTCCCGTCGCACTCCTGCATGAGAGACTCTACGAGCTGCCTGCCGATACCGCCTTTCTGATAATCAGGGCTTACTGCGACATCGTAAATGGAGGACTGGGAAATAAAATCCGTAAGTGCCCTTCCGATCGCGATTAATTTATCACCATCATATACAAACCTGACGATCTGGCTGTTTTCAAACGCCTTCTGCACATTTTCGACGCTGCCGCATTGCAGATCGACCTGTTCAAATATGTCGCATACTTCGCCCCAATTCACACCTGCGCTTGTGGTTTCCATTCTCAAATTCATGTAGTAAGCCCCTTCGTGTTGGAATTATAGATACTGCACCAGAGCTTTTACGGGAAACGGATCGCCGTGTCCCGGATAAACCGTCTTAGCCCCCCGGTCTATCAAAGCTCGCCATTGTTTTTTGATCTCCTCCTGAGAGTCCCCAAATGGTGACATGTGTTTCCATATTCCATAGTATGGTCTGTTCACCGCCAAATCCCCCGCGAAAAGAAGCCCGTCGTCCGTCAGCACACTGATACATCCAGCCGCATGCCCCGGCGTCGGGACGGCCGCCGCGTGAAAACCGTATGATTCAAGCCTCGTCTCTTCCTTGACAAAAACGTTGGCCTCAAACGGTTGATACGAAACTAAAAAAAACGGAACAAAATGCCTCACACCGTACGCAAACGCCTTTGACCAGAAAGTAAAGCCATCGGGCATATTGAAACTGCCGCTTTTCACAACTTCCTTTTCACATTCGTGTATCATGACGGGGATTTTCGCGCGCTTCAGAAGCGTACTTACTGCACCAACGTGGTCGTAGTGGCTGTGCGTCAAAACGATCAGAGCTAATTCGGCTACTGTGCATTCTAATGCCTGAAGGCGCTCTTGCAAAACGGGCTCCGCCCTCCTCGTCCCCGCGTCGATCAGCATCCAATGCCCGGGCTGCCCGTAGAGCCACGCGCTGTGCGATCCCATTTTAACCTGATACACTTTATTTAGCATCGTTCTCTATCCAGACTTTGTACCTGACAAATTTTATTATTTCTTTCAACATTTATAAAAGCAAAAATGCATTCGTGTTACCGTACAGTATAATAACACGTACCCTGCTCTGTTGTCACGATTTTTTATTTTCTTGACAACATGATGCACAGTTGTTTATAATTCGCGTCAATGAGCGCGCATAGCGCAACTCGGGAAAGGAGAACCGCTTATGATTTTGAACGTTTGCAGCTTCAGCAACATGATGATGTGCATGTCGGCGTGCGGCTCCTCTCCTGATTCGGCGGACGCATAGACGCGCCTGCGCAGAATTTCAGAGAGCCGAGCCGTAGAGCTCGGCTCTTTTTTTATGCCCGTTACCAAGCAATTTTTTCCACGAAGGGGAAGGTTTTATGATCAAAATTGAAGGACTCGGGAAATATTTCGGCCAACTGAACGTGCTGCATAATATTTCTCTCGAAGTGAAGCAGGGGGACGTCTTCGGCATCGTCGGACACTCCGGCGCCGGAAAATCGACGCTGCTCCGATGCATGAACGGGCTCGAGGGCTATTCCGAAGGCTCCGTGCAAGTCATGGGGCAGGAAGTCGGCACGCTCTCCAAAGAGGGGCTCAAAGAGCTGCGGAAAAACATGGGGATGATTTTCCAGAATTTCAACCTCATGAGCAGAAAAAACGTCTATGAAAACATTGCGTTTCCGCTGCATGTGTGGAAATATCCGAAGGATCAAATCGCCGCGCGCGTCGAAGAACTTCTGAAACTGGTCGGCCTCTCCGAAAAACGCGACGAAAAAGTGCGCAACTTAAGCGGCGGACAAAAACAGCGCGTAGGGATCGCGCGGGCGCTTGCCCTAAACCCGAAAATCCTGCTCTGCGACGAGGCGACATCCGCACTCGACCCGAAGACGACGATCTCAATCCTGGAACTTTTGATGGACATCAATAAAAAACTCGGCGTCACCATCGTCGTCGTCACGCACCAGATGGAAGTCGTAAAAATGGTCTGCAACAAAGTCGTCGTCATGGATGCAGGAAATATCGTCGCTGCCGGTGAAACGGAACGTCTCTTCCTGGCCCCGGGCGAAGAACTGCGCAAACTCGTCAACGAGGACGACTACGCCGTCATCCCTCACGGCACGAATATCCGCCTGATGTTCCCGCGCGAAATCGCGAACGAAAGCATCATCACCGGTATGGCGCGCGAACTCAATATCGACTTCTCCGTCGTCGGCGGGCGCATCGAGCGCTACCGCGAGACCGTCATGGGATTTCTGATTATCAACGTTGCGCACGACGACGTAGAGCGCGTGCTCATTTGGCTAAAGGGAAAAGGCATGTTCTGGGAGGTAATGCAGCATGGCGAATGAACTTCTTTTTGCGCTTTGGGAGACCATCTACATGGTCGCGCTGTCGACCCTGTTCTCCGGGGTATTCGGTTTCGCAGTTGCAATCGTGATGATCTTGACGGGCACGAACGGCCTGCGCCCGAACCGCGCGGTCTATTCGACGCTTAACCTGTTCGTAAACCTGCTGCGTTCGTTCCCGTTCATCATTCTGATGATCGCAATCATCCCGCTCACGCGCCTGATCGTCGGCACCTCGATCGGCAGCACGGCCTCCATCGTTCCGCTTACGATCGCCGCAACGCCTTTCGTAGCGCGCCTCATGGAGGGCAGCCTGCTTGAAGTCGACCACGGCGTCATCGAGGCAGCGCGCTCTTTCGGCGCAAGCGATATGCAAATCGTGTTCGGCGTCATGATAAAAGAAGCAATGCCCTCGATCGTCCTGAACTGGGCCGTCGTTGCAATCAACCTGCTCGGCTACTCCGCAATGGCGGGCGCCGTCGGCGGAGGCGGACTCGGGGACCTTGCGATCAAATACGGCTACAACCGTTTCCAGACCGACGTTATGGTCTACTCCGTCGTCATCCTGATCGTCGTCGTGCAGATTATCCAGTCGATCGGCAACCGCGTCTACGAAAGACTCAAATAGGGAGGTGGGGCCTATAGAAAGCGACATGATGAAGATTTTCGCGCTCAAAAACAACGGGCCTCACATGAGGCAAAATCAAAATGGAAAGGGAGATTTATAACAATGAAAAAAATTATTTTCGCACTGCTCCTCGCGCTCATCATTCCCGCAGCGGCGTTTGCCGCCGAAACGATCACAATCGGCGTCACACCGTTCCCGCACAAGGACATCATGCTGGTCGTAAAAGACCTGCTCGCAAAAGAAGGCTACAACCTTGAAATCAAAGAATTCACCGACTACGTAACGCCCAACACGGCGCTGGCGGAAGGCAGCCTGAACGCGAACTTCTTCCAGCACGTCCCCTATTTCGACAACATGAACAAAGAGCGCGGCCTGAAACTCGCATGGGTCGCAAAAATCCACATTGAGCCGCTCGGCCTCTATTCGCAGAAAATAAAATCGCTGGACGAAATTAAAAACGGCGCGCAAATCTCGATCCCGAACGACCCGACGAACTGCGCCCGCGCGCTACGCCTGCTTGAGCAGAACGGACTAATCAAAATCAAAGAGGGAGAACTCGTGACGGCAAAAGACATCACGGACAACCCCAAAAAACTTAAATTCCGCGAACTCGACGCCGCGCAGCTTCCCCGCACGCTGCAGGACGTGACGGCTTCCGTCATCAACACGAACTTCGCGGTCGAAGCGAACATGATTCCAGCGCGCGACGCGATTGTCATTGAAGGCAAAGATTCCCCGTACGCGAACATCATTGCAGTGCGCGATGCGGACAAAGACACGCCCGCAATCAAGGCGCTCGTAAAAGCCTCGAACTCGCCCGAAGTAAAGGCGTTCATCGAAACGGAACTCGTTCCCAAAGGCATCGTCCCCGCGTTTTAGAATTATCCGCAATAGTAAAAACAGTTTTACAGAAGCAGCCCGAAAATAAATTTTCCCGGGCTGCTTTTCCGATTCAAATTTCTTCTGCTCGTACTGATTAAGCATAAAAAAACTAAATTAATTCTGGACAATCTATTAGACACCTTCCATAAAAACTGGATACATGCTAGAATGAGCGCGCTAGTAATGTTTCTTTGCAAACAATTAATTTTTGTTTAAAGAGATGAAACATATCATATCCGAGGGGGATATTCATGACAAAGTATACTTTTGGGGAAAAGCTTTCCTTTATAAGGAGAGCGCTCATTCTCTGCGCTGCAATGCTCGTTATTTTAGCCAGCATACCTGCGCAGGCGGACGTCACTGCAAATCTCGAGCATAAATATCCGGGTGGCGCCAGCTATAAAGAAACGAAAACTCTTCCGGGCAGCAATGCGGAGACAATGCAGCTTGACCTTGCGGATTGGAGCCGAGAATCGCACAATGACTCCGTTTATCCGCTGAGCGACGCAAAGATCGTATCCATCCAGGCCCTGTATGAAGTGCGCTACTACAAAGATTCGATTTCCGAAGATACATACCTGAGCAGCGACTTCGGCCATCAGCCGCTGGGCGCTCCTCTGCCCCCGGACGACTATACGTTTCGTACCGTATCGGACTTCGCCGAGCTTAACCCGATCAATTATCAGGGAGAACCGATGATTACAGGCGGAGGAACCGTCGCGGAAAATCCCGCGTCGAACGTAGTTAACGTCGTTTTCATGTACGAGGCGCCCGTTCGTACGTCCTACACGGTTCGCCACTTCTATTCGGAGACAAAAGGGAAAATCATGCCTGACCAAACATTCGGGACATACAACTTTCCCGGCGCATATCGCGTGTACGTCGGACAGACAGTTTCAGCCGACGAAGCCATTGAACAGGCGCAGGATGAGATTAATTACTATACCTACAACACGCTCGGAAATAGGTCATACTCCTACAAACTGGTGGCTGCCGAAACAAGCCCCGACATCTCGATAACGCTAGGCGCCGACGCCGCGCAAAACATCATCGACATCTACTACGACAAACTTGTCGCGTACAAAATTATCCATATGCAGCAGACAGGCGTAAAAGTGTGGGCAAGCATCACGATCGTCGACAGTTTCGACTACGCCGGATCTTACTACAGCGCTGACAACTATCACCTGGACTACCCAAACCACGTCATGGCGGGAAGATATAGTCCCGCCTCCGGAGAAATGTATCTCGTTGACAACAACCCTATCAACAACAACAGGATGCATATCTATTACGACTGGAAGCCGGGTTACACGGGAACCCGCGCTGCGGGAGCGGCAACCTTTGCGGCGGCACAAGCCGTTTCGTTCCCCGTCACGCTATACGATAACAATATTTACGAAATGGAATTTACCTATGCCTCTCCCGACGAATCGAACCCCGGGGCTATAGACGACGGCTGCATGGGCAACTGCGGCAGCGGGTGCAACGCGCTGCCATTTATAACTTTGCTCGGGATATTCTCGATCCCGCCCATAGTGGCAATAAAGAAAAAACGCAAGTAACACCGACGCAAAATTGACATAGCAAAGGCGGCTCTCTGCTTGAGAGCCGCCTTTTTTGTCTCCTTTTGCGAAAGTAAAAACTAAAACGCCACGATCACCGTACCGGCAACGACCATAAACACACCGATCCATTGGACGATACGTAATTTTTCCTTATAAATAAACATCGCGGCAAAAGTCGCCAAAAGCGGATTCGACGCCCCGATCGGCGTCGCCACCGTCGCGGGCACAAATTGCAGCGCGCGCGCATAAAGAAATCCGCCGAAACCAATCGCAAGCACGCCGCCCGCAAGCGCAAGAAAAATTTCCCGTTGCGCCACCTGCCGCCACGCCTTCGCGAGCGTTTTCGCGGATATATTTTTAAACAGCCAATAAGCGGCAGTAATCAAAACGAAGAGAAACGAACGCCCGAACGCAATGCTGGACGCGGGCAGTTCATGCAGCACAAGATATTTATTCATCGAAAGCCCGATTCCCCACAGAATGGACGCCAAAACGGCGAGAAGCAGCCCCTTCGTAGAAAGCTTCCCCTGCGCGTTGCCGCGCTGACAGAGACAGGCGACACCCGCTACGACAAGCAGCGTCCCCGACAGAATCGAATACGAAAAAGACTCGCCGAAAAAGAAAATCGACATCAGAGCGACGACGATTGGATACGTGCTTGAAATCGACGACCCATAGGCGACGCCCAGCGAATGCAGCGCCAGAAAAAGCGCGACGTCTCCGAAAATATTATTCGCCAGCACCAAAAGAGTCAGCGCGGACCATTCCGAAACGGTGAAAGTGAAAAGGCAGCCAAGCGTGCCCGAAAAAAAAGCTATGATAAACGTCACCGCAAACGCGCCCACAGAACGCCCCAGCGTCATATCGAGCGGCCCCAGATGCGTCATCCCGCGCATCAGCAGCGAAGTGCTGCCCCAGCAAAACGCCGCTACGACGCTTAAAAGAACCCCGTAAATCATGACGCGATCATCAGCTTTCAAATAGTATCGGTCGAAACATCACAATCATAACAGCGCCGCCCAAAAGCGGGGGGCGGATAGCGCCCAATTTGCGACCAAAAGCGGTATGCGCTCCATCGCTTCCTGTATAATATGGAAACATTTTCACATTGAGGTGTGATATATACGATGAAAAAAATATTCACCGCGGCAATTCTGCTATTGACCCTTTGCAGCCTTTGCAGCGCCGCCGAAAACGCGATTAACATCCCGCTGCAGGACACGTCGAACATGATACAGGAATTCTCCGCCACATTCGTCGAAAAATTCTTTGACGAAGTCCAGACCGGCAAACTGTACGTCACAAAAGACCGCACGCGCTATGAAATCTCGGGCAAAGACGAGATCATAGTCACGCGCGCAGACCAGAAAGTGCTCTGGCTCATCTTCCCGAAATTCCGCGCCTACGTCGAACAACCCTACGACATCCCGCAATCCGAAAGCTTCGGACGTCCGGAAGAATTCAAAACGGGCAACCTCTCCCGCGAATTCATCGACTACGAATGGGAAGACAGCTACCGCCTGCGCAAATTCCTCGTCACCGTCAAATACGGCGTAGACCAGCAGGACCAATACTACGAATGGTACCGCGACAACTTCCCGCTGCCCCTTCGCACACAATCGTTGGACGGACAGGTCTCCTACGAATATAAAGAAATTAAGCTAAAAACGCCCGACCCGGCGCTTTTCGCAAAACCGCCGAGATACAAAAAAGTAACGCTCGAAGAAATTATGGAAATGGAAGAAAAAAGCAGAAAATAACGTTCGTCAAATATGAAAACGCGGGGCTTCCGAAAGCCCCGCGCGTGTTTTTACAACAAAACGCTGTTATTTTTCATCTGTGAAAAACGTACCCTGCTCTTCCTTCCACTCAGCAATCGCATCCAGAAACGCCTCGCCATATTTTTCCAATTTCTGCGCGCCGACGCCGGAGACCTCGAGCATCTCGTCCTCGTCCGATGGTAGTTGGGCGCACATGGCGATCAGCGTCCTGTCGGAGAAGACGACGTAGGGCGGCACACCATCCTCTTTCGCCAGATCCATGCGCAGCGCGCGCAGTTTTTCGAAGAGTTCGCTGTGCTCAACTTCGCCGTGCTGTTTTGAAGTTTTGAGTTTCTTTTCAGATTTGCCCTCATATTTGCGCATCATGAGCACCGCACCGCTGCGCAGAAAAGGAATGGAGCGCCCGGTAAAAGAAAGTACGGGAAACTCCCCGTCCTCCATCTGCAGGTAACCCTCCGCGATCAGGAAATTTACAATCTCGCGCACCTGATCCGCCTCGTATTCTTTCAGCAGCCCCCAGGTCGAGATCTTGTCGAAACCAAGCGAAATGACCTGCGCGCGCCGCGAGCCGCGCAGCACATCGACAAGCATAGCGCTGCCGTATTTTCTGTCGTTCGTATGCTCCGCCATGCGAAACACGCAGGAAAGAATTTTTTTCGCTTCAACCGTAACGTCGACGCGTTCTGCTGCGACGGTACAGTTTCCGCATGCGGTACAGGTGTCGGACACGTTTTCGTCTTCAAAATAGCGCAGGATATGGGAACGCAGACAGGAGGCCGTGTTACAGTAATCCACCATCACCTGCAACTTACGGTAGCCTGATTTTTTTGTTTCCTCATCTTCGCTCTGCGCAATGAAAAATCGCGCCGTTATGATGTCACGCGTCCCAAAGAGCAGGATACATTCTGCCGGAAGCCCGTCGCGGCCTGCACGGCCGGCCTCCTGATAATATGCGTCCATACTGCCTGGCATGTTGTAGTGCAGCACATAGCGAACGTTGGACTTGTCAATACCCATACCAAATGCGTTGGTAGCGACAATAACATTCGCACGGTCATAGATGAAATCTTCCTGGCTCCTTTTACGTTCCAAGTCCGAAAGCCCTGCGTGATAGCGCACCGCTTTTACGCCTTTTTCGCGCAGCCTGGCACACACTCCCTCGACATCCCTGCGCGTCGCACAGTAGACGATCCCCGCCGAGTCCGTATGTTTTTCGACGTGTTTCTCCACATATTTCATCTTACTCGCAGGATGCTCAACCTGAAAAAAAAGATTTTCTCGGTCAAACCCTGTGGTAATCGTAAAAGGGTCTCGCAAACGAAGCTGCACAGCTATGTCGTCACGCACTTCGGGCGTGGCAGTAGCGGTAAAGGCTGCGACGACAGGACGTCTTGCCAGCGAGGCGATGACGGGCGCAATACCAAGATAGGCCGGGCGGAAATCGTGCCCCCACTGAGAGACACAATGTGCTTCGTCCACAATGACAAGGGTTACGCCAATTTCCGAGAAAAACGCACGGAAGCCCTCACTTTCCAGGCGTTCCGGTGCAATGTAAAGCAGTTTAACCTTACCGGCACGCACCTGGCGGAAGATGAGAACAACGTCCTCCCACGGCATTGAGCTATTGATCGAAGCCGCCGGCACACCATTCTGTTTCAGCGCATCCACCTGGTCTTTCATCAGGGAAATAAGCGGGGAGAGTATCACAGTAACGCCCGGACTCAGAATCGCCGGGATCTGGTAGCAGATGGACTTTCCGGCACCTGTCGGCATAATCGCCAGCGTATCGCGCCCCGAGAGGATGTTTGAGATGATCTCCTCCTGCCCGCGCCGGAAGGAATCGTAGCCAAACACATCCTTGAGCACCGCGAGCGACGTCGCGGGCTTTTTTTCATATTTCTTCGCCAATCAAAATTCCCCTTCATATCTAAATCTCTATTCGCAAAAAAGTATAGCATCAAAAACAGATGCAGCAAGTCGACAAAAGGGACAGAATCTCTTGAGCTGAGCTGGTACAACAAAAAGCAAAGGCATTGCATGTCCCGCAAACGGAACGGCCAAGAAGAAGAAAAAGCAAACAACAGGTATAATTTTCTTATGGAGCATTCTTCGAAAAATATTTCTATGTCCAAAATCTTGGGAATCCGCGGAAAAAACATCCTCGGGGTTAATCCGCCTGTGCACGATTTTGCTTTTTTCGATCTTTGGTCGAAGCCGATGGGGCTGCTTTATCTGCTTGAGCGGATGCGGCTGAACGGAAACGACGTTTTCTTGCTCGATACTATTTATGAAGCCGCCGCCAGCGAAAAAACGTTCGGGCGAAAAAAAATCGTCGGAACGGAGATTGAGAAACCGAAAATTTATAAAGGCATCCAGCGGAAATATCATCACTTCGGATTGGGAGAAGATGAGATTCGCGCGCGCTTGTCCGAAACCCCGCAGCCCGACGTCATCCTGCTCACATCAGCGATGACTTACTGGTATCCGGGCGTACAATGGATGATCGCCGCGCTGAAAGAAATCCTGCCGGGTGTGCCGGTCGTCCTCGGCGGCACGTACGCGACGCTCTGCACCGGGCATGCGGCGACGCTCGGCGCGGATTTTATCGTGTCCGGGAACTGGGAGCCGGATGTCGCGCGCCCCGCCATGGACCTGTATAAAAATCTTTCATACGGCGTAACGATGACGTCTTTCGGCTGTCCGCTTGCGTGTGAATATTGCGCGTCCCGCGTTCTCTGGCCGCACTACAGGAGAAGATCTGTTCACGAGGTATTGCGGGAGATCGATTTTCAGGTGCAGCTTGGCGCTCGTGATTTTGCTTTTTATGACGATGCGCTGCTCATGGAGAAGGAAGATTATTTTTTCCCGCTTTGCGAAGCGCTGCGTAAGCGTTATGGAAATGCGCTTCGTTTTCACACGCCGAACGGCCTGCATGTGCGCGAAATCGATGAAAAGTGCGCCGCCGTGTTATGGGAAACTGGGTTTAAGACGATCCGGCTTTCACTCGAAAGCATCGATCCAAAGCTTGCGGGTTCCGGGAAGGTTGTGTGGCGAGAATATGCGGACGCCGTTGCAAATTTAAAAAGCGCCGGCTATGCGAAAAAAGAACTTGAAACTTATATCCTGCTCGGGCTGCCCGGCCAAGTCATCGACTCCGTGAAGGAAACGATTTCGTTCGTCCACGCTTCCGGAGGGAAACCGAAGCTCGCGGAATTCTCTCCCATCCCGCACACGCCGGCTTTTGAGGAAGCGGCGAAGGCGATGCCCGCGCTTCGGACGGAGCCCCTGCTTCAAAATAATTCCGTTTACTCTTCGTGGATTTCGCAAAACATCACGCCGCAGGAATTGCAGGAACTGAAAGACCTGGCGCGCGCCGTATTCTAAACAGCTGCGGTTGCATTCGTTCGTTTTACAAAAATTTAAAAGAAAAATCGGCAAGGAGACGTGTCGATGACGACGTAATACGAAGAAAAAGAGCCCCGAAGACGTATTTTCACGTCAACGGGACTCTTTCGAGTGTTACTAAGTCAGCGGCACTTATACTTGCCGATTTTCTTTTCTTCTTTTCTATTTTATATAGGAACAAACGTACTGCACGATATCCGCGCATTTCAGGCGGAATTTGGAATTCGCGGGGATGTTGAACGCTTCGCCTTCTTTGAATTTTTTCCACATTGTCTCACCGGGAAGGAGAACTTCCGCGATGCCGTCGGTCATGTCCATGATTTCCGCGTCGCCTGTGCCGAACTCATAGTCTCCCGGCATAAAGATTCCCAGCGTTTTACGATCGCCGTTGGGAAGGAATATCGTGTGGCTGATCACTTTTCCGTCGAAATACACGTTCGCCTTTGCTACCGCTGTTACGTTTTCAAATTTCTCGATCATCTGTACGACCTCCCGAAAATAAATTACTGGCACCGCAATTATCATAGTGGGATTTTCTCCGTTCGTCCAGTAAAATAGGGACGTAAATTATTTTACTTTTGGGGGATTTGAATGCGCCGCCATTATTACATCTTCGCTGACGGGAAACTTGTGTTGAAGGAAAACGCCGCCGCTCTGCCCGAAATCGGTATCGACGACGCGCTGAATACGTCTTTTGTTCGCAGCGGACTTGTCGACCGCGGCAATATGAACGGCGATATCTGGGCTGAGCTGAAAAAGGACGCGGTTCTGCCGGAGGGGTACAGCCTGAACGAACGACGCGGGCTTTGGCCGATGTTCGGGGAGACGGAGTTTTTTCATATCGGGAAAGCCTATCATATCGCCGACTGGCACAGGACGAACCGCTATTGCGGCGTGTGCGGCGCGCAGACTTTTCTGGATGAGAAGGAATGGGGAATGCGCTGTAAGGAATGCAGAGAAATCTCTTTTCCGGTAATCGCTCCCGCTATCATCGTCGCGGTGGAGCGCGAGGGCAAACTTCTTATGGGGCACGGCGTGAATTTCCCGCCGGGGCGTTTCAGCGTGCTTGCGGGGTTTGTCGAACCGGGCGAAAACCTGGAAGATTGTGTGAAGCGGGAAGTTTTTGAGGAATCGCATATTTGCGTCAAAAATGTAAAATATTTCGGCAGCCAGCCGTGGCCTTTTCCGCGTTCGCTCATGGTCGGTTTCACCGCGGAGTGGGAAAGCGGTGAGATCGAGGTGGACAACTGCGAGGTGCTTGAGGCGCGTTGGTTTGCCCCGGATGAGATGCCAGACATCCCGCAGAGCATCAGCATCTCGCGCAGGCTGATCGACGATTTTCTGCGGCGGCACGCTTGATACGGTAAACAAGAACATAATATTCACATAATTTTTCAATAGAATCATAGGGACAAAAGCGTGAAAAATAACCGGAGGTGCGCACATGATCTGCTTTAGAAAAAACCAATTCATGATGGCGATTTTGACGGCGGTGATCGTTGTTACCGCGGCAATGCCGGCCAACGCAAAATTATCGCACGATGACGCGAAGGAAGTCTGGGGGAGAATCGCAAACGCGACAGACCTGACGAGCCTTCCTTTCTCAATAAAAGAAGAAAAGGCCCCCAACGCGTGGGTGGCAAACGGAAACTCCGTAACGGTCACAACGGGGCTACTTGATTTGCTCGACGAACAAAAGGAGCTTTACGGCGTTCTCTCGCACGAAGCGGGACACGCGAAACTCGGTCACTACGAAAAAACGGTCACGCGCCACACCGGGCTTTCGATTCTGGGCGCCGTTTTAAGCAACGTCCTGGGCAGCGGGCTTGCCGACGTCGCGGTCGGCGTGGGTTCGAACCTTGCGGCCGCTGGCTGGAGTCGTGAACAGGAGGTCGCCGCGGACGACTATGCGGTGCACCTCGCCTATAACAACGGCGAGGATCCCGTAGGGCTGTATGCCGCGATGCAAAAAATCTCCGCGTACAGCGGCAAGCTGGAACCAAGCGGCTTCAATTCGCATCCGCCCGATGACAGAAGGCTTCTGCATATTAAGAATGAAATCCTGGCGCTCGATCCCTACGCAAACTTCCCCGACACCGAGGAAGTAAAGAAGGATGTCGCGAAGAAGGAAGAGAAAGTGACTGCGGAAGAGACGGAGGACCGCTGGGAAGCGCTGAAACGCGATCTGGAAAAGAGCGAGAACAAGGGGAACTAAAATGTTCGGCGAAAAAGGGTTAGTGCAGATATATACGGGCAACGGGAAAGGAAAAACGACCGCCGCGCTCGGTATAGCGCTTCGCGCATCCGGACACGGCGCAAAAATCATGATGATCCAGTTCATGAAGGGCTGGGTGCATTACGGCGAATTAAGCGGGGCGAAAAGCATCCCCTCGCTTACGCTGATACAAACGGGCCGCCCGGATTACGTCTACAAAGGGCAGGCGACGGAGGAAGACTATGCGGAGGCGGCGCGCGGCGTCGACCTCGCGGAGAACGCCATGCGCACCGGTAGCTGCGACATGCTGATTCTGGACGAGCTGAACGTTGCGCTCGACATGGGGCTGGTCGACACGGAACGCATTGTAAAACTTCTTAAAAATAAACCTTTCGGAATGGAACTTATACTAACCGGCAGAGACGCGAAAGATGAGATTCTGGCGCTTGCCGACCTAGTGACGGAAATGCGTGAGATCAGGCATCCGTATCAAAAAGGTGAAATCGCGCGAAAAGGCATCGAATACTGATTGACAAACTTCCCTTTTTGGTTTAATTTATAATAGTTATAAAAAAGAAATCGACATGTGCATCCAAATCACATGAAAATCAGGGAGGACTTTTTGCGATGAAAAAAACCAACGACAATTACGCAACAGCATTTGCAGGCGAATCTCAGGCAAACCGCAAATATCTTTTCTTTGCGGAGCAGGCGGAAAAAGAGGGCTTTGCCAATGCGGCACGGCTTTTCCGTGCAACAGCGGAAGCGGAGACGATTCACGCGCGTCATGAATTCAAGGGCAAGGGCGGAATTGGAACGACCGCCGAGAATCTTGTGACCGCGAAAAGCGGCGAAACTTATGAGTTCACGGAAATGTACCCGCCGATGATCGAAGACGCAAAGGCGGAAGGCAACAACGAAGCGGTTCGCGTTTTTAATTATGCGAACGAGGCGGAGAAAGTGCACGCCCGTCTTTTTGAAGAAGCGCTCGCGAACCTCGGTAACGAACCGGAAGGTCAGGATTATTACCTCTGCCCGATCTGCGGATTCATCCACAAAGGCTCGGAGCCCAGCGCGAACTGTCCCATCTGCGGCGCAAAACCTTCGATCTTTACAAAATATTAGATTCGATAAAGCCGCAGGCGAAAGCCTGCGGCTTTTTACCTTTTGCTTCCAACTTCCCGTTCAAATTTCGAAAACAAAAGTATTGTATTTTAATTTTCCAAAGGATTTTTTAAAAAAACCTTTGACTGTCATTTTTTTAATATTAATTTTGTCCTATATGGACAAAATAAAAAAAATCATCAGACATTGAGAGTTGTTTTAGAAAATATTATAGTGCTTATGCTCAGCATAAACCCGCACCGCGGACGGGTTCAGGCTTTGCGCAATGTAGTGGTGCATTCATAGTCAAGACGGGAACATAAATTTGGACCGGAGGTACGGAAATGGATTTTTCAAATAATGCACAGTATATCACCGTGTTTGTCCTCTATTTTGCCATTTTCATCGGCTTTGGCGTTTACCAGGGAAAGAAAGTTCAGAACGAAGAGGACTATGCTATTGGCGGCAGGGACATCCCCGGGTGGGCGGCCGCTTTGTCCGAAAGGGCCACAGGAGAGTCGTCATGGGCGTTGCTTGGGTTGCCGGGGTGGGCATATGTTTCCGGCATGAGCTGTTTCTGGGTTCTTTTCGGCTGCTTCATCGGCATCGCGATCTCATGGGCGATCCTTGCATTCAGAATCAGAGCTCTCGCGGAAGAGGAAGATGCGCTTTCTTTCGTCGACCTGATCTCCAAACTGCATCCATCGATGGACGGCTACATCAGAACCGCTGGCAGCCTCGTCATCGTATTCTTTTTCTTCTTCTATATAGGGGCGCAGCTCCTTGGCGGAGGAAAAGTATTTAACACGCTTTTCGGACTCTCCTCAGACGTCGGCATGCTCCTGACCGTTCTAATCATCGTACCCTATACGGTTTACGGAGGATTTAAGAGCGTTATCTACACCGACTGCATCCAGGGATTCCTCATGGTTTGCGCACTTGCGCTCGCCCCGATTCTTGGTTTCTTCCTGCTGGAATCGAAACCCGATATTTTTGCGCCGGGCGTTTTCGCCGCACTCGCGAAAGCCGGCCCCGAATACCTCAATATCATGGGTTCGGGCGAAGGCTGGGCGATGTTTGCGGGCGTCATGGGCGGCTTTGCCTACTTCTTCGGCTATCTCGGCGGTACCCCGCAGCTCACGATGCGCTTCATGGCGATCAAAGACTACAAGAACACCATCAAAGGAAGAAACATCGGTATCATCTGGACGCTGGTCGCCTACTTCGGCGCATGTTCGATCGGCTGGCTTGGAATCGCGCTCTGGGGTCCGACCGGGCTCACCGATCCGGAAGCCGTCTTCCCGATGGTCATGCTCGAATTCTTCCACCCGGCACTTGCAGCGCTGTTTATCGTAGCCGCATTCGCCGCGCTCATTTCGACGGCTGACTCGCTCCTCGTTCTCGCTTCCACAGAGTTTTCCGAAAATATCATGAAGCGCTTCTTCTCCAAAGAGCACAACCCCAAAAAAGACCTGTTCTTCTCCCGCTGCATGACCGCGGTTATGGCAGTTCTCGCGCTTGGGGCAGCGAAAGTCGTTCCGTCGAACCTGATCTTCAACATCGTCGGCTACGTATGGTCCGGCATCGGAAACCCTTTCTCCGTAATCATCCTTCTCACGCTTTTCTGGAGGCGTTTCAGCTCCAAAGCAGCTTTCGCAGTGATCTGCACGGGTATGCCGTTTACGATTTTCTGGATCATGTCCGGCCTGGATACCAAAATCATTTCTTCGCTTTTCATGACGTTCTTCGTGTGCCTGATCGTCGGCGTCGTCGGCTCCTTCATCTGGCCGCAGCGTAACGAAGTTCCTGACCGCGAGCTCGTATTTCTTAACAAAGAAACCGCAACGAACACCAAAACGGCAACAAGCAAGGCGTAAAGTAAAAGTAAAGGAGAGCATTACCATGAACATCAAACCAGTAAAAGAAAATCCTTCAAAAAAATTCGGAATCCTCGGTGTACCCTGGGATGAAGACGCTTCGCACGGACGTCCCGGTTCCAGATTCGCACCGGAAACAATTCGCAAAAACGCGGCGTGGATCTTCGACCGCATCGTCGACAACAAAGTCATCGACCTCGAAGAGTTCCGCCTCATCGACTGGTGCGATGCCGAGGTAAAAGACTTCGGCGACATTCAGATCGTGTCCTACGATCACTTCGAGACAAAGAATCGTATCGAGCAGAAATGTGCAGAGCTGCATAAAACAAATTACATACCCGTCCTCCTCGGAGGAGACTGCTCGATCACATGGCCGCAGATTAAGGCTCTGCACGACAGCGTGGAAGGGAAGGTCGGCATCGTACATTTCGACGGACACCTCGACCTTCTCGACTCCACGCCGATCCAGGGCGAATTCTCTCACAGCAGCTCCATCCGCCGCGCCATCGAGCTCCTGCCGCGCGTCGATTCGAGAAACGTCGTACAGATCGGCTGCAGATGCTACAATTATCCCGACTACTACGAGTACATCATTGAAAAAGGGATCACGGAGATTAGCCCCAGAGAGTTCTATGCGCTCGGTATCGAAGGCGTTGCCAAGAAAACGCTCGAAATCGCAGCGAAAGACACGGAAGTCATGCTGGTCACGATCGACATCGACGTTCTGGAAGGCATCTACGCACCCGGCAGCGGCGCGAATGAAACGGGCGGATTCAACACTTACGAGCTTCAGGAACTGATGAAGCTTCTCGCGCCCTACACGCACTCCTTTAACGTTACGGAAGTCAACCCGGCGTACGACCTGAAAAACGATTTCTCGTCCATCGCAGGCGCAAAACTGATGTTCGACTTCCTCGTGCACAACTATCAGCCGACGGAGAGAGCGAAAAACATCTTCGCGAAGTAATAGGAGAAGACCAAACGGCTGGCAGATGCGCTATCTGTCAGCCGTTTTTTTATACCTTTCAGAATGAGGGTGGACAAATGAGAAAATGGAAAATCACCGTGGGACAATTGGCGCCGAAACAAGCCGACTGTACTGCGAACGCAAAGAAAGCGGCGGAAATTTTAAAAGAATGCGCCGCCGTCGGCAGTAAACTGCTTGTCCTGCCGGAGCTTTATCTTTCCGGCTATGAAATTGCGGAAACGATTAAAGATCCTGCAAAAAAAAGCGACCTGCAGCGGCAGATAACGCAAAATCTCACATTCTTATGGGAATGCACCAGGGAAACCGGCGTCGACCTTCTCGTCAGTTATCCACTCTTTGAGGCAAACGCAGAGAAACCGTTCATCGCGCTGGAATATATCGCAAAAGGCCAAACTTTGGCCGTGCATAAAAAAATTAACCTGTGCAACTATGCGCAATATACGGAACACCTCACCTTTTCCGCCGGAGATGAAGTTGTCGCGGCAAAAACGGAAAATGGGACGGCCGGCCTTTTCGTATGCGAGGACCTGTGGCACGTGACAAATGCGATATTCGCCGCAAAAATCGGCGCGGAGGCGCTCTTCTATCCCTCCGCGGCGACCGTGATCGAGAAAGCCGACGGCAACGGCTGTCTCTCAAACTGGAAGAAAATCACCGTGGGCACGGCCTTCACGCAAACTTCTTTCGTCGTCTGCTGCAACCAGGCCGCTTCCGAATCCACAATGTATTTCGGCGGTTCGCATGTCGTCGGCCCCGATGGCGAAATTATCGCGCAGCTGCCGCTTTTTGAAGAGGCGGTGGAACATGTGGAACTCGATATGGACTATCTAGAGCAGATCAGAAACAGGCGCCCGCTTTTGGCAAATGAAAGATTCGAGGTTTACAGAAAACTCGTTTAAGATTAGATTATAGATATGAGAGAGTATCAATGGGAACAACGAGGCACGGAATGGATAGACGCAGCTCTCAGCCTGCAAAACTTTGGAGAGCTGCTGTCTAGAATTGCGCACGATTCTACCTCGTCGCTCTGCTTTCGCGAATCCAGCGGCGCGATTTTCACGGCATCGTCGGATCCCGAATTTATTGAAAATGTCGAAGCGTATCCGCTGCAGGAACTTTTCAGACATTACGAGGTCGACCGCATCGTCGACAACGATGTCCCGCTCGGCCATCTGATCACGGAAAAAACTCCTCCGTTATCCGCGAATTCACCTTTAAGAAAAGCGGCGATTCTTGCCGTAAAAATTCACGCGATCCGGAGAAAGTCGAACGCCGAGTACCGTATTTCGATTGAGTCGGATATTTTGCAGCGTCTGCTCCTGAGGAACACCAAGCTGCGAAAGATTCTTGAAGAATTTGACGGAAAAATTTTCCCGCTCGATAAAAACAGTCTTGTCGCGGTGATCGGTTTCAAAAAGCGAAATTCGGAAAGAGCGCGTCTTGAGGATCGCGCTTTATCAAACATGGAAGAAAAATTCTCCCGTTTTTTCCGCCGCTATATGTCCTGGCAGGAAAAGCAGCGCCTTGTTATCGCCGTTACGCCGCAATTTCCGATGGACGAGACCGCGGTCTGCGATTTTATTGTGCAGACGATCGAAAACCTGAAAGAACTCCACGGTGAAAACGAACCTTACACGGATGTCTGTATGGGCATCGGCTCGTGCAAAGAAGAACTCCAGGCGCTGCCCGAAAGTTATGAGGAAGCGAACAGGGCGTTCCACGTCGCCGTGCTTGAAGCCGGGGCGTGGTGGCGGCGATGGGGAGACCTGGGCTCGTACCGTCTTCTCACAATCTTTGCCGAACATTCCGAATCGGATCTGTTCATCGAAAACACGCTCGGGGAACTCGCGCGGAAAAACCTGCCCACCGAGCATCTGGTCCTTCTTGACACAATTCGGGAACTGGACAGGCACGCCTGGAATTTAAAACAGACTTCTGTTTTTATGAATCTTCACTACAATACGCTGAAGTACAGGTATCACCGCATAGAAGAAGTTCTCGACGTCAATTTGAATGACGCGCATACGCGCTTTAACCTTTCTTTTGCAGTCAAACTGCTCGCCATGAAGGGACGGTAAAAAATGGGAAAAAACAGGATGATTTTCGATTCTTCCGCCGACATGGCGCTCAATATTCTGCAGCAGCTGATCCGGATACGTACGCACCAGCCCGAAGGCGACGAGGCCGATGCGGTCAAATATATCGTCTCGCTGCTGCGCGCATCCAATATCAGCCATAAAATGATATGCCACGGGGGAAACCGCGCAACGCTGCTGGCGCGCGTCAAAGGAAAGACGGGAGCCGCCCCGCTGCTTTTCATGGGACACCTCGACACGATCGGGCTGGAAAGCACCCGCACATGGGCGCATTATCCGTACAGCGCGGACTTCGACGGCGTAAACGTCTACGGGCGCGGCGCAAATAATAAGGGCGGCGCGACGGCGATGATCATGGCGGCGATGCATCTGGCGGAACGTCAGGATTTGGAGCGCGACGTGTTGTTTGCCTTTACTGCGGACAATGACGAAGAAGGGATCGGCGCAAGGTCTCTCGTCGAAGGGAGTTTTTTCGACGGCGTGGGCGAGGTCGTTTTCGTTCAGCCGACAGATTGCGCGATCGGCGTTGCGCAAAAAGGCGTTGCATGGCTCAGCATTGAGGTAAGCGGCAGATTCTCACACGCTGCTTTCCCGAAACAGAGAACCGACGTAATCAAAATATTGCTCGAGTACAACAAGCGCCTTGCTTCAAAATTATGGCAGGAACAGGGACACCCTTTTCTGGGCAATACAACCTGCGTTGTGACAAAAATCAACTCCGAAGGCTATACCCGTTATATGTTCCCGGATGTCGCCTCAGGTTATATCGACATCCGATTTTTGCCGATTATCGGCGAGCAGAAAATTCTCTCTGCGATTGAAGAAACAACTTCCGAGCTCACGCAAAAATATCCGGAATGCGACATCAGCGTCACGATAGACAACCTGCGGCTCGCATGCACGATGGATGAGTTCGCGCCGAACATTGAGCGGATCGAAAAGCTTTATAAAACGCTCCGCCTGAAGACCAGAAAAATGGGAATATATTATCTTTGCGACGTCTCTATCGTAACACCGCGCCTTGGCACGCCTTTCAGCATTATCGGGCCGGGGCAGGACGTCTATCACAGCAACACGGACGAAACCATCAAGCTGGACGACATCCTGAAAATGGCGAATTTTTACGAAGCATACGCCCTGCAAAAGCCCGAATAAAAATCCATCCTTTGGCGCAGGCGCGCCGAAATATTTTTATTCGTAAAAATTGACGTTATCCGGTGAGTGTCTTTCCGTTGTAAATTTTTCTTCCCCCGCATAACCGATAAGAACGCCGCAGAAAGGTGCATATCCCTCAGGGAACCCTATTTTGCGGCACATTTCTTTGTCGGGGCCAAGTGTCAAAGTCGGCGAAACGACATAGCAGGAGCCGAGCCCGAGTGCCGTCGCCGCAATGCAGACATTAGTCGCCGCGCAGGCCGTATTAACCGCCGAGAAAGTTTCCTCGGGCGGCGCCGAGAGCATGATGAGCACCGGCGCTCCGTAGAGCGGCATATAACCGTCCAGCGCCGCGCGGGACATGAGGAATTCATTGCCTGATTTTTTCATCGCGTCCAGTGTCGCGTCGTTAATCTTTCCCAGAATTTCTTTGTTCGTAATAACCGTAATATGAAAATTCCCCGCTTTCGGCGCGTTCTTTGCCGCCATCACGAGCGTTCCGATTTTTTCCTTTTCCACAGCCCGGCCCTGATAACTGCGCACACTTTTTCTCGCTTCGATCGCTTTGATCGCATCCATTTGATCTCCCGCCCTTTTTTATAGAAGTTTATAGAAGATTTTAAAAAAATTATACATCCAGCTTGAAGAATCGGGAGAAAAACGGAGTCTCGTTTCTTCTATTATTTCATGACTATCAAAATGTATAAATGTTATAATAAACAAGGGCAGGCACACATGTGGAGGGATTCTATTTGTTCAGACTTATCGTTCGATTCATTCTTCGTTTATTCTTCCGCGTAGAGGTAAAGGGATGGGAAAACTGGCAGCAGGCCGGAGAAGGCGTCCTTATCGCGCCGAATTACGTCTCTTTTATCGACCCGCTGATTCTGGCCGTCTTTTTGCCTGAAAAGGTTCCTTTTGCAATCGAACGCAGGTTGACACAAAAACGTTTCGCAAAATTTTTTCTGCCGCTCGCGGATACGCACATTCTTGATGCGGACGCTCCGCTGACGCTGAAATTCTTTTTAACGCTGCTCAAGGGCGGCGGACGCTGCGTCATTTTCCCCGAAGTACAGCCGACGACAACGGGGCTGCCGATGAAACTTTCTCTCGGCGTCGCGTCGATCGCCGACCACACGGACGCAAAAATCCTGCCGGTACGAATCGAAGGCACGGAGTACACGCCGTTCTCGCGTATCCCACATAAAAGCCGCATCCGCTTTTTTTCGAAAGTAACGATTACTGTTTATCCAGCGCGCAAGCTTGATATTCCGGAGGGGCTGTCCGGGTTGAAGCGTACCGCGACGGCTGGACGCAGCTTCGAGCACATCATGAACGACGCCTGCTTGTGGTCGAGCGTGCGGCGCAAACCCTTCTTCGACAACGTTCTGGACGCCCGGGACGAATTCGGCGGCAACTACAGGATCTATGTCGATTATGGACAAAAACCTGTCACGTACAACGGTTTTATTACGAGGATTCTTTTGATTCAGGGCGCGCTCGAAACGCAAAACCTAAAGGGCCCGAATATCGGCGTGCTGCTGCCCACTTCGCTTGGCGGCGCTGTGACGATCTACGCGCTACAGCGCATGGGGCTGGTGCCCGCAATGCTCAATTTCTCGCTTGGCGGCCGCTCTATGGTCAACTGCTGCAAGAGCGCGCTGCTCGACACGATCATTACCTCGAGAAAATTTATTGAGATCGGAAAACTGGACAATCTGACGTCCGCGGCAGAAGAAGCGGGCATCAAGGTCATCTGGCTGGAAGACCTCGCACCGCAGATTACAACAGGCAAAAAAATTTCCGCGGCGCTTCGCGCAAAATTCATGAAGTCCGAGCCGGAGAGCCCGGAAGCTGTTAAAAAACCGGCGTTCATCCTTTTCACATCGGGCTCGGAAGGTGCGCCGAAGGGCGTTGTGCTCAGCTTTGAAAACGTCAACGTAAACAACGCACAGATGTTTACGCGCGTCGACTTCTATCAATCCGACCGCGTACTCAACGCGATGCCGATTTTCCATTCGTTCGGCCTTTGCGCCGGTTTGATCATGCCTCCTACGCTGGGGATTATCACGTATCTTTATCCGTCCCCGCTCCACTATAAAACAGTTCCCGTCATTTGCTACGACGAGCGCATCACTATCCTTTTCGCGACAGATACCTTCCTGAGCGGCTATGCGAAAGCGGCCTCCGACAACTTTGACTTTGTAACGATCCGGCTGCTTGTCGAAGGAGGAGAAAAACTTAAATCCTCCACGCAGGACCTCTGGTTCGAGCGTTTCGGAAAACGGATCACGGAAGGATACGGTGTGACGGAAGCATCCCCCGTCGTTGCGAACAACTACTTCGCGCACCATAGGAGCGGCACGGTCGGCCCGCTTGTAGAGGGACTGGAACATCGCCTGGAACCCGTTGAGGGTGTGCCGGAAGGCGGGCGCTTGTGGGTGAAGGGCCCGAGTATCATGATGGGCTATCTGCGCGCGACGAACCCTGGCGTTCTCGAACCACCCAAAGACGGATGGTACGACACCGGCGATATTGTAAAAATCGACGAAGAAGGTTTTATTACGATTCTCGGACGTGCGAAACGTTTTGCGAAAATAGGAGGAGAGATGATCTCCCTTGTTTCGGTCGAAGAAGTTCTGGGTGAAGTATGGCCGGAGGAGCATCACGCGGTCGTATTGCTTCACGGAGGACCACGCGGCGAAACGCTTGCGCTCGTAACGACAAAACCGGAGCTCAAACGCGACGAGCTAAGACAAAAGCTTACGGAGCTGGGCGTGGCGGAAATCGCGATTCCCAAAAAAATTCTTTTCATGGCCGACATGCCTCTGCTGGCAACCGGAAAAATCGACTACGTTACGCTCGAACAGGTTTTGAAAGAACTGGGAGAAGATTCCGAAGAATAATAGAAAAAACGTATTTCCCGCATGGACAGGGAACAGATCAAGTGATATAAAA
Source organism: Synergistaceae bacterium OttesenSCG-928-D05 (assembly GCA_030266985.1). Taxonomy (GTDB): domain Bacteria; phylum Synergistota; class Synergistia; order Synergistales; family Synergistaceae; genus JAJDJB01. Next base: position 26,781 of record JAJDJB010000015.1, read on the forward strand.
GAAACGCTCCAACGAAAAATCAGGGAGGCGCTAAGAGTTGGATAAAAAAACGAAGAAAATTTTTAAAAAAGCACGGAGACGGCGTGGGTTTACCCTTATAGAAATCATGGTCGTCGTCGTTATCATCGGGATGCTGTCCGCACTTGTCGGACCGCGCTTGATTGGACAGAGCGACGAAGCGAGGAGAAAAACCACGGCAACGCAGATTTCGCAGCTTGAACAGGTGCTCGGTCTCTTCCATCTGGATAACGGATTCTACCCGACGACATCCCAGGGTCTGGAAGCGCTCGTAACGAAACCGACGATGCCCCCGGAAGCGTTGAACTATAAGAAGGGCGGCTACATGAAAAAAGTACCGACCGACGCATGGGGACGCGCGTTCATTTATGAGTGTCCCGGCGAACATGGCGACTTCGATATCCTTTCTTACGGATCTGACGGACAGGAAGGCGGCGACGGCGCCGCGGCGGATATCAACAACTGGGATTAATTGCAAATATAAAATAGAAAGAGCGCTTCGCATTGCCGCGAGGCGCTCTTTTTTTATTTGAAATTCCGTAATTCTTTTCGTTTTAACTTTTTTCAAACATCGCGAACTAAATATATTTTCTTGGCCTGCCGACCTGATTGCGTCGCTCGCCGGTCAATATTTCCACGGCGAGACTTGCCGCACGATCATAAAAGGCCAAAAGCGACATCCGGAACGGGCGTTCTCCCCGCCAGAGTGGAAATTCGTTCATAAGTTCCAGCGCGGCAGGGCGGCGCTGATCTTCCTGCGGCGAATAAGAAAAGACCGGGAATTCCGACGAGTACCAGCGCGAGTCAAAGGGGATTTCCGTCTCATCTTCCTGTTCGTCGAAAGCGGCACTCAAGTCAGAGCCGCCGTTGATTTCAACGCGTTCGTCACGGCTGTCCCAATCCATGCCCTCCAATTCCGCGAAGAAATCTTCATCGATCATGGAGTAATCTCCATCCCCGCCGTTTGTTTCCACCGTGAGCAGGTTGATCAATTTTTCCCGGTCAACACCGCGCAGCTTCAAGATCAAAAACGGATCGTCGTCGAAAACTTCGCCGAGCAGGAGCAGTACGGCAACGATATGTTTGCACGGTTCCACTTCGTCAGGGCAGCTGCATTTGAATTTCCGGATGTGATCGTCGCCCGGGAAGAGCTGCGTGCCGCTCTCATCAAACGCAGACACCATTTCTTCCGGCATTTCTCCCGCGAGAAGGCGGGCCGCAAAGGACGCGTGCTCGCGGAAACGGAAGAGCAGCAGCCTGCGCCCCTCGTCCGAAATAGTGTCAAAACCAAGGCGCACCTGATAAGGCGCTTTGCGGCTGCCCTGTACGGTGGCGGAAATCATGCCGGGGTGCACTTCTACCGACAAGACCTGCCCGCGGCGTGCGTAAGTTTTGCCCCGCGTCAGTTGCTGCTTGTCGATTGAGCTTTCTATAAATTCAAGCCAGCGCCGCGACCACCAGTTCGAGCTATAAGGCTTGTTCCTGCCCGTCCGCAGCTTGATGCCGCCCTTCGCGGCTCTTGGTTTGCGATATTCCCATCTCTTCCACGGTCTCATCGGACTTCCTCCGCAACATCGCTGCTCAGTGAGAACAGGTCTCTGAGTTCGTCGTCCGAAAGCTCCGTCAGCCAGTTTTCGCCGACGCCGACGACCGCTTCCGCCACGCGTTTTTTCGAATTGATGAGCTCTTCTATTTTTTCTTCCAGCGTTCCTTTACAGCAGAAATAGTGCACCTGCACGCTGCGGTCCTGACCGATCCTGTAGGCGCGGTCGACCGCCTGCTGCTCAACAGCCGGATTCCACCAGCGGTCAAACATAACGACATGGTTCGCGCGGGTGAGGTTGAGTCCCGTACCGCCCGCTTTCAGGGAGAGGACGAAGAACGGCGGCGCGTTACCTTCATTCTGGAAACGCATAACCATTTCGTCGCGCTTTTCGCGGCTTATTCCGCCGTGTAAAAAGAGGGTCTCCCGTCCAAACGTTTCCTGCAGGTACTGTTTGAGCATCGCGCCCATCTCCGCGTACTGCGTAAAAATCAGCGCTCTGTCGCCGGTGGAGAGCATTTCTTCCGCGATTTCGGTCAGACGTTCGATTTTGCCCGAGCGATCCGGAAGCACGGAACCATCTTTTAAATAGAGCGCCGGATGGTTGCAAAGCTGTTTCAAGGCCGTGATCGTGGAAAGAACAAGCCCCTTCCGCTGAATGCCGTCCGTCTCCGCAATTTTTTCGTCAAGGTCCGTAAGCACCGCTTTGTAAAGCGAGGCCTGTTCCTTGGAGAGCGAACAGTATACTGTCGACTCGATTTTTTTCGGAAGGTCCGTAATGATATCTCTGTCCGTTTTCAAACGACGCAGGATAAAAGGCCCGGTGATCCGTTTGATGCGCTCCATCGCAGCGCGATCTCCCGCCTGGATCGGACGCAGAAATTCCCGTCCGAAGCGTGAGCGGTTCGGGAGCAGCCCGGAAACGATAAATTCCATGATCGACCACATATCGCCGACGTGGTTCTCAACGGGCGTACCGGTCAGGGCGATGTGCCAGTCGCCGGGAACGGAATGCGCCGCGCGGCACTGTCTCGTATCGGGGTTTTTGATGTTCTGCGCTTCATCCAGGATAACGCCCGCCCACGGCACTTTTGCGTAAACAGCGCTGTCACGGTGCAGGAGCGCATAGGAGGAAATGACCATCGCAAAATCTTTGCACGTATCGAGGAACCCTTCGCCCCGAAGTCGTTTCGTACCGTGCTGAATCATAACGGGAAGGTCCGGTACGAATCGTTCCGCCTCACGACGCCAGTTTTCCATGACCGAAGTCGGGCAAATCAAAAGGACGGGACGCGTCTCGCCTTCCAGGCGCAGCATCTTAAGCAGCGCAAGCGTCTGGACTGTTTTGCCAAGACCCATGTCGTCCGCAAGGCATCCGCCGAGACCGAGCTTCGTCAGCCAGGCCAGCCAGGAAAGACCGCGAACCTGATACGGACGCAGTTTACCGTTGAAAGCTTCCGGCTGCGGAATTTCCCGCAGCGGTTCGCGTCCTGTCAGCACCGCGCGCACCGAGTCAAGCCATTTTGAACCAGTGATGTCGGAGAGCGGAAGCTCTCCAATGTGCTCTTTGAGCGAATTCAGCAGCGCTTCTCTGCGATTGATTTTCTGCGGCAGTTTCTCGATGCCTTCCATAATATTTTTCAATTCGTTGCGAGACAGCAATACCCAGCGGCCGCGCACCTGTGTGAACGGCGTCTTCAGCTTCGTCAGCATCTCGAGCTCTTCGACGGTCAGCTCTTCCCCGCCAAGCGAAATCGACCAGTCAACCTCAAGCAAGTCGCGAAGTCCCAATCTGCCGCCCATCGCAAAGTTTTCATCCGACCGGACTTTTCCAGTAACCGCCAAACGCGGGCGATCCTCGAAAGAACCCCACGCCGCGGGGAATTGAATATCGATCCCCTGGTCCATGAGCGGTCCGACGTGGTCATGCAAAAATTCAAAAAGTTCATCGAGATTAAGATAACACTCTACGGGACACTGCCGGTCAAGGCTGCGCGCCACGGCGGGAATATAGGCCGCCATCTGCCCCAGAACCTGCAGCATGTAACGGCGTGGATTTGCATCAATCGTGCTGAACCACTGACGTTCCGCAGCTTCCGGGCTCCAGACGCGGCAAGCCGGAACAATAAGGCTCGGATCCCGTACGGACTGCAAGTGCCATGAAAGCGTCCACCAACGTTCCGCTTCTTCTTGCCCCGGCTCGACAATTGGTTCGTCTATCCGAAGGAAAAGTTTCCACGGCTGTCCGCTGACGGACATGATGGAGTCCAGCCATGTCTGAATTTGCGGATAGAGCATGTCCATGTCTTCGTTCCACTTTTCCAGCGGCGCTTTTTGCCACCCAAGCGAACGAATCCAAATTTCGTGCGTGTTGTCCGCGTCGACTTTCTTACCGCGCGCGCCTTCTGTGGCCTGCGCGCTTCTGACGATGCTGTCCACTAAATTTTCAAAAATAGAAACGGCAACCTGTTCGCGGTCCTGAACACAGGGCGCGCTTTTTTTGATGGAGAATCCGCGAACCACCATTGGAATCGATCGCACATATTTTGTGATTTCTTCCTGGTATTTCGTGCGATACAAAGGAGTCCAGACAGAGACATAACCGTCTTCAAATTCTTCCATATCCGGTAAATAGTTGCCCCGCAGCACCGACAGCGCCGCATAGCGAAGCGCGTTGCAGATGCAGTACATATCCGGGGCAAACAGAACACCGGGTACCGAAAGCCGCTCGCCTTCCGTGTCAAGGAGGCGCAAAAGCGCAATCAATACTTCGTGCGGCACCGGAAGCGCATCGATCTGGAATACCTCGAGATCGACCTCCGCATCCTCAGCCAGCGTGGGAAGTTCGCCGAGCAAAGGCGAGGACGGCAGCGGCACTCCCTGTTTTACGGGAACAGTCAGATAAGCCTTGATTCCTTCGGACCACAGTTCCGCTTCTTTTTGCGATTTATAAAGCCCGATGTCGTTGAGGACCGTGTGAATATCAGCGGCCTCGGCGGTCCAGGGGAGACGGTATATTTTCTCCACGGAGCGGGCGCGCTTCATATATGGAACGATCGACTTCGTTTCGAAGGACCGCTCCGCCCAAATATAAAACTTATGCTCGTAGAAAGCTGCGTGTAATACTAACATTGGTTAATTCGCCCGAAAACGCTGCCTGAAACCTCCCGGCTGGCGCCTATTCGAAACAGCTTCCTCCTATAAATTCCCTGAAAATCGAGGTATTCGGCACATCATCAGACGGGATGATGGGAACGGCGTCAAGGATAGATAGCAGACGCTGCGCTTCGCCAAATGCTTCGGATTTTTCGGGAACAGATTTCAACAATGGAACTGCATAGCCCTTAATGACAGGAAGTTCGTAGGCGAGCGCCGTGTTAAAGAGCGTGTCCGCCTTCTCCTGATACGGAAAAATATGTCTGTGGGAACCTCGCACGACCGAGGGCCAGCGCAGCAGCGTCGCCTCCGGCGAGTGCCCGCGCGTTCTGTAGTCGCGCACCATGCGGCGGAAAAGCCGCGTGTCCGTCGTACCAATCCGGTTATGCATATCGATATTCGTGCCTGTAAGCGGGCAGATGAAAATCCCGTATTTTCGCTCCTGCGGCACCTGCTCGGTCACTTTTTCGTTCAGCCCGTGAATGCCTTCAATGACAAGAATTTCATTCGGGGCGATCCGAAGGTTGTAACCTTTCGTACGCTTGCCTGTGATAAAGTCGAATTTCGGAACCTCGATCTGCTTTCCTTCGATCAACGCGATAAGGTGTTCGTTGATGAGGTCCGTATCCAATGCCTCAAGCGCCTCAAAATCCAGTTTGCCGTCCGCGTCGAGCGGCGTTTTGTCGCGATCGACAAAATAATTGTCGAGTTCTATCGTGACGGAGCGGATGCCGGACGTCAAAAGCTGCACGCGCAGCCGGCGCGATGAGGTCGTTTTGCCGGAACTAGACGGCCCCGCAAGACAGAGCAAGCGCACATCGGGGCGCGATTCTATGTTATTGCAAACTTCACCCAGAACTTTCGTATGAAGCGCCTCGCAAACCATGAGCAGGTCGCGCGCTCTTCCCTGCGCTACAAGCTCGTGGATCTTGTCCATCGTACGGAGGTCCAGGTCCTCAAGCCACTTTGAGTAGCTCTGGAAAAGTTTCAAAGTTTTCGCTGAGGTTTTAAATTCAAATGTTCTTGCGGGATGCGTAAGCGTCGGCCCAGAGAGAAAAATACCGCCTTTATAGAGGTGCAGGTCGAAGGTCGGGACGATTGCGGCTGTATCCGCAATCGCACTGGCGAACGTGTCGTAAATGCCCTCGCAGCGATACAAAACGACCGGGTCGGTCCCAAGCCAGCGCAGCAAAGCTTCCTTATCGCCGTAGCCCTGTGACTCCATGATCGCGCGCGCTTTATCGATCGAGACTTCTTCGCGAATAAAGGGCGTGCCCGCGCTCACCATGCGCCGCATCTCCGCAGCGATCGCTTTGCACTGCTCCTCTGTAATCGGTCCGTCGGGGTTCTCGTAGTAGTAAGAATAGTTCATCGACTGCGCGAGGCGCAGGCGAATGCCGCAGATCCGGCTGGCAGCCGAAGTGAGCATAAACATCAGCGTGCGCGTATAAACTTCGATTCCTTCAATGCTGTCGGTCGTAATAAAGTCGATGGAAGAATCCATATCGACTACCCATGAGAGAGGCCGCTGTGCGTTATTGACCCTGCACGCGACGACCTGATCCTTCTTTGGAAAGTTTGTTTTTGCGAGGAGTTCACGCGCGGTCAGCGGAAAACTACTTTTTATGATCGGCATTTCCTTGAAGCAAACCTCAAAACCCATAAAAAAGCCTCCTGAAAATCTGCACATAGCAAAGGGGAAAGAAAAGTTTTGCAGATTGATATATTGTTATTTTAGAAATATGCAAGCTTTATCAATTATCTATTTTAGCATATGTGCACGAGGATTTCACTATTCCGCTCAAAAAAAGTCAGCTATTTTTTACGATTCCACCGAGCGTCATTCGCCGGATTTTTCTGAGCACACAGCAAAAATAAACGGAAAACGCGATTGCCGCGCTTTCCGTCCTTATTTTTTAATCCAAAAAATTGTTTTGAGAAATTATTCGATCGTGATTTTGTTAATGACAACCTTTTCAAGCGGTCTGTCGCGCGAATCGGTTTTCACTTTGCCGATCTTCTCTACGATGTCCATACCTTCCGAAATTTGACCGAAAATTGCATGTTTTCCATCGAGCCACGGCGTGGGTACCAGTGTGATGAAGAACTGCGAACCGCCGGTATTCGGTCCGGCGTTCGCCATGGAAAGCATGCCGGGCTTGTCGTGCTTGAGGCCTTTGCCAAATTCATCGGGAATCTTGTATCCTGGTCCGCCTGTTCCGGTGCCGAGCGGGCATCCGCCCTGGATCATGAATCCGTCAATGACTCTGTGGAAAACGATCCCGTCGTAAAATTTCTTCTCCGCCAGGTCAGTAAAATTTTTGACGGTCAGCGGCGCCAGGTCGTTAAAGAGTTCGATTTTGAAGGTCCCCATCGACGTATCGAAAACGGCTGTTTGTCTTTTCGCTTCCGCCGCCTGCGCGGGTGACGCGAAGAATCCAAAACAGACAGAGACCGTTACGACGAGTGTCAAGATCATAAGTAATTTCATGCTGTTGCCTCCTATTTTTTGTGTGGTTTGCATACCGGGAAATTTTAACATCTTTTATCTCCTCTATCCATAGATATTTTTAAATCTCACATTACGCCTGTTCTAAAACACAGCGCAAACCTTCGCCCTGCGCCGCCGGCTGCCGGCATCCGTCGCACGAAATACATTTTGCTCTGCCTTTGTCCCCGCTCAGCCAGCGTTTTACCAATTGCGGTTCCCGAATCAGCGGGCGAGAAATTGCGATCACGTCCGCGGTGCCCTCTGCTACAAGTGCTTCCGCGGTTTCGATACTCCGGATTCCGCCGACCAGCATGAGCGGCATTTTTATTTTCTCTTTGAAATGCCGGGCCGTATCTCTATAATAAGTTTCTTCTTCCGGGCATTTTGGATCGAACTGACGGCTAGAGCGGTATTTCGCAAACGCCACGCCGCCTCCGCTCATTTCGATCGCATCGACCCCTTCCTGCTCCAAAATCGAAACTGTTTCGAGCATCATCCCCGACGAAAAACCGCCTTCGATGAAATCTTCGGCGTTTATTTTCATCGCGACAACGAATTTTTCACCGACTGCCGCGCGCACTGCCCGATATATTTCAACCGTTAGGCGTACGCGATTTTGCACGCTTCCGCTGTACCGGTCCGTCCGCATATTATAAAACGGAGAGAGAAACTGACTGAGGAGATAACCGTGCGCCGCGTGCAGCTGCACGCCGTCAAACCCGGCGTCTTTTGCGCGCCGCGCCGCTGCGGCAAAATCGTTGGTCAATTGTTCGATATCCGCGTCATCCATTGTTTTTGACAGTTCGCCGCGCACATTTTCTCTCGCGGTGGGCGCAAGCGGCGTTAGTCCGGAAAGCCCCGCATTGGCGTTGGCGCCCGCATGCGCTAGCTGCGCGAAAACCGGCGTGCCCCCGCTTTTCATCACGGAACACAAATCCCGAAGCCCCGGAAGCAACGCATCGTCATAGATACCGACCTGCCACGGTCCCGCCTGCCCGGCCTTCTGCACATACATGTGGCTCGTTATCAGCGAACCGAGTCCGCCGTTCGCAAGCGGGCGCATGTAGTCGAGCAGGCGCGGCGTAACGGAACCATCCGCTGCGGCCATCCCCTCCCATGTCGCAGAACGCATGAACCTGTTGGGAAGCGTAACGTTTCCGATCATAATTGCGCTGCTGACGCCCATTAAAATCCCGCCATTCTACAATTTAATCTTGACGTGATATTTTTTTATGAAATCAACGGGAAGATAGGACATCTTCGCGTCGCGAAGCCCCGGATCGTTCATGTCTTCCTCGCGGTTGACGATTTTGATCTCCGGCTTTTCTTCCAGGATATGCGCTAGGAATTCCTGATTGATCGCCTGATAGGCCGCGCTGTACTCCAGGCTTGCTTTTTCAAAATGCACGATTAGCATCGACTCGGAAAGTTCGCCGATCGTATAGGCGACAATGCGCCCGCCAACCTCAATCAGACCGCCGCGCATGTGCGGAATCTCGCACCAGTGGTTCAGGATGCGCAAAATCCCATGATGCTCATGCAGCAACCCCGGCGTCGTACCGCAATCATTCGCCTGACACCACGCCTCCTGAAAACGGATCACTTCAGGGATGACATCGTGCGTTATCGGCTTGTAGACGTAGTCGTAGCGCCGACGGAATTGGTTCACGCGGTTGCGCTTGCGCATATATTTATTGCCGGCGAGCGAAGCAAGGTCCGCAATGTGATACAAATACTCCCAGTTGCCTCTGTCGTCTTCGGCCTCAAGCCGGTCGCCGAACTGCGCTTTCCACACGTCGAGCAACCGCTCTGGCACAAGCCAGAATTCACATTTCTTACCAAAGCGTTCTGTGATAAGCTGCTCCCATGTATCACGCTGCCAGTCGCCGATGGGAGCCAGATTATAAATATCCGGAACTGTTTGTCTGATCCAGAAAAGTCCACTTTCTTTTTCTACTGCCGTTTGATAACCATAATCCTGCGCCCAGCCCCACAAAATCGGGAAACTGTAGTCTGACGCCTGCTGGTCGGTCTCCTCCCAATGCTCCATATATGGGACTACATCCGCCAGTTCGATATTCTTAAAATTCAATTCCAAAGATAACCCTCCGATTAATAGGACCGTCTGATGAGAAGATTACACTGTTTCAATGTTTTTTGCCATAGCAAAAGAGCGGAGATTTTTTCTGATAAAATGAGAAAGAAAAGCATCGGAGGTTTTAACGAAAAGAATGGTAAACGTCAGGCGCGTGCGCGTAAAAAACCTGCTTACGCCGACAAAACTGGGCGGAGATTATGCGATCAATCCCTATACGGGATGTCCGCACAAATGCCTTTATTGCTACGCGGCCTGCATGAACTGGAGCGGTAAAGTTCGGGATGAACACTGGGGCGATTTTCTCGACGTCAAAGTACCCGCAGTGCCACTGGATTTGACAAAAATATTCCGAAAACAGGTCTTGCTAAGTTCCATGACCGACGCTTACAACCCCTATGAAGACCGCGCGGAAATCACGCGCGATATTTTAAAACAGATGCTGCCGGCGGAACCCCGTATCGTCATTATTACGAAATCGAAACTCGTGACGCGCGATATCGACCTCTTCAAACAATTTCCGTATGTCCGCGTAATCATATCTTTCAGTTCCGTCGATAATAATTTCAGAAGATTGGTCGAACCGCACGCTTCCTCGCCGCAGGAAAAAATCGAAGCGCTTAAGACATTGAAGGCGGCGGGCATACGTACGTCCGTGTTCGTCGCGCCAACTTTCCCGGGCATCTCAAATCCGACGGAAATCGCGCGTACCGTTTCTCCCTGGGCAGGGCGGGTCAACTTCGATTCGCTCAACGTACGCCGTCAGAACAAAGAGAAAATTTTTGAGCTCGTGCGAAAAATCCGCCCGGACTTGCTTCCCTTGTACGAAGATATCTACGAGCGCCAAAACAAGCGCTATTGGATTGACCTGCGAAAAGAGATCAAACAATTCTGCGCAGAAAACAAAATCTTGGGGAATATATACTTTTAAATATCGAACGTCAAACCGCCATACGAAGATAACTGCTACAATGTACATGTAAGTGCGACCGATAAGGCGTTCCCGAAGCGCGCGTCATGTTTTATAAAAACGGAGGGGTAAAAACAGAAATGAGAAAACCTGAACTCGTAATCATGGCGGCCGGTATGGGCAGCCGATACGGCGGACTCAAGCAAATGGACCCAATCGGTCCCAACGGTGAATTGATCATCGACTATTCCATTTATGACGCAAAAAGAGCAGGATTCGAAAAAATCGTTTTTATCATCAAACGTGAAATAGAACAGGACTTCCGATCCATCATCGGCAGCAGGATCGAAAAACAGATCGACATTGCGTATGCTTTTCAGGAACTGGACCTCTTACCAAAAGGATACGCCGTTCCGGAAGGCAGGGTCAAGCCCTGGGGAACAGCGCACGCGCTGCTCGCTGCCAAAGGCACAATTGGCGGGCCGTTCGCGGTCATCAACGCGGATGATTATTACGGCCCTGCGGCGTTTCAGACGTTATACGACTGGTTCGCAAAACCGCGGCCAAACGATGGGAAACTTCATTTCTCAATGGTAGGCTATCTGATTGAAAATACGCTTTCCGCAAGCGGCGGAGTAACTAGGGGCGTATGTGAAGCGGACGAGAGCGGATATCTCGCAAGTATCGCGGAGCGCAGAATGATTGAGAAAACCGACGGCGGCGCGCGTTACAGTACGGACGATGGCCAAACATGGAACCTCATTCCGTCGGGCACGCTTGTTTCAATGAATATCTGGGGACTTTCGCAGACATTCCTGGATGAAGCCGAGCGTGATTTCCCACTTTTTTTGGACGAAAACCTCCCGCTGAATCCGCAGAAATGCGAATATCTGCTTCCAGAAGAGATTAACAGCCTGCTCCAAAAAGGCTGCGCAGACGTTGAAGTTCTCAGAAGCCGAGATATCTGGTACGGCGTCACCTACAGAGAGGACAAAGCCATCGTGCAGCAGGCGCTTACAAAAAAAGCAAACGACGGACTATACCCGTCGCCGCTCTGGCAGGAATAAGAAATGCTCAAAAATAACAAAAACCACAACGTTTGCTCAAGTCTTGAGAAAGCAAAAGCGCGGTCATGGCGGTCGCAAATCTGCAAAGCGCAGTCATAGTACGTCAGTAACGATACAACATGAAGAGGGAGGGCTCGTCGGCGGAATGGATGACTTGTCTCCGAAGGAGACGCTTATAAATTTCCATAGAAGTCCATGAATGCCGAATG
>JAJDJB010000016.1 GCA_030266985.1 Synergistaceae bacterium OttesenSCG-928-D05
CGTCGAACGAAAACTTGGCGTGCGAGTTTTCAAAATTCATACACCGGTTTGAATTTCTTCGTAAAATACAAATCCGCGTTTTTCTGTTTGACGAAAAATAAAAGGAGCTCGTTTTTACGCGGCTCCTTTTTGTTTGTTCATTGATTAATTTTTTTTGGCGAATGGAATACGGGCCAGTGCTTTGTGATCCGGCTCGTTTGCCAAGCGCTGAAAAATTGTTATTTTTTTGCGATCGCAGCCGCGAGGATCAGAGGTTTTCCTCCGGTGTTTTCAAGACCATGAGAATTTCCTTTGCGGCAGAGGAAAACGTCGCCGGGCTTTGCCGGCACGCGTTCGTTTTCTTCTATATAAATACCCTCTCCGGAGAGCACGATATAAACTTCTTCGTCCTCCGCATGCTGGTGGTAACCAATTGTTGCGCCAGGCTCCATTTCAATGCGCGTTGCCATCTGGAACGCACCCGCCTTGTCTGGAATTGGAACGTAATATACCTCTGCCGCGCCTTTTCCCGTTCCGCCTAACGATGCTTTTCTTTCCGGCCTGTCTGTGTTTTTTAGCATTCAGCAACACTCCTTCTCTGATTTTTTTCAGCGTCTGTTATATTTTAACCCGCAGTGAGCAAAATGATAAGCGTGATATAGGTCAATAAAAATCAAACGTTAATAACTCTTTTCATGGCCTTAGATTGGCCTGTTTCCTTATTTTTTACATTTGGTAAAGCAAAATATCAGACACTCCGAGGTAAAATAGTGAATATTACATCTGCCTTTATGTAGTCTTGTGGCTAAAAACAGAAACGGAGAGGAGAATAATTTTGAAATTGATAAAAAAAGTAATGATGGTCATTTTATGCACGATGGTTTTGGCACCGCTTTGGGGTGCCCCTTTGTTGGCGCAGGAATTAGAGCCTTCTATTAAAAGAGCTCCGCTCAATCCCGCATATCAGAAATTCATTAAAGCGCGCGAAAAAGAGGAAGTCACGCCATTTGCCCTGGGCGCCGAGACACGGTTCACCGGATATATTCCGTCAAAAATCGATTGGTCTCATCTTAAGAACGCACAAATATCCCTGCCGGGAGATGTCGCAGCAAGCAACAGTTTTACTGTACAAAGCGAGACATTGCCTGCGCGCTACGACGTGCGCGCCGATTATGTGACGGAGGTCAAAAACCAAGAGCCATTTGGCAATTGCTGGACCTATGCTGCGATGGCGGCGATGGAGTCGAATTTAATCAAAAAATCTTTTGCGGATCAGACGATAGATCTTTCGGAATGGTATCTGACGTATTACGCATATAACGATGAATCGGACGCGCTGCCCGGTTTTCCGCTTCAGGGCCGCGATCCTTATTACGATCAAGGCGGAACGGACTGGATTGCCGCTGCAATTTTGACGCGAGGTACGGGACCGCTCTATGAGGGTGATGCGCCTACACCGACGGCAGCAAAAGACGTATATGAACCGCAGGTGATGCCGCAGCGTTTCAAAGTAAAAAATGTTCTCTACCTTGGATACGCGGGTAGTGACGAACAGCCGCTTAAGGACGAGCGCACGGATCTTGTGAAAAAAGCGCTGATGCAATATGGCGCGCTTAGTCTCGGCATTTATCAGGTAGCGCCGGATGCCTATGCGTTGAATCCAGATACTGCCGCATATTTCTATAACGATGATGATGCGGAGAATGCCAACCATGCCGTGACGATTGTCGGATGGGATGACGATTACGCGGTTGATAATTTCGGCGGTCATTATGTCATTAGGAATCAGGCGGGCGAAATTGTGGATGAAGGCGATCGCGAGGTCCCCGACGAACCGGGCGCATGGATTGTGCGCAATAGCTGGGGCGATGATTGGGGCGATGGCGGTTATTATTACGTCTCTTATGAAGAGGCTTCTATTTATGACGGAATCGCATACGACGTTGTTGCGGCGGCAGAGGGTGAAATGATTTATCAGCACGACCCCCTGGGATTGGACGCTTTCATCAACGTTGACGGCGAGAAAGGCGACGGCGAAGGGCCAGCGACGACCGCGTATTTTGCGAATGTTTTTAAGGCCGAACGGAACGAACGAATTCATTCCATTGCATTCTATACGCCAATGCCTTCTACAGCGTACGAAGTCCAAATATATAGCGGAGTGGACGATATGGGGCCGACTTCCGGGAAGCAGGTCGCCTCGTTCACGGGGACACTGTCTGTTCCCGGATATAACACAATCGACCTGCCGCGCGGCATTCTCATAAGAGATGGAGAAACGTTCTCGGTTGCCGTTAGGGTTACGATGGATTACGAATACCCGATCCCGGCCGGAGACGGTGCGGACGACGAGCGGAATAAAAGCTGGATTTCGGAAGACGGAAAAACATGGATCGATCTTTCCTCCCTTGCAGGGGGAGAAGATGCGGACGATGGCGATCCGCTTCCGGTCGTCTGCCTGAAGGTCTTTGGCACAGACGCAACGGCGCATCACAGCTCAAACTGCAGTGCCGTTTCACCAACGCTTATTTTCTTTGCGGCGCTGATTCCTCTGGCGCTTCTTCGCAGGAAGAGAGAGGAATGATTAATAAATAAGTTAAGAAAAGTGACGACTTGAAATATATGCTGGCAGGCGCTCGAAACATGGGCGCCTGCTTTTTCAGTTTCTTATCACTTCTGCCTAAGCGGCGATTTTAATTGCTTTAGCCGTCGTGAATCAACACTCTTCTGTGTAGAAAAGCATGGGAACGCCGTCCGCGCGTATTGCCCAGGGTGTCCTTTGGCGCTTTCTACGGGCAAAAAAGGGCATTAAAAAGAGATAGAAGAAATTGATTTTTACTGATCATTAAATATGCTCTTTGATGTGCAGGAAGGTTATCTACGCTCCATTGAATCGCCAGAGGTAAACTTCCCCGGTTGAGTGCGCGCAAAGAATGACTTTCCAACGTATAATTTTGTAACAACAAGAGCACAAAGCAAGAAAAGCAAACAAGTCTGAAACGGGAAAAAAACCGTGCAAAGGTTTTTCAGGAGGAGGAAGCGTAAATTGGAAAAAGCAAAGGTCTTTTTTACAAATTTTCGAACGACGCCCGAGGCCACGATCCTGCAAAAGATGGATCGCTTGATGCGCAAAGCGGGAATCGAGACGATCGACTTCAAAAAGCAATTTGCTGCAATCAAGATGCACTTGGGTGAACCTGGAAATCTTGCGTACCTTCGGCCAAATTATGCGAAGGTTGTCGCCGATCTGATCAAAGAGCTTGGAGGCAAACCCTTTTTGACCGACAGCAACACGCTATATGTCGGCCGCAGGAAAGACGCACTTGAGCATATGGACGCCGCCTACGAAAATGGTTTCAACCCGTTCTGTACTGGCTGCCATGTCGTGATCGCCGACGGACTCAAGGGCTCCGACGAAGTGCTCGTACCCGTCCGCGGCGGCGAATATATTAAAGAGGCAAGAATTGGCCGCGCGATTATGGACGCGGATATTCTGATCTCGCTCTCGCATTTCAAGGGACATGAACTAACCGGTTTTGGCGGCGCCGTCAAAAATATCGGCATGGGGGCAGGGTCGCGCGCCGGTAAAATGGATATGCACAGCGATGGGGCCCCGCGGATTCGCGAAAAAAAATGTGTCGGCTGCGGCCGCTGCGTCAAAAACTGTGCGCAGAGCGCAATCAGGCTTGACCTTTCCATCAAAAAGGCATTTATTGAAGAAAAGCTTTGCGTCGGCTGTGGTCGCTGCATCGCGATTTGTCCCTTCGATGCGATTAATGCCGGCTCCTCTTCCGCGAACGACCTGCTTTGCAAAAAAATGGCCGAATATACAAAAGCTGTGCTCGACGGCAGGCCGCATTTCCACGTGAGCATAGTGACGGATGTGTCTCCTTTCTGCGACTGCCATATAGAAAACGACGCTCCGATAGTTCCGAACGTAGGGATATTTGCCTCGTTTGACCCGGTTGCGCTGGACCAGGCCTGCGCGGACGCCGTTATGCGCGCGCCCGCACTTTCGGGCACGGCGCTTTCCGACAAACAAGGCGCGGGGAAAATATGCGGACATGGCTGTTCAGAAGAAGACCATTTTCATATCATGCATCCCGATACGCACTGGCAGACGACGCTTGAGCATTGTGAAAAACTTGGACTAGGCACAAGGCATTACGAACAAATCGAGCTGTAGTTTTGGATTGCCAAAAAAAATAAAGATTGAACAATCGCACAAGCCGGAGGCAATGCCTCCGGCTTGTGCGATCTGAGAAAGGGTGTTATAGAGGAAGTCGACTTATGGTGTATTTGAATCGTTTCCGCAGCGTTCTTTCCGTTGTCTTTAGCTGCCTTGCGGCGGATTACGAATTCAGTCTTTTCTCTTTTCTCCCTGCGGCGTATTTGCCTTTTATATTCGACAAGTCGTTATGCTTGAAAGCAAACGCGCGCCGAAGGAAACTCTTTTTCCGCAATGTGTTGGTGCTGTCCGTCTTTTGAAAAAATAACGAGCTCCTTTTTATCGAGATCGCAAAGCGCTCTTGCACGTCTCTCCGCTTCCGCTTTTGTGCCGCAGTGCAAAAGGACACTGCCGCTTTCCATATGCTTAAGGTCCCATCCGCCGTGCACGTTATGCACCAAATAATATTTATTGCCTTCCATGTTGCTTCTCCTTTTCCGCGGTGCCCTGCGCCAAAAGTACAGATCCCCGGAACGACTTACATTTCCTAATGTTTACTAAGTTTACTATACTGTATAGACGAATTATATGAAAGGCAGAACGACTTACTTATATATCAGTGTTTTTACTAGTAGCTGTTATGTCTTTGCATGGAAAACGTAGGAGGAAATCAAGAAATAAGTGTTTTATGCAGAAAATGGCGCATGAAATTGCGGAAAAGGCGGAGAGCCCGCCTTTAGAACTATGGCCGCGCTTTTTCTTTCAGATCGGGGAAACGTAAAAGCAGCGTCTTTAGAAAAGCCGCAGACAGCATCAATCCCAAGCCGCCCTGCAGCGTATCGCCGATGAACTCGACCGGCATGACGGCCGCGCCATAGAGCAAGCCCGCCGTCAGCGTATAACCGACCGCCATGACCAGAACACCGGCAGCCGCTGCCAAAAAATCGCGCCGTCCGCCTTTTCCGTCCGCGATTGCGCCGATGATATAGCCTTCCGCTCCGTGAATCACGAGGCTGAAAGGCGCCCAGAGCGCCGCGCCAAGCAGGATGTCCGCGATTGCCGACGAAACGGCGCCGATAAACGCGCCGCTGCGTTTGCCGGTGAGGATTGCGGAAGTAATGATCACGACCTCGCCCAAATGGAAGTAAACGTTGCCGCCCGGTCCGGGGATTCTAAAAACGGCAATGGCAAGAACCCCGAGCGCAGAAAGCAGCCCGATTTTTGCGATTTGTTTTGACTGGCCCAGTTCCATGATCGTACCTCTCTTGACAGTTTATAAGAACGCACCTAAGATTATAGAAATAAGTGGTATTTATGAAAGAGCCACTTTTTGAAAAAATAATAATACCAGGAGATAAAAATGCTGCTTCCCACAATTGGCCAGACGAACGAAAAAACGCTTTACGAGCAAATTTATCTTCACTACAGAGGACAAATCGAAACGGGCGAGATTTCCGCGCATGAAAAGCTGCCGTCGCGCCGTAGGCTTGCGCAGGAACTGCGAGTCAGCGGGACAACGATAGACGCGGCGTACGCGCAGCTTCTCGCGGAAGGCTATATTTACGCGAAGAAAAAAAGCGGTTACTATGCGGCGGCGCTTGATACGCCGGCTACAGTGGAGTCACGCCTGATTCCAGCGGCCGCAAAGGATGTGATGGAACGCGAATATCCGTTCGAGTTACGTACAAACCTTGTTGATATGGAAAAATTTCCGTTTTCCACCTGGGCGAAACTTATGCGGCAAAGTCTGACAGAAGACGCGGAACAGCTTCTGACACCGATGGATTCGCAGGGGGATATTGGACTGCGCATCGAAATTCTGAAATATCTTGAAAAATATCGGGGCATAAAGGCGAACGCGGAGCAGGTTGTCATCGGCGCCGGGTCCGAATTTTTGCTTTCACTGCTTGTGCAGCTTTTGGGCCGGGAGCACGGCTATGCGGTCGAAGACCCCGGCTATGCAAAAACGGCGAAGATCCTTGCCGCAAACGGCGCGTCGGTGTACGGTATCCCGATGGACAGAGAAGGGATGTCGCTTGCCGCGCTTTCAAAAAGCAGTGCAAAGATTGCGCACGTGACGCCGTCGCACCATTTTCCTCTGGGGATCGTTACGCCCGTTGCCCGGCGCTCGGCATTGCTGCAATGGGCCTACGCAGAGGGCGGGCGTTATATTATAGAAGACGATTACGACAGCGAGTTTCGCTTTTCCGGACGCCCGGTGCCCGCGATGCAGTCCATGGACCGGCACGGCAGGGTTATTTACATGAATACTTTCACGAAAACACTTGCGCCATCCATGCGTATCAGCTATGCGATTCTGCCGCCCGATTTGCTCACGCTTTACCAGCGGAAACTCTCCTTTTATTCCTGCAGCGTGCCGAAGTTCGACCAGTTTACACTGCGCCGGTTTTTACAGGGTGGATATTTTGACAGACACTTGAATCGCATGAAAAGCCTTTATCGTTCGCGCCGTGACCTTTTCATCGAAACACTCTGTGCCGGAGCGGAGGGAAAAATCTGCGCAGGCGGCCAGGAGAGCGGTCCGCATTTGGTCGTCACGGTAAATAATGGTATGGACGAAGGTGCTCTCGTAACGGCCGCGAAAAATAAAGGCGTGCTTGTCTACGGGATATCGGAATTTTACAGGAACGCGCAAAAAGCGCTGAAATCCACGGTAGTGCTTGGATACACAGGAATCAGTGAAGCGGACCTTATAACGGCGGCGAATCTCCTCTCAGAAGCATGGTTCGGCGGGATGCGGAGTGCGCGGCAGTCTTGAATATAGAGACGGGCGGCGTATAATAAGCGTGCAGAAGAACACGGAGGCGAAGATCATGAAGCAGCCCTTTGTATCGAAAGAAAAATTGGTAGAGATTATCGAAAAATATCCCACGCCTTTTCACCTCTACGACGAAAAAGGAATTCGCGAAAACGCGCGGCGAATGAACGACGCGTTTGCCTGGAACGATGGCTTTAAAGAATATTTCGCGGTGAAAGCGACGCCAAATCCCTCTATATTAAAAATCCTGAAAGAAGAAGGATGCGGCGTAGATTGCTCAAGCCTCACAGAACTCATGATGGCGGAGGAAGCTGGCTTTTCCGGTCGCGAAATCATGTTTTCCTCCAATGTGACGCCTGCGGAAGAATTTATTTACGCAAAAAAATTGGGCGCGGTCATCAACCTCGACGATTTTTCGCACATCG
The DNA here is from genome assembly GCA_030266985.1 of Synergistaceae bacterium OttesenSCG-928-D05. Lineage (GTDB taxonomy): Bacteria > Synergistota > Synergistia > Synergistales > Synergistaceae > JAJDJB01. The sequence continues at coordinate 7,352 of JAJDJB010000016.1, forward strand.
ATTATTTGGCAAAATATGCGGGTATTCCTGAAACCATCTGCCTGCGTTACAATCCCGGCGGCGATTTTCGAATCCATAACCGGATCATGGATAAACCGAGCGACGCGAAATTCGGCATGACCAAGGCGCAGCTGCGCGAAGGTTTTGTGAAACTGCAGGCGCTTGGCGCAAAGGAATTTGGACTGCACGCGTTTCTTGCCAGCAATACGCTGACGAGCGAATACTATCCGACGCTTGCGAGAAAACTATTCGAAACGGCGATCTGGCTGCGAGAGGAAACGGGCGTTAGCGTGCGCTTCATCAACTTGAGCGGCGGCATCGGAATTCCTTACAAGCCGGACGAAACACCGAACGACATCATCGAAATCGGACGGCTTGTGAAAGAGGCGTACGAAGCGACACTCGTTCCCGCGGGCATGGGTGATGTCGCGATCTACACGGAGCTGGGGCGCTTTATGCTCGGGCCGTATGGCTGTTTGGTCGCGAAGGTTGTGCATAAAAAAGAGACGTATAAAAACTATCTCGGCCTTGACGCGTGCGCGGTGAACCTGATGCGGCCGGCAATGTACGGCGCTTACCACCACATTACCGTTGCCGGGAAGGAAAACGAGCCGGAAACGCATATCTATGACGTAACGGGAGCGCTCTGCGAAAACAACGATAAATTTGCCGTCGATCGAAAGCTGCCTGCGACGGAAATTGGCGATCTTGTCGTAATCCATGACACGGGCGCGCATGGTTTTTCCATGGGCTATAATTACAATGGCAAGCTGCGCTCTGCGGAACTGCTGTTGTGCGAAGATGGGAACGTCAAACTGATTCGTCGCGCCGAAACCCCCGAAGATTATTTCCGGACTTTAAGAGAGATCGAATAAGAAAATATAATTCAAAAATGAAAATCCCCCCGCGCGATCAAAACGCAGGGGGATTTTAAGTCTTATAAAACAAATAGAAGAAAAATGTAGCCTACAGCGCCATATATGCGATTCTGGCGGCAATGCAGAGCAGGACGCCGCTGCCGAAATACTGCGCGCGCTGCCCCATTTTCTCCCCCATCTTTCCCCCGCCAAGTCCGCCGGCCATGGAGAGCGCAAACGTGATGACCCCGGCTGCGCCTGCGAGCAAAAAGGCAGAACCGCCAGCGCTTTCGATGGAAAAACCGACGGCAAGCGCGTCGAGAGAGGTTGCAAACGCGAGAACGATGACGTTTTTTGTGTTTACGTCAAGCGAAGGACAGCTTCCGCCGGTTTTATACGTCTCCCAGATCATTTTGACTGCGACCCAGACGATCAGTGCTGCTGCGATCCAAGGCGTCCAGCTGTTGAAAAAGCCGGAAAGGTGCTCCGCGATCTCCGCGCCGATCAGCGGCATGAAAAACTGGAAAACGCCGAACGCGCTTCCCAAAATTAGCGCAGTTCTCAGTTTTGCGCCGCGCTGCGCAATTCCGATACATATTGAGACAGAAAATGCGTCCATTGCCAAAGAAATCGCGGTCGCAAGGACCGCGAGGATGCCCATTTGCATTTAAGAAAAGTCCTCCTGCCGCTTAAGCCGTCGCGCACGGTATATATCCAGCACGATGGTAAATAATACCATAACAAGCGGTCCGAGGAAGACGCCGATGAACCCCCAGGCGATTACACCGCCGAAAAGCCCGATAATGATAAGCAGCGTCGAAATCTCTTCGCCATTGCCTGTCGCTTTGATCAGGAAAGGCCGCATGAGGTTGTCGATCATGCTCACGAGCGCGCCGCCCCAGAGCAAAAGAAAAACAGCGCTTTTCACATGTCCGGTAGCTGCCAGATAAATTGCGCCCGGAAGCCAGACGACGGATGTCCCCGCCGGGAACATGCCGAAGAAGAACATCAGCATGCCAAAAAAAGCGGGGCTGTTCAACCCTGCAATCCACCAGCCAATCGCGCCGAGCAGCGCCTGAATCGCTACTGTCAGCACGATGCCGTATACGACAGAATTTACCATGTGTTTGGCGCGCGAGAAGAAAAGTTCTTTTTCATCGGCGCAAAGCGGAGTGATGCTTTTAATGTAGGCAAGGATCGCACCGCCGTCGCGAATAAAGAAGAAAGATGTCATCAATATGATGGCAAGATCCAACGCGAGCGAAGACGCGCCCTGTATGATTCGTCTGGAAAAACCGGTCAGAAAAGTTCCGGTCCAAGCAGCAAGCTTTTGCAGAGACGCCGTTACCGCTTCCGTATCCCTTAAGAAAGAAACGACCTGACTTGTGATCCAGTCGGGCATCCAGGAAGGAACGTATGCATAGGGATCGCGTGCCTGGTCCGGCTCAAGTCCGCTGAAAAAATTTCCAGCGCTTGCAACGAGCTTCGTGACCTCGTTTCCAAGCGAAAAGAAAATCAAAACGAGCGGAATAATAATAACAAAACCGACGATCACGAGTGTAATCCCCGCTGCCAGCGAAGGCGCAGGCTGCTTTCGGAAACGGATGCGCCTGTTGAAATAATCGTACACGGGCTTGACGGTGAAGGCGAGCAGCGCAGCCCAGAGCAAGCCGATCATGAGCGGGGCCGTTACCTGCCATGCAAGCAGAGCGAAAATCGCAAAAAAAGCAACAAAGGAGCCGCCTTGTTCGATCCATGAATTTGGACTATTTTGCTGATTCGATGTCATATGTTATTCTCCCCCGTGGTGCTATAATGGTAAAGGGCACGCTATAAGTCTATTTCGGCGCGGACTGGCCTTCGCGCGCAGCGGTCGGGCCGCCCTCAGATTATACAGCTTCCAAACTTTTATTACGTCAGGAGTGGTGGTCTCTTGGGTATTCTAGCGGAAAACCTGCATCTTCCGGAACCGGAAGAACACGCAAAACCCTCCGAACATAATCCTCCCTTTGCCATCGATAAACCGGAGCGCGCCCGGCGGGAAGTGATCCGTGTCGTCGCAGTCGGCGGCGGCGGCGGCAACGCACTGAACCATATCATCAGCAAGGGCCTTGAAGGGGTAGGCTTGCTCGCGGTCAATACCGACGCGCGCAGTCTGGATATGTCTTTATGCAAGGACAAAATTATCCTTGGAGAAAATGTTACGAAAGGCCTCGGCGCAGGCGCAATGCCAGAAGTGGGCGAACGCGCGGCGCGGGAGTCCCTCCCGGAAATTCGTGAGTTTTTGCGCGGTTCGGACATGGTCTATTTTACCGCGGGCATGGGCGGCGGCACCGGAACAGGGGCGCTCCCCGTCATTGCGGCGGCGGCAAAAGAAATGGGAATTCTGACCGTTGCGGTTGTGACAAAACCGTTCTTCTTTGAAGGCGCGCGCAGAAAGCGTTACGCAGAAGAAGGTATCGCGAAACTGCGGGATAATGTCGACGCGCTGATCGTTGTACCGAACGACAGGTTGCTCGATGTTTCAAACCGCGAAACGCCGCTTAACGAAAGCTTCTCAATGGCGGACGAAGTCCTGCGGCAGGCGGTGCTCGGCGTTACGAACCTCGTAACGAAACCCGGCATGGTCAACGTCGACTTCGCGGACCTGAAGGCCGTAATGAAACAGGCAGGCCCGGCTGTCATGGGAATCGGCAGCGCTTCGGGCGAGAACAGAATCGCAAAAGCGCTTCAGCAGGCGCTCGAAAGTCCGCTTATGGAATGTTCCATGCAGGGCGCGAAAGGTGTGCTGATGAATATCACGTGCGGAGAAGACCTTGGCATCCTTGAGATAAGCGAAGCCGCGGCACACATTGAAAATATCATCTCGGATGACGCCGTCTTCGTATGGGGATGTGCGGAAGATCCGGATCTTGAAGGTTCTATCGAAATCGTAGTCGTTGCAACGGGCTTTGAAGAAGAAACCGGACATGCGCCCTTGCCTCCGCGGCCGAGAGCGGATGCCAACCCGTGGCGCAAGCCGCCAACTGAAAGTCTGTTTCCGCGGCATACGCCTCAGGTAGAATTTGACGTACAGGAAATCAGAGACCCCGGCGAAACGGTGCAGGAAATGCCGCCTGTGGAGCCGGAACGCCCGCGTTTGATCTCGGAAATGCTCACGGAATCCGGTCCTTCCTGGCTCGGCGAAAAAAGCGACGATGCCAAAGCGATCATTGAAAGCAAGACGAAGACAGATCAATACGATTCGCCGACGTTTTTGCGTGAAGCGCGAGCTCTTCGCAAACCCCAGTAAGAACACGGCGTTAACACTTCACGAACTTAGAAACAATTAAAGCCCGATTCACGGCGTACGCGAACCGTACGGCCCACGGTCGGGCTTCTTTGATGCTTCACGCAGGCAGAAGCCTATATTTTACGAAAATTAAGGCGACGCTTTCCTTGCGATCTTTTCCGCATGAAAAAAATTTCTTTCTTCTATATATATAAAAATCGAAAGCAAATTCCGCGAGAAAAAACTTTTTTGAAAAAGCGTAGCAATCGCTGCGCTCTGTTTGTCGAGCCCGAAATAGGTTAATAAAAGCCAAACGCTTTTACCACTTTTTTGAGCTATTTTGAGACGAAAAAAGTTTCGGCAAGTACGCAGTCGGTGCTATAATTTTCTTATTGCGTCTTTGGCGCGAACCTGATTTGTATAAACGTAACGGGAGGAATATCAATGTCAGCACATACAGGTGCGGAGTTTGACTACGAAATCTGCAACAGCAGGATACGCCCCATTGCAGAGGCCTTGATTAAAAAATTCGAGGAACTTCGCCATATCGACCCGGACAAGATTCTTTTTATCGTGAACCACAAAAGCGCAGGAAGCAAAAAGCAGATGGTGCTCGCGCGTACCAGCAGGATCTCGCCGAAATGGACGGAGCTCCTTTATCAGCTTGGCGCGGTTTCCTACTTCTATATTATTGAGTTTTACGAAAAAACGACCGCGACGATGGACGAAAGCCAGATGGTCGCACTCGTGTACCGTGAATTGCGCCGAATCGGACCAGAGGGTGAGATTTTGACGCCGGACGTGCACGACTGGTGGCAGGTTTTGATGGGATTGGGCCGCAAGTGGTTCTATCCCGACAACAGCTGCCCGAACTTGCTGGATGACGATGTCGACTGGAAAAAACTGATGGGCACCTATTATGACGGACCGCCGCAGGTTGCGGAATAAAAACTGTCATACAATTCCCGGCGAAATAAAAATCAACAATGGCCTTGCAGGTACAAGCGAGGCCATTGTTTTTTGAAAACCTTTTGCCGCATCGAGAAGTTAGAATTCTATCGCTAACGGCGCTGCCCCTCTCTGAACAGAAAATTCTCAAAAAATAAATTCTTTCATTAAAAACCATGTCCGAAAACAGCCAGACTTTGGAGGCGATAATGATATGCTATACCTGTGACAGCAAAAGGAGGCAAGGATATGGAAAACAGCAGCAATCTATATGCGGCATTTAAGGCGAAAGACACGCGGTTTGACGGACGTTTCTTTGTCGGCATATCGACCACAGGAATATATTGCCGTCCGGTGTGCCGGGCGCGACAGCCTTTGGAAAAAAACTGTACATTTTTCACAACGGCGGCGGAAGCGGAACAAGCCGGATACCGCCCCTGCCTTCTCTGCCGTCCGGAACTTGCCCCCGGAACTTCAAAGACGGACGCCAATGCGGATTTGGTTTACAGGGCGGGCAGGATGCTGGAAGAAAACTGCGGAAACGGGCTGAGCCTGGAAGCGTTGGCTAAACGACTGGGCTGCACAGATCGGCACCTACGGCGGGTGTTCACGGCGGAATATAATGTGTCGCCGGTTCAATATCTTCAAACATGCAGATTACTCCTTGCCAAAAACCTGCTCACTGACACAAAATTATCGGTTCTGGACGTGGCGATGGCAGCGGGGTTTGGCAGCCTGCGACGTTTCAATGATGTTTTTAAAAAGCATTACGGCCTTTCTCCAACGGATTTGCGAAAACAGGTATCCGAAGAAAAACGATACAACGGCGATGTCACGGTAGCGCTTGGATACCGTCCGCCATATCGCTGGGAAGAAATGTTGAACTTCCTTGCCGCCCGTACCATCGCTGGCGTCGATTCTGTGCGCGCTGGTGCATATTGGCGTACCGCCCATTTTGTCACCGCGGAGAACAAGCACGTTTACGGCTGGCTGCGGGTGGCCCGTCACAAGAAAAAGGACGCTTTGGTCGTTACCGTAAGCGAATCCCTATTACCCGTATTACCCCGGGTTTTGGCACGGGTTCGGCACTTGTTCGATCTGTATAGCGACCCCGATGTTATATACCAAACATTATCTGCGATGAATGATATCCGTCCAGGCTTGTGTGTTCCCGGACTTCGTTTGCCGGGAAGTTTCAATGCCTTTGAAATGGCGGTGCGAGCGGTGCTGGGGCAGCAAATTACCGTAAAAGCGGCAAGCACCTTAGCCGCAAGATTGACGGCGGCTTTCGGCATACCCGTCAATACGGGGCAGGACGGCCTGACACACGTGTTCCCTTCTCCTGCAGAAATCCTTGCTTTGGAAGGGCCGATTGAAAGCCACTTGGGCCCGTTGGGAATTATCGCTGCACGGGCGAAAACGATCTATGAACTAGCGCGTGCATTCGCCGAGGGTGAAATTGAATTTAATCTCCCGGCCAGTCCGGAAGAAGAAATGAAAAAATTGATGGCGATTCGGGGGATCGGGAGCTGGACGGCACAGTATATTGCGATGCGCGCGATGGAATGGCCGGACGCTTTTCTTGAAACGGACATTGGCGTCAGGAAGGCTCTTGCCCCACATACGCCGAAAGAGCTGTTGAAAATGGCGGAGGCGTGGCGTCCCTGGAGAAGTTACGCGACGATTAACCTTTGGAACGCACTGTAAGGAGGCGGAACATGTATTATTCAACGACGTACACGTCGCCGGTAGGTGTTATCACACTGGCGTGCGACGGCGACAATCTTGTCGGTCTGTGGATGGAAGGACAGAAATATCACGGCGATACCATACTCGAAGAAATGATTCCGAAGAATGATATCCCCATATTCGACACTGCCAAAAAATGGCTGGACCGGTATTTTGCCGGAGAGAAACCTGCCGTTTCGGAATTGCCGCTGGCTCCCATAGGCGGCGCGTTTCGACAAGAGGTGTGGCGCATTCTCTGTGAGATCCCTTATGGTGAGGTCATAACCTATGGCGATATCGCGAAGAAAATGGCTGTAAAGCTGAACAAACAAAGCATGTCGAGCCAGGCTGTCGGCGGCGCGGTAGGGCATAATCCCGTCTCTATCGTTATTCCGTGCCATCGTGTCGTCGGTTCCAGCGGAAGCCTGACGGGTTACGCCGGAGGCGTTGGAATTAAGAAAAAATTGCTGGAGTTGGATGGCGTCGATGTGTCTCGTTTTTTTGTGCCGACCAAAGGTACCGCGCTGTAAATTAAGACGCGCGCAGATTTCCGCAAGATTGCGCGGGATTGGTTTTTGCCCTTTCCTTTATAGAACATAACAAACGACCGGCTATGTGCCGGTCGTTCTGATTTAGTTTGTTGTCGTGCGCGCCGCGCACGTGATATTTCCTATCAGGTTACGGTCTTGATTTCGATGTACTCCGTTTTTCCATCTTTCAGCAGTTTTAGGTCGTAAATATTGTAGAGCGCCAGGCGATTCCAATGCAGCTCCTTTCCTTTTGCGTCCACGGCCTTTACGTCCCAGACGCGCGGCACTGCGCTTCTGTCAAATGGGATCGCGCCAAGTTTGCCGTGTTCGATCTTTGTCTCAAGGATATTTTTCGACCAGTCGCCCGTGTCGGCATGGGCGATATAAATTTCCTGAATCACCACGCCGGTTTCATTTCTTATATTAATTCCTCCCGGAATCACGCAGTCCGCCGACAGAACTCCGGCGGCGAACAGAAGGAGGATGACGGGGATTGCAAATATATTTTTTTTCATTGCTTTCAGCACCTCTCGATGAGAACTTCTGGCATCGATTATAGCGCGAAAAGAGTTTGCGGTCGAAATAAAAACGCAAAAAAATACACGGTGAAATGCGGATGTAAAAATGTCGGGTAAAGCGGATTCTTTGCGTATGCGGTAATTTTTATAAATGATACAATTTATACGTTCGGAAATTAATTCGGAGGTCATGTCGATGAAAAATAGACGTTTGCTTAAAAATATGCTCTTTGCGCTGATTATCATTTTGGGAGGGTTTGCCGTTTTTGGCGGCGCCGCAACCGGTTCGAACGGGAGGGATTTTATCGTACGCTCGTTCTCTCCGTCGGGTACGGTGACGGATCGAGTGCAAATTCAGGCTGTTTTTAACCGCGATGTTGTCTCAAAGGATGAAGTCGGCGAAAGCCTTGACCCAACGGAGATGCCGTTCATTTTTACACCGGCGCTTTCCGGCGAAGGCAAGTGGACGGACACGAAAACGTTTGTTTTTACGCCGCGCGGCGGTCGGCTGGAGGCTGCAACGAAATATACGGCGCTGGTGAATCCATGGCTGCGCGATCTTTCGGGACGGAAGCTTTCCGGAACGAAAACTTTTTCGTTCAACTCTCCGGCACTGGAATTTATTGGCGCGAAGCAGGTTGATTTCGACTACGGAAATCGCCGCGTGAATTATGAGCTTGCATTTTCCATGCCGGTTTCGCCCTCACGGCTTGACGGTTATCTTTCGCTTTATAACAAAGAGAGTTCGCCGCGAAGAACGATTAATTATTCACTCAAGCAGGGGCCCGTATCCACAAGCGTGATTCTTTCCATCCCGCCCTTCAACGGTACCGAGGCGGAGATGGAAATTGCGCGCGGTTTTCCGCCTGCGAACGGAACGCTCGGCCTTGAAAAAGACGTGCAGCTGACGCTTCGCCCAGCGCTTTCCATGGTGATTCTGGATACGAATATTTCCTCCGGAACGCGCAGTGCCTCGATCAACATCGATACGAGCGCGCCGGTGGATTTTGCCAAAGCGGATTCTTTCATCGAAGTGACGCCCGAGACGAAATATACGATTGAGCCGCGGTCACGTGGATTTTCTCTTATGGGCGACTTCAAGCCGCAGGATCGTGTAACGGTCAAAATCAAAAAGGGATTCCCGTCGCTGGGCGGCTATGTGCTTGAAAACGACTGGAGCCGCGCGTTTGTCTTTCCGGACAAAGAGCCCGCAGTCGCGTTTGACGTCGCGGGGCGCGTGATTACGCCGGCGGGTTCGCTGCGTCTCCCCCTTGAGACGGTGAACGTCGAGAAGGCAGAAGTCCAAGTTTGGAAATTATACGAAAATAATATTCCAATTGCGATGCGCAGCGAATGGCAGGATTTCCCGATGGATCTTTCGAAGCTGATTTCGAGCAAGAGCTACGCGGTTGCCGGAAAACCCAACGAAACCGTACGGCGCGCGCTTGATCTGGAGCCGATCCTTGACGGCGAAAAAGGCGTTTTCCTCGTCATCGCGCGCGACGAAGAGACGGGCTGGCGGGACACGCGCACTGTCGTCAACGTAACGGACCTTGGCGTGACTGCGAAAGTCGGCCCCGAGTCCGCCTTTGTCTGGGTCAATTCGATCCGGACGGGCGAACCCGTTTACGGCGCGAAAGTGACCTTCTGGTCATGGGCGAATCAGCCCGTGGGAGAGGGCAAAACGGATCTGCGCGGCATTTGCGTCGCCGATCTTTCGGAGAGCGATAACGCGCGCCCGGTGCTTGCGACCGTTTCGCGCGGCGACGACACGGTTTTTGTCCGCCTCGACAATGGTCTTTTTCAGGGCAGCGACGAAATCGACACCTCGGGGCAGCCCTGGCTCTATCGCGGCTACTCCGCTTTCTGCTATCTGCCGCGCGGGATTTTCCGCCCCGGCGAACAGGTTTCGTTCCGCGCGATCGTGCGCGATATGGCAGGCACGCCGCCGAAACCGTTCCCCGTTACGGTGAAAATTTATTCGCCGACCGGCAAGGTGTGGACGCAGCAAACGGAAAAGCTTTCGGAGGAAGGAACCTTTTCGGTAGATTTGAATTTCCCGCAGGATGTTCCCGTTGGCACATGGTACGCATATCTTTATGCGCCGGGCAGCGACAGCCCCATCGGGCAGAAGGAATTTTTCATCGAAGAATTTGCCGCGCCGCGTTTGTTCGTGGATGCTGAGACCGACAGGCAGCAGCTGATCGGAACGGACAGTGCGATACTTAATATTTCATCACGCTACGCGTTTGGCGGCACGGCTTCCGATCTTCCATGGGAAGCGGAGATGACGCTGCGCAATAAAACCTTCCGTCCTTCCGACTGGGCAGGCTATTACTTCTACGATTCCGAGGCGCAGTTCAGCCCAGAATCGATCTTCCTTGGTTCCGGCGCACTCGACGAGGAAGGAAAAGCCGAAGCGGACGTGGAAAGCCGTACATGGGGCGCGCCTTCGATGCTGGAACTCGTGCTTCGTGCCGGCGTTATGGAAGAAGGCGGCCGCTGGGTCTACAAGACGACCCGGATGGACTGGTTCCCGCGCGAAGTAATGGTCGGCATCAATATGCCAAACAATTACCAGGTGAATAAAGCGTTCGAATTCAAAGCCGCCGCGGTTACGCCGGAAGGAAAAGCGGCGGACGTTTCAAAACTGGAATACAAGATTTTCCGGAAAGTCACTCAGTCCGTGCTTTACGAATCGGACGGCAGAACGCAATACCGCACGCAGGTGCAGCTGATCGACCGCGCTTCCGGCGAAATCGCACTGAAAGACGGCGAAGGCGTAGTTTCCTATACGCCGACACAATCCGGCAATTATCTTGTGCGCGTGGAAGATCCGAAAAGCGGCGCGAAGGCTTCGTATAACTTCTACGTGTACGCGCCCTATTACGACGATGAAGGCGAAACGGATTCAAACCTGCCCGACCGTGTCGAGATTACAACAGACAAAGAGCTCTACAAACCCGGAGACGCGGTTCGCGTCAAACTAAAAGCGCCGTTTGCGGGGAAGGTACTGCTCGCGGTTGAGACCTACAAAGTCGTACATCGCGAAGTCCGCGAAATGAAAGGCAGCGAGGAAATCGAAATTTCGCTCCGCGCGAATGAATTCATGATGCCGAACGCGTGGATCACCGCGCAGGTCATAAAACCCGCGAAGGAAGAGGACGAAACAGGGCAGATGCGCGCCTATGGCGCGGCGCCGCTCATGATGGACAACAGCGACAAAAAACTCACGGTTGAAATTCCGGATATCGGCCGGATCGAACCCGGTGAGAACGAAATAAAACTGACGGTCAAGGATGCCAAGGGCAAAGGAACCGCGGCGGAAGTCACGGTGATGCTCGTTGACGAAACGGTACTTGGCCTGACCGGCTGGACGCTTCCCGATCCGTGGGGGTTCTTTACGGCGAAGCGGATGCTCGGCATGGAGACGTACGACTTGTATAACGCCATTATTTCGCCGGAAGATCAAACGACGCAGCTGTTGACAGCGGGCGGCGGCGGGATGGACGAAAACGCGATGATGAAACAGAGCCTGAATCCCGTTCAGGCGCAGCGATTTAAAATCCTATCGCTGATTCAAACGGTTCGCACGGGCAGCAATGGACAGGCTTCGGTCAAATTCGACGTGCCGGAATTTGCAGGAACGGCGCGGCTTACCGCGGTCGCCGTATCCGCGAAAGCGCTTGGCAGCGGCGACGGACCGGCGCAAATCAACAGGGACGTTGTAATCGAACCCTCGTTGCCGCGCGCGCTGGGACCGGACGACGTGCTCACTTCTCCGCTCTCCGTCTTTAATATGACAAGCGGCGATGTGGACGTCAAAATAACCATTGCGCCGACCGGCCCGATCGCGCTTGAAGGTGAAAGAGAATTTACGCTCTCGGTAGCGGCGGGCCAAAAAGAATCGCGCATGCTCGCGTTCAAGGGCACGGGCTACGGCGTCGCGAAGGTTCTCTTTACCGCGGAGTGGCCGGGCGGCAAGATCGAAGACGAAATCGAACTGCCGGTGCGCCCGGCGGCGCCGCGCGTGAGCGAAAACTGGTCGGCCGTTATTGAGACGGGGAAAAGCGAGAAAATCAACCTGACCGGCGACTGGTTCGCCGGCACCAAGAGCGGCCGCGTGATGCTTTCCGCCATGCCCGCAATCTCCATCGCGGACGTTGCGCAATATTTGATCACCTATCCGTACGGCTGCCTGGAACAGACGATCTCCTCCGCGTGGCCGCTGCTCTCGATGCCGGACCTTGTCGCGGCTGTAGACCCGGAACTCGCGCCGGAAGAATCTCTGAAAGGTTCGCTCATAATGCGTATCCAACGTATTAGAGGGCTCCAGAATTACGATGGCGGGTTTGCCCGCTGGCAGGGGCAGGGTTGGTCGCAGCTTTGGGACAGTCTTTACGCGACGCATTTCCTGCTGGAGGCGCAAAAGAAAGGGTTTGAGATTCCCGCTGAAAATATGAGCGCGGCGCTTAGCTATGTCCGTCGAATCCTGACAATGGCGCCCGCTTCCGACAACGACTGGGCGTGGAAAGAAGCGCTGACGCGCCGTGCCTACGCCTGTTTCGTGCTTGCAATCGCGGGCGAGAACCAATTGGGCTGGATGTCGAATCTCAAAGACCGTGAAAAAGAATTACCGCCGTCCGCGCGCCTCTTCCTTGCCGCCGCTTACGGGGCGGCCGGGCAGAAAGCGGACGCGGAGTCGATTCTTGGCCAGAACCTTGAAGCGATTCGCATGATCCCGGGCGGCAACGACAACTACGATTCCAACCTGCGCAATAAAGCATTGCAGCTGCTTGCGTGGACCTATGCGGATCCCTCTTCCCCCTCCGCTGCGTCCGTTGCTTTTGCGCTGATCGATTCTTTTAAATCGGCGCGCTATTACAACACGCAGGAGGGCGGATTCACAACGCTTGCGCTTGCGAGATACTTTGCTGCGCAGCCCGCGGAAGGCGAACCGGCGGGTGAAATCAAAGACAGCACCGGAAAAACGCTCGCCTCTGTTTCGGTCAAAGAACGCACAGCGGCGCTCAATATCGGAGAGAACGACGCTTTTACAATGGAAAACAGCGGCAAAGCGCGGCTTTTCGCAGCGTCTACCATCAGCGGCGTGCCGACGAAGCCCGTCCAGCCCGTTGACTCAGGTATTGAAATCCGGCAGGTGTTGAAAGACCGCACCGACGATATAATTACGGATCGCGTGCATCAGGGCGAAGCGCTGACTGCCACAGTTTCAATCAAACCGACAGCGGGAACGCTGAAAAATATCATCGCGGTCATCCCGCTTCCCGCGGGGCTTGAAGTAGAAAATCCGCGGCTCACGGGCGGAGAGGGCGAACTGCCTTACAACGCGCGCGTTGAGCTGCGCGACGACCGCATTATCCTCTTTGCCGACGTGATCAGCAGCACGCTGAAATGGGACTTCACGCTGCGCGCGGTTACTGCGGGGACGTTTGTTGTGCCGCAGATCTCCGCTGAATGTATGTACGACCCGGCTGTACAGAGCATAAACGGCGGAGGTACGCTTGAAATCATTCGCGGCGTCACAGAAGAGGATGAGGAGCCGCAAGGGTAAAACGCGCGGCATGTCCGCTTGACGCAGTTGAAAAACATTCGGCGTTTTACGGCAAAAATTAAAGAAATGGCGGGCAAGCGCAGCGGAAACGCCGCCGCGCTTGCCTTGCTGTTTTGTTCATTGTTTCTTCTTTATATAACCTTCCCCTTTGACGCGGTCTTGAAACGGCCGGCATCGCTTGTTGTCACGGACAGGAGCGGTTTTGCAATGCGCGGCACGCTTTCCACAGACGGCGAATGGCGGCTCCCCATCCCCTATGAAGAGATGGGCAAATGGATGCCTGCTGTCGTTGTCGCGTTGGAGGACCGCCGTTTTTGGACGCATAGCGGCGTCGACCTGCCCGCAATTTTCAGGGCGGTTTTGCAAAACAGGGACGAAGGCAGGGTCGTTTCGGGCGGCTCGACGATAACGAGCCAGGTAATCCGCCTTTCGATCGACCGCGACAGAACGCCAATCAATAAAGCGAAGGAATTTTGGCAGGCGTCCGTACTGGAGCTCTTTCAAACGAAACGCGAAATCCTTGAAACCTATCTCAATATCACGCCGTACGGCGGCAATATCCGCGGCGTTGAAGCGGCTTCACTCACATGGTTTGGAAAACATGCAAAAGATATCTCGCTTGCCGAAGCGGCGCTGCTCGCGGGAATCCTGCGCGGCCCCTCCGTTTACAGGCCGGACCGGCATCCGGAGCGAGCCAGGGAGCTGCGTGACCGCCTGATAGACACACTTCTGGAACGCGGCGTGGCAACGGACGAGGAAGTGAGACGCGCGAAACAGGAACCCTTGCCCAGCGAAAAACGGGCGCTTCCAGCCTATTTTATGCAGGCCGCCTCACGTGCGGCGCGGACTTCCGATGTATGGCGCATGACCGACCGTTACGGACGCCTGCGTTCGACAATTGAAATGGAAAAACAGTATGCGCTGCAAACGGAGCTTTCGAACACGCTTGCGACGATGGATCCGGGAATAACTGGCGCAGCGGTGCTTGTTGAAAACGAAACGGGCGCGGTGCGCGGTTACATTGGAAACGCAAAAGAAGGCTGGAATATTGACGCGGCGTGGGTCGACTGCGCTTCGTCGCCGCGATCGCCCGGATCCACGCTGAAACCATTCGTTTACGCGCTTGCGTTTGAATCCGGCGAATTAACGCCCGCCTCCATGCTTGCCGATGCCGGCTCTGGAGACGGCCCCCGTAACTTCGACCGGATGTTTAGGGGGCCGGTCTCGGCCAGGACTGCGCTTGCGGACTCTCTGAACGTTCCCGCAGTTCGCGTTTTTCGCATGCAAGGAGGGCGTAAAACGCTTGACCTATATAGACGTCTCTCTTTTTCCCATTTCCGAAAAGACGCAGATTGGTATGGCGACAGTTTGGTCCTCGGCGGATGCGAAGTGACGGCGCTCGAACTTGCACGCGCATACCGTACGCTTGCAAACCGCGGCGTCGACACGCCGCTCGTTTGGGCGGAAGGCGCCGAAGCCGAACATAAAACGCAAGTTTTAAGCGAAGAATCTTCCGCGCTCGCACTGGACGTGCTGAAAGATACGCGCCGCCTGCTGCCGCTTTATAACGAAATCTTTGGAGAAGACGGTACGGTTATTGCCTTTAAAACGGGAACCTCTTACGGACGGCGTGACGCCTGGACGGCGGCGGTGACCTCAAAATACACGCTGGTCGTCTGGTACGGCGATCCGGCGGGGCGCCCGCACTATCCGCTGGTCGGAATCAACACGGCGGCCCCTTCCGCCATCCGGATTCTGCGGAAAATCACGCCGCAGGGCACAAAATGGTTCGATCTGCCGAAAGGCGTCGCGCGCGGCCCGGTATGCCCTCTGTCAGGTGCGCTGCGGAATCAATGGTGCCCGCAAAGCATAGAAGAACTTTACATCGAAAAAATTTCCCGCCGCGAACCTTGCAAACTGCACGCGTTTGAAAAGGGAAGTATCGTTATTAAATGGCCGCCGGAACTTGAAAATTACTTCAAGCGAGACGACGCTCCGCAGGAGTCGCAGCGCAGACTGCGCATTACATCGATATTACCGAACGCTTCATACTTGATGCGGACGGAAAAAGAACGCCTGGAACTTGCTGCCGCCGGAGGCGGGGGCGAGCTGTTCTGGTTCGTGGACGGCGAATATTTTGACTCAAGCGGCCCGTCGCGCGAACGCCCAGTTTTCTGGCCGATGTCCGAGGGTACGCACCGCATCACAGCCGCCGACGAACGCGGCGCAGAGATGAGCGTGACGTTTCGTGTACGCAAATCAGGAGCCATCCGCAGCGACGAAGACCTTCCCCTGCTGGAAGAAACGCCCTAAAACGGAACAGTTTTTTGCGCCCTGTTATTAAAAACTTCCGATTCGCGTCAATGCTCGAAAAATGCAGCTGTTTTTTCATAGCTTGTGAAATTGGCGTTTTTCCGTTATAATGACGCCCATCGTGAATAATTGTAAAGGCGATGAAGAAGAGGAGTACGTTTTCCTGAAAGCACAGAGAGAAGATGGTTGGTGAAAATCTTCGAGCAGGGATTGCGGAAGCGGCTTCTGAGCTATGGACCGAACGACGTAAGTTCAGTAGGCGCCATCGGGATTCCGCCCGTTACAGCGGAGACGACATCGGGCGAACGCCCTGTGTTGGATGAGCGCGAAGCGTAACGCTTCGAATTTAGGTGGTACCGCGGAAAATATTTCGCCCTAGACAAAAGTCTGGGGCGTTTTTTGTTTGCCGCTTTTTGAGCGGCTGAGACTGGGGGTTCTTATGATGTGGGATTTTGAAAAATCGACGAAATTAAATAACGTAAGTTATGACGTGCGCGGGCCGATTGTGGACGAAGCGGACCGAATGCGAGAGCAGGGCATCGATATCATGATGCTTAACACGGGTGACCCGGCGCATTTCGGCATATGCGCGCCCGACGAACTGCTTCGCGACCTGCGGGAAAAAATCCTGAGCGCGGAGGGCTACTCACAGTCCAAAGGCCAGCTTGCCGCGCGCCGCGCAATCATGGAGTACTGCGGGATGAAAAATATCCCGGGCGTAACGGAAAACGATATTTTTACCGGCAACGGCGTGAGCGAGATGATCATGATCTCGATGCAGGCGCTGCTGAACGACGGGGATGAAATCCTGGTCCCGATGCCCGATTATCCGCTTTGGACGGCAGCGGTTCGCATGACGGGCGGCAAGGCCGTGCACTACCTCTGCGACGAGCAGTCGGAGTGGTTCCCTGATATTGCCGACATGAAAAAGAAAATCACAGACCGCACCAAAGGCATCGTCATCATCAACCCGAACAACCCGACGGGCGCGCTCTATCCGCGTGCGCTGCTTGAGCAGATTGTCGAGCTTGCGCGGCAGAACGGGCTGATACTGTTTTCGGACGAAATTTACGACCGCCTTGTGATGGACGGTCTCGAACACGTTTCGACCGCGTCGCTCGCGCCCGATTTGCCAGTCGTCACGATGAACGGGCTCTCCAAATCGCACAGGATACCGGGATTCCGCTGCGGATGGATGTGCATAGGCGGAGATAAATCCCGCGTCAGAGGTTACGTCGAAGGCATCAATATGCTGGCCTCGATGCGCCTCTGCTCGAACGTCCTTTCGCAGGCAATCATTCCCGAGGCCTTGAAGCACTACAACGCAGCCGATCCCCTGCTCGTTCCCGGCGGCCGCTTTTACGACCAGCGCGAGGCCATCACGGAGGCGCTTAACGCAATTCCCGGCGTCAGCGCGGTGAAGCCAAAGGCGGCGTTCTATATTTTTCCGAAACTCGACATGAAAAAATTCAACCTGACGGACGACGAGCGCTTCGCCGTGGACTTCTTGAAACAGCAGCACGTAATGATCGTACACGGGCGCGGTTTCAACTGGAAAGACCCGGACCACTTCCGGATCGTTTATCTGCCGAACGTGGAAGAGCTGAAGGACGTCGCGCACCGCCTTGAAGTTTTCCTTAGCGGTTACAGACAGTAGATGAAAAAAGCGATAGAATAGTCGGACTAACGGCTAAAGTCAGGAGGAGATTCCCTTGTTTTCGCAAAGAGTTATGGAGCATTTAGCGGGTTCGTCGGGCATCCGGGCGATGTTTGAAGAGGGCGCGCAGCTGAAAAAAATCTACGGTGCGGAAAACGTGTTCGATTTCAGTATCGGAAACCCGGATCCCGAGCCGCCGGCAGAGACGAAAGAGGCGCTGAAGAAATTCGTGCTTGAGGACAAGCCCGGCCTGCACTGGTATATGAGCAACGCCGGTTACGCGGACGTGCGCGCGAAAATCGCGGCGGACCTGAACAAAAGAAACGGCAGCAGTACGCTGTCAGGCGATAATATCGTCATGACGGTCGGTGCGGGCGGCGGGCTTAACGTGATCTTAAAATCGCTGCTGAACCCCGGCGAAGAAGTGATCGTCTTCTCGCCTTTCTTTGTCGAATATGGATTCTACATCGACAACCACGGCGGGAAAATGGTCGTGATCGAAACGGATCCCGAAACGTTCCAGCCCGATCTGGACGTCCTTGAGCAGAGCATCACGCCGCGCACGAAAGCGATATTGATCAACTCGCCGCACAATCCGACGGGCGTCATTTACAGCGAGGAAAAACTGCGCGCGATGGCACTTCTAATGGAAGCGAAAGAAAGAGAATACGGCACGACGATCTTTTTGATCTCCGACGAGCCTTACCGCGACATCGTCTACGACGGAGCAACGGTGCCGAGCGTTCTCGCAATTTTTAAAAATTCGCTGATCGGTTATTCCTACAGTAAATCGCTCTCGCTGCCAGGCGAACGCATCGGTTACGTGGCCGCGAACAACATGATCGAAAATATCGACGCGCTCATGGACGCGCTGATTTTTGCGAACCGCTCGCTGGGGTTTGTCAACGCGCCGTCCCTTTTCCAGAAAGTCGTGGGCGAATCGCTTGACGCGAAAGTAGACGTAGGCATCTATCAGGAGCGCCGCGACATGCTTTACAACCACCTGATCGAATGCGGGTTTGACTGCATTAAGCCGGGCGGGGCGTTCTACCTTTTCCCGAAATGCCCGATTCCCGATGTCATGGAGTTCAAAAACCGTGCGCTGAAACACAACATCATCCTCGTGCCGGGAACCGGTTTCGGCAGTTCAAAACATTTCCGCCTCGCTTATTGCTGCAGCGTCGAAACGATCAAAAAATCGCTGCCCGCGTTCACCGCGCTTGCGAAAGAGGTTGGAATTAAGAAATAAAGTTTGTCAGTCATCGACAAATAATGAAGCGCCGCCGTTTGTTCCTGTTCAGGAAAACGGCGGCGTTTTTTGTTTGATTAAAAAAAGCGTGTCAGGAATTTGTTTCTACACAGCTTCGTTCAAGAAAGGCAGTTATCTCCGGTTTGTGCATTTTGCCCGAAGCAACGGAACGGACCATTTCATAAAGCTCATCCGGGTCAGCCTGTATTTCCCGGTTGTGCAACTCTAAAAAATATAGGCATGCGGCGAGTCCCGTCCGTTTATTCCCATCAATAAAGGGATGGTTTTGCACGATGTGATACAGGTATGCCGCCGCCATACCGAAAGGAAATTCATGAAAATACTCGTCGCCGATTCCAGCCATGGGCATTGTCATGGCGGACTCCAAAAGCGCCTGTTCTCTGATACCGTGCGAACCGCCGTACAACTCAATCTGCTCGATATGAAACTCCAGGATTTCTTCTATCGTAAAAAAAGAGGGCGTCATGGGGTCTTAGTTTGCAAGCCGCTCAAACGTGCTTTTATATTTTTCGTTGATCTTATGCCTGATTTGCATGAGCTTTTCTGCCCTTTCCGGGTCTACCACGGGCGAAAGCGTGAGTGATTTTCCATCCGTCGAAATGGAGATCGGCGTGTCCGCTTCAATGTGCAGCAGTTCCAAAATAGGTTTATCGATGACCAGAGCAAGACTGTTGCCATGCTTCGTGAGAGTTTTTATCATCTAAAATTCTCCTTTCGTAGTCACTTCGTAAGTACAATGTATTCTATCATAAAAGAGAAGAAAAGAAAACGTTGGCGCACTATTTTACAGAGTGTCAGAGTGATAGAATATATGGACTTTAGCGAAAGGCGACAAAGCAGGGGCGTGAGAGATATGACACCGATGTTTATTTCATCCAATCAAATTCTGCTGCGTGTTGCGCTGGCAACTTTGTGCGGGCTTGTGTTCGGCCTTGAGCGGAAGCGCAGCCTGAAACCGGTGGGCGCGCGCACGCATATACTTGTTTGCCTTGCCGCCTGCACGATCGCGATCATCTCGGCCTATGGCTTTACGGATATTTACCATACGTATCCGGAGAACGTCAGCGTGCGGACCGACCCGGCGCGGCTTGTCGTGGGTCTTTTGACGGGCATTGGTTTCATTGGCGCGGGGATCATCGTGAAAACGGCGTCGGGGGCCGTGCAGGGCGTTACGACCGCCGCGGAGATTTTTCTGGTCTCGGTGCTCGGGATCGTGATTGGGCTGGGACATTTCCCGCTAGCGGGCCTCGTTTCCGTCATCGCGATCATCACCTTGCAATCGGAGCGAATACATTTTCGTGCGCGGCAGAAAAAAGCGGAACGAAAGTCGCGCGACAAAGAAACGGAATAAACAAGATAATCAAGAAAATAAAAAATCCCGCTGGAAAACCGGCGGGATTTTTTTGTGCAGTTTGATTTTTTAATTGCTTATTCGGCGGGTTTTGTTTCCGTTTCCTTTTGCGCCGCAGCTTCTTTTTCCGCGTTTATTTCGCAGAGCGTTTTTTCCGCCTGTTCTCTTTCCCATTTCGACCGCCTGTCGATGATACATTTGGTCGGGCATTTTGAAACGCAGACGCCGCAGTTGATGCACTTTTCGACGTGGATCTCCGCGAGCGCGCCTTTCATTTCAATCGCCTGCACAGGGCAGCTGCGCACGCACATCGTGCAGCCGATGCAGCCGACGGAACAGGCTTTTTTCACATCGGGGCCGCGCAGCGGCGAGCTGCAAGCGACCTGGACTTTTGTTTTTCTCGGTACGAGCGAGAGCACTTCGCGCGGGCACTGTGCCACGCAGGTGCCGCAGCCGACGCATTTTTCGATGTCGACGACGGCGAGACCGTCTCTGATCGACATCGCGCCGAATACGCAGACGCGCGCGCAGGTTCCGAGGCCGAGACAGCCGAAACGGCAGGCGTTTGGCCCCTTGCCGGGGACAACCGCCGCCTGACGGCAGTCCGCGAAGCCGTAATAAACGCTGTCTTTTACCGTTTTTTCAGGCGAGCCCTGGCATTTCAGGAACGCGACTTTCGGTTCGTCGCCGCTTGCTTCCACGCCGAGTATCTCAGACAGCCGTTCGACCAGAACAGAGCCGCCCGCCGCGCATGAAGTGATCGGCGCTTCTCCCGCCACGACCGCTTCGGCGTAGCCGTCGCAGCCGGCATAGCCGCATCCGCCGCAGTTTGCGCCGGGGAGCACGGTACGGACCTGGATTTGGCGCGGGTCGACTTCGACGTAGAACGCCTTCGAGGCGTACGCGAGGAGCGCGCCGAAAATCAGTCCGAGGCCGCCCATGATGATTGCCGGATAAATCATTCCAGTCATCTGCGCACCTCCTAAATGATCCCGCTGAAGCCCATGAAGGCGATGGACATAAGTCCAGCCGTCACGAGCGCGATCGGGAGGCCGCGCAGGCAGCGCGGCATCGACTGGCTGACTTCGATGCGTTCGCGGATGCCCGCCATGAGCACGATTGCGATCAAAAATCCGATCGACGCGCCGAGTGTGTGCACGATCGACTCGATGAGACCGTATTTTTCGTTCATGTTGATGACGGCGACGCCCAAAACCGCGCAGTTTGTCGTGATGAGCGGAAGGAAGATGCCGAGCGATTTATAGAGGCCCGGCTGGATTTTCTTCAGCACGATCTCGACGAACTGGACGAGCGCCGCGATTACGAGGATGAACGACAGCGTGTATAGGTACTGCAAATTGAGCGGCACGAGGATGTATTCGAAGATGAGCCAGGTCATCGTCGACGCCATGAGCATGACGAAGATAACCGCAAATCCCATCCCCTTCGCGGTCTCGAGCTTGCTTGAAACGCCCAGGAACGGGCAGCAGCCGAGAAAGCGCGCCAGCAGGATGTTATTGACAAAGATCGAGCCGATAAAGAGCGCCAAAAGACCGCTCATTACGCATCAGCCTCCTTTTTTTCCGCGCTTGCGCAGGGTACCGACTGGTTGCCTCCGCCGCAGAGCGATTTCAGGCTGCAGCCTTCGCATGCGCCCAGCTTTTCCCAACCGTCGTAGGTGGAAATCGAGCCGGTGGCCTGTTCTTCTTTCCGGATTTGATAAGCGCGGAAGAGCGCGACCAGAATGCCGAACGTGATGAAGCCGCCCGGAGCCAGGATCATGAGCAGGGCGGGTTCAATCGCGGGAGGCAGGATCGCGAAGTTAAAGACGGAGCCGTTTCCGAACAGTTCGCGGATGCTCCCCATGATTGTAAGCGCGAGCGTAAAGCCAAGTCCCATGCCCACGCCGTCGAACAGGGAATCGATCACGCTGTTTTTAAAGGCGAACGCCTCGGCGCGCGCCAGGATAATGCAGTTGACGACGATCAGCGGGATAAAGATCCCGAGCGACTTGTCGAGCGCGGGCGCATACGCGGCGATCAGCAGCTGGACGACCGTGACGAAGCCCGCGATGACGACGATAAACGCGGGAATGCGTATCTCGTCGGGGATAAATTTCCGGATTGCGGAGATAACGACGTTCGATCCCATGAGGACCGCCGTGGCGGCAAGTCCCATGCCGAAACCGTCCGACGCGCTCGAAGTGACGGCGAGCGTCGGGCAAATTCCGAGCAGGAGGACGAACGAAGGGTTCTCCTTGATTAGCCCGTTTTTAATGAGTGTGAGAGGATTCATCATTTTCCTGTCCTCCTTATTGCGCGGACGCGCCGCTGAGGCCGTCGAGTTCATCGAGTCCGCCTGCGCCGCCTTCGCCCATGATGCGCGAACGCCAGTATCTGACCGCGGTGTTTACCCCGGTCACGACAGCGCTGGATGTGATCGTAGCGCCAGAGATTGCCGAAATTTCTTCGTCGGAAGCGGGCGGATTTTTCGTTACGGCAAAAAGCGCCGCCTTTTTATCCTCGAACTGCCCCATAAAGGGCTGAGCGGCCGCCTTTGCGCCAAGTCCCGGCGTCTCTTCGTGGCTCAGAATTTTGATGCCCTTCACGAGACCGTCGTTCGCAATCCCGACCACGACTTCGACCGGGCCGCCGTAACCTTTCGGCGTGACGGTGATGTTGTAGCCGAGTACTTCCCCGTCCTTGCTGCCTTCGTTCACTTCTTTTATAATGCCCGTCGGGTCGTTCTCGACCTCGAGCTGTTTGAACTCGGCCGCGCCGGGTAGGGTCGCCGCAAGCGCTTCCATTTTTTCCTTTTCCTTCGCGATGCGGATCGGCTCAAGCGTAAGCGTATACACGCCGCCCAGAATCAAACCGGTCACCGCGGTGATGACGAGAAGCACGAAACCCAGTTTAAAAATCTTAGCCATGCTTCTTCACCTCCCCGAAAACGCGCGGACGCAGGAGCTTGTCGATCAGCGGAACAGTCAGGTTCATAATGAGGATCGAATAAGAAACGCCCTCGGGATAACCGCCGAACGTACGAATCAGCGTCGTGAGAAGGCCGCAGCCGAGCGCGAAGAGCACCTGCCCTTTTCGCGTCATCGGCGAGGTCGTGTAATCCGTCGCCATGAAAATCGCGCCGAGCATAAGGCCGCCGCAGAAAATTTCATAAACGGGACCCGCCGGGCGTCCCAGCACTGCGGAAAGCGCGGCGACCGTTGCAACATATACGACGGGGATATGCCAGGAAACAATTTTCTTCGCAAGCAGGATCGCGAAACCGATCAGAAGCGCGATTGCCGACGTTTCGCCGATGCAGCCGCCGATATTTCCGATAAAAACGTCGCAGAGCGCGGGGAGTTCCGCGGAACCGCCCTTGATCAGCGCAAGCGGCGTCGCGCCGGACACGCCGTCGATCGTCCACGTCGTCATCGCGACCGGCCAGCTCGTGAGCATCATCGCGCGGCCGGCGAGCGCCGGGTTCACGATGTTGAAGCCAATGCCGCCGAAAAACTGCTTCACGACGATAATCGCGAACAGCGAACCGACCGCCGCCATCCAGAAGGGAATCGTCGGCGGGAGGTTATAGGCAAGCAGAAGGCCCGTCACCGCCGCGGACAGGTCGCCCGACGTACTTTGCTGTTTCATGCCTTTCTGCCAGACATATTCCGCAAGAACCGAGAAAACAACGCAAACCGCCATGACCGCGAGCGCGCGCAGGCCGAGGAAATAGACCCCCGCCGCTCCCGCGGGCGCAAGCGCGATCAGCACCCATCCCATGACGGCGCGCGTGTCCTGTGCGGCGTGAATGTGCGGGGAACTTGATACCGCAAGAAGCCGTTCCATTATTTCGTCGCCGCCTTTCTGCGCATCGCCATGATCGTCTGCTTCCCGTCGCGGAACGAAGGCGTCAGGAATCTGTGCGCGGGGCAGACGTAAGAGCAGGAACCGCACTCGATGCAGTTCATGCCGAAATTTTCTTCAAAAGCCGCATAATCGCGCAGCAGCGCGAACGCGTTCATCAGCTGCGGCTGGAGGCCGACCGGACATGCCTCGACGCAGCGTCCGCAGCGAATGCACGGCGTTTCCGCAGCCATGCATGCAGTCTTTGCCGTGAGCGCCAGAATGCCCGACGTACTTTTCACGACGGGGATATCGATCGATTTGATCGTCACGCCCATCATCGGGCCGCCCGAGAGGATTTTAACGGGCTGTTCCTTGAAACCGCCGCAGAAGTCCACCAGCTCGCGCACGGAAGTGCCGAGCGGCATCTCGAGATTTTTCGGTTCGGCAACCGCCTCGCCCGTTACGGTGATGATCCTTGTCAGCACGGGCTTGCCCTCTGCGATCGCCTGCCAGATCTGGTGAGTCGTACGCGTGTTCAGCACGATGCAGCCCACGTCCGCGGGCAGCGCGGTGACGGGATATTCCTGCTTCGTAACCGCTTCGATCACCATTTTCTCCGCGCCCTGCGGATATTTCACCGCGAGAGGCTGCACGGAAATACGGTCCGCGTAAGGGGCGGCGGTCTTCTGCATGATCTCGATCGCCTCGGGTTTATTGTTTTCAATCGCAATAACGCCCTTCGCGTCGGGGAAAAGACGCAGCATCAGGCGCAGGCCGCCCACGATTTTCTCGGGATCCTCGCGCATGAGCCTGTCGTCGCAAGTCAGGTATGGTTCGCACTCGACCGCGTTGACGAGCACCCATTTAATCGCCTTATCCGGCGGCGGCGAAAGCTTTACCGCGGTCGGGAACGTTGCGCCGCCAAATCCCACGATGCCTGCGTCGCGGATGCGCTTTACATATTCCTTCGGGTCGATCTGCTCGTAATCGGGCAGCGGCTGCCAGGACGGGTCAAGTTCGTATCTGCCGTCATTTTCAACCACGACGGATTCTTCCAAAATACCCGATGAAGTCAGCTTTAAACCGATTTCTTTTACAGTGCCGGAAACGCTCGAAAGCACGGGAGCGGAAACGAACGCTTCCGTGTCGCCCAGTTTCTGTCCCGCAAGTACCGCGTCGCCTTTTTTCACGACCGGTTTACAGGGCGCGCCCAGATTCTGCGCCATGGGAAATACGAGATCACCGAGCGGAAGATACTGTTCGATCTTCTTATCCGCCGTGAACTCTTTTTTCTGGGGCGGGTGGGTGCCCCCCCAGAAAGTAGGAAGTTTCATACTGTTGCCTCCCTTTTACTTTCTTCTATTACATTGTGAAATCATGATAAAAGCGCACAGCAGAACGCTGCGTAGCACCAAGCCATAATTTTATCACCTTTGAGCGAAAAATAAATCAAAAGAAGAGAACATATTATAATGAAAGGTTAAATATAGCGCCGCGTTTTATACTATTTTTCGTCCGGCCTGACGCCCGCCATCATAAGGCCGATTGTTTCAAGAGTCGTCGCGCGCGGGTCGTCTATGACGCCCACGATCGCGCCGCCGGAAATGACGGCGATGCGGTCCGAAAACGTTTGGAGCTCGTTTAAATCTTTTGAAACGAGCAAAACCCCCACGCCGCGGTCGCGCGCTTCGATGAGCCGTTCATGCACGAACTCGGCCGCGCCGACGTCGAGCCCCCACGTCGGCTGCATTGCGATGATGATCTTCGTATCTTCCGTGATCTCGCGCGAAAGCATCAGCTTTTGCAGATTTCCGCCGGACAGCACGCGCACCGGCGCGCGCATCGACGGGGCGACCACGTCGTACTGCCGGACGCGCTCCGCGGCGAGCTCCGCCACATACTTCCAGTCGATGAAGAACTTACCCGATGCGATCGGCGCTTCCCAATATTTTTTCAGCGAAATATTTTCCTCGACGTTCATGTTCGGCACGAGGCCGACGCCCTTGCGGTCTGCGGGAATGTAACTCACGCCCGACCCGATGTACGACTTTGCCGAAGCGCCCGTCATGTCGCGCCCGAGTACGGTAACCGCGCCCTCGTCCGGCATGCGCAGCCCCGCCAGAATTTCGCAGAGCTCGTCCTGTCCGTTGCCGTCCACGCCGGCGATGCCCAAAATTTCCCCCGCGCGCAGCGAGAGCGAAAGGCTTGCCAGCGCGGGCGCGCCGCGGTCATTCTTCGCGCAGACGCCGCTGCAGCAGAGAACTTCCTCCCCCGGCGCGGGTCTGTCGTCGAGCAGTGAAATATCCGCGAGCCTGCGGCCCACCATCATCTCGGCAATTTGTTCCCTCGTCAGGTCCGAAGCGGGCGCAGTCGCGATCTTCACGCCCTTGCGAAGCACCGTGAGCCGGTCCGAAACCTCCATAATCTCCTCGATCTTATGGGAAATCAGGACAACGCCGTGACCGGCAGCCACCATATTCCCCACCGTCCGGAAAAGCTCCCGCGTTTCCTGCGGCGTGAGCACCGAGGTCGGTTCATCCAGAATCAGCACCGGCGTGCCGCGGTAAAGCATTTTGAGTATTTCGACGCGCTGCTGTTCGCCGATCGAAAGTTGCCAAATCTTTGCCTCCGGATCGACGTGCAGGCCGTATTTTTCGGAAAGTTCGCGGATACGCGCGATGATTTTTTTCTTATCCAGGCGCACGGGCTCGTCCTTCAGGCCGAGCACCATATTCTCCCAGACCGAAAAGACCGGAACGAGCATGAAATGCTGGTGCACCATGCCGACGCCGTTTTCTATCGCGGCGCGCGGGCTTGCCATCACGACAGGCCTGCCGTCGCGGAGGATCGTGCCCGCGTCCGGCAGATAAAGACCGGCCAGGCAGTTCATCAGCGTCGTCTTACCCGCGCCGTTTTCACCGAGCAGGCTGTGCACTTCCCCGGCGTACAGGTCAAAATCGACGCCCTTGTTCGCGTACGCGCCGTAAAAAATTTTATCGATGCCGCGCATCGAAACAAGCGGAATTTTTCTCTCGTCCATAAATTCCCTCCTGCGATTCACGCAATATATAGTAGCAGAAATTGCCGCTTTGCCCAAGGCGAAAAGAGCGAAAAAGGCTGGACCAATAAGAGATATCTACCCAAATGGCAATAAATCGTATACAATACTGGAGTAATCGTTATCGTTTGGAGTGGGAAGATTTATGGAGTTGAGGGGAAAAACAGGTTACTACCTGGTGGCGTTGTTCGTCGCGTTCATATGGAGCGTGACGTTTGTTTTCACGAAGGTGCTGCTGGACGACCTGACGCCCTTTGAGATACTGTTCTACAGATACGTTGTGGCCTACCTGGTGCTGGTCGTCGCGTATCCGAAATTTGAAAAACCGAAAAGCGTGAAAGAAGAAATAAAATTTGCGCTCGCGGGCCTGCTCGGCGTAACGCTCTACTTTCTCGGCGAAAACTACGCGCTCTCCTACAGCACGGCCTCGAACGTCGCGCTTCTGGTCGTCATCGCGCCGCTTATTACGGGCATTTTCGCGCACTTTTTGACGAAAGGCGAGCCGATCACCAGAAATTTCGCCGTGGGCGGCGTGGTCGCAATGGCCGGCGTGTTTCTCGTCATCTTCAACGGCCACTTTGTACTCAAGCTGCACCCGATTGGCGACATGCTCGCGATCGGCGCGGCAGTGTCGTTCGCGTTCTACAGCATCATATTGAAAAATATGGACAAAAGTTACTCGGCGGTTTTCATCACGCGGCGCAGCTTTTTCTACGCACTGCTCGCAATGGTGCCGATGCTCTTCACGCCGATGTTCGCGTGGAAACCCGAAGTGCTCGTGCGCCCCGCGATCTTTGCGAACCTGGCTTTCCTGAGCGTCATCGCGTCGTCGCTCTGCTTCATGCTCTGGAACAAAGTCATCTGGCGTCTCGGTGCGGTTAAAGCGAACAACATCCTGTACCTTGTTCCGCTCATGACGATGATCGCATCCGCGATCGTACTCAGCGAACGCATCACCGTTTTTGCAATTGCAGGCGCGGTCCTCATACTAGGCGGCGTCTACATTTCCCAAAAATAGAAATAATCACAAAAAATCTGGAGGTGTTGTGTATGAAAAAAGCGGTACAGATAGGCGGCGGTTTTGTCGGCGGCGTCATCGCGAATGACATGAGCGAGCACTACGACGTCACAGTCCTTGACGTCAGCGAGAAAGTGCTCGCGGGCCTCAAAGCGAAATTTCCGAAGCTGAACACGTCCGTATGCTCCGCGACGGACGAGGCGAAACTCACTGCGGCGATCAAAGACGCGGACATCGTCACCGCGGGCGTGCCCGGCAAATACGGGCTCAAAATGATGGAAACCGTCATCCGCGCGGGCAAAAATCTAAGCGACATCTCCTTCATGCCCGAAGACTTCGAAACCCTAAGCGGCCTCGCCAAAGAAAACGGCGTCACCGTCGTGCCCGACATCGGCGTTGCGCCCGGCATGTCCAACTTCCTCATGGGCCGCGGCGCTGCGCTCCTCGACGAAGTCGAAAGCGCCATCATCTACGTTGGCGGCATCCCGCACAAACTTGTGCCGCCCTTCAACTACCAGATCACCTGGTCCGCGGCGGACGTCATCGAAGAATACACGCGCCCCGCGCGCTACGTGAAAGACGGAAAACCCGTCGTAATCGAAGCCATGGGTGAACTCTACGAAAAAGAATTCCCCAAAGTCGGCGTGCTCGAAACCTTCATCACAGACGGCCTGCGCTCCCTCGTGAACAACATCAACGCAAAAACAATGGAAGAACGCACCATGCGCTGGCCGGGCCACGTGGAACAAATGCGCGTGCTGCGCGAAATGGGCCTGTTCGACGAAACGCCGCGCATGCTCGGCGGCAAAGAAGTCATCCCGCGCGACGTCGCGTGCGACCTCCTCTTCCCCATGTGGAAGATGGACCCCGAAAAAGGCGACCGCGACCTCACCGTCATGCAAATTGAAGTGGCGGGCTACAAAGGCGGCGACTACGTGACCCACACATGGGACCTCTGCGACAAATTCGACGAAAAAACCATGTCGAACTCCATGGGCCGCTGCACGGGCTTCACCTGCTCCATCTTCGCGCAGGCGATCGACAAAGGACTGATTAAAGAAAAAGGCGTCATTGCGCCCGAAAAACTTGCCGGGAACGACGCGCTCTACGAATTCGTCATCGCGGAACAGGCACGCAGAGGAATTATATATACAGAAACGACAAAAATTCAAAAAAACGTGAAAACGCGTCGCTAACGCATAATCGCGCCGTTCCCCGCTCCAAACGAAAACAGAACGCCTGATGGAAAACCAGCCGATTCACACAACTCCCCCGGTTAGAACATTACCGGGGGAGTTGGTTTTACTTTGCGGCGCGGCGTCGCCTCAGCGCCCCGGCTAAAAAATTACCGGGACGAAAGGCTTGCTCGTTGGTTGTCTGCTCCCTGGGGCCGGCGACACCGCT
>JAJDJB010000017.1 GCA_030266985.1 Synergistaceae bacterium OttesenSCG-928-D05
TCAGAACGTCGGAGTAGAGCAGGATGGCTTGCTGAACGCGAGTGAAGCAGGCAATATGGCAATTCTCGGTTACGACAACAAGGGTGTTTCGCAAACAGGCGATGTCAATATTTCTCTTGTAGATGATATGGCAGTCGCAGGTTATCAGAATATTGGCGTCGATCAGAACGGCGGAAAAAATATTTCGATTGCTGACAACGTTGCGGTCATCGGTGTAGATAATATCGGCATCAATCAACATGGGGAAGGGAACTTCTCGATGGTAGACGATATGCTTGTTGCCGGATATAAGAACATCGGTGTTAATACGGTGGGCGACAACGCCGTCTCGATCGTTGACGACATGGCCGTTGCCGGTATAAGGAACATCGGCGTGAATCTGGACGGCGACAATGCGTACTCCCGGGTAGATAACGCGGCGGTATTGGGCATTCGCAACATCGGCGTCAACGTGCTGGGCGAGGAATCCTCCTCAGATATCGACACGCTGCTGACTACGGGATATCGGAACACCGGCGTCAACCTTGAGGGCGCGTCCTCCGACTCGACGATTGACCTTCTGATCGTTGCGGGTATCCGTGATAAAGGTGTCGATATGTCGGGCGAAAATACGTATTCGAGCGTCGATACCCTAATCATGGCGGGGCTTGGCAGTACTGGAATCAATATGACCGGGACGGGCGCGCAGTCCGAAATCGGCGGCGCACTGATGGTCGGATTGTTCGACACGGCTGTGCGGCTCGTTGCGGAAGACGGAGATTCTTACATTGGCGGCATACACATTGATGGTTTCGGCAATACCGGCGTCTATCAGACAGAAGGGCGTTCTCAGATTGACAACCTCTATATGAGCGGCCTTTTCGGAACGGGAACAAGGCAGTTGGACGGATTCTCACTCGTTGATAAGACTACGATTGACGGCGCGTTCAACGTTGGCGCGCGCATCAGCGGAGGATTCTACATCGCTTCCGACGATGTCAATGTTAACGGTTTCCGCAACACTGGATTTGTGATGGACGGCGGCGCAGCAGTGGCGAAATCCGATCTAAATGTGAACGGTGAACTTGGTTTGGGCGGATTCCTGACCGGCGGTGAGCTTACGGTCGAAGGTCTGACGTATGTCGGCAGCGACTATGCGGGTGGCGTGATTGCCATGCGGGACGGCGATGTGCACCTGAATAACGTCGTAATCAGCGGTGATCATACCTTCGGCGTAATTGCCAGCCACGGCGGGCACGTCGATACGAAACAGATCATTTCTTCCGGAGACCACTCGATTGCGGCGCTTGCGAGAAAAGGCGGACAGGTCGATGTAGTAGGTGGAATCCAGACAATAGGAGATATGAATCTTGCGGCCGTTGCCTCTAAAGGCGGGACCATAAACGTAACGGGCGATGCCCTTACCGACGGAGAAGGTTCGCACGCGCTGACCGTTTCAAAAGGCGGCACGATAAATATGGACTCCGGGCGACTCCTGGTCACTTCTCACGATGATACGTGGCATATGTACGTGGACCGCAACGGCACGATCAATCTGAACGATGTCGACGCAGGCAGCGATGACAGCCTCAACCTGCTCTACGCAAACAGAGCGGGGCACGTGACTGCAGCTGACAGCGCGCTGATTGGAAATGTCATTCATGACGGTTCCCTGATTGATCCTCTAGCAAGCGCGGACAGGCGTACGCTTACGATGGATCTGACGGACAGCACACTGAAGGGAATGGTCAATTCATTGTCCGACGACGCCATAATCGACCTGAACCTTGAGAGAAGCACATGGCTCGTTACGGGAGATTCGACGACGCACGGCGGTCTCCATATGGGCACCGACAGCGCCCTTGACTACAGACCCTCGGCGCTTGGCACGAAGGTGAGAGTCAGTGATCTCTCCGGCTCCGGACTCTTCTATATGAAGACCGACATCGTTGCGGAGCAGGCGGACAGGCTGACTGTCACGAATACGTCCGAGGGCAGTCACCTGATTGATATCGAAAACAGCGGGAGCGTTGCCACAACGGGCAACGAGAGTGTTCTGCTGGTAGAGACGGCCGACACGAACAGCGACTTTTCTCTGACGCACATTGTAGAACTTGGAGCATGGCAGTATGACCTAACCAACAGTGACGACGGCATGGGAGAATTTGACAACGAAGGCGGCCAGCACTGGCGCTTAGGCGCCTTGCAAGACCACGGATCGAAGCCCGCCGCCACAACAACGGGCTCCAACGCGGTCAATACGTTCGTTGCCAATTATCTGTTGAACTATGCTGAGACAGACACACTGATGAAACGCCTCGGCGACCTAAGGTCCGATAATTACGGAGACAACGGCGCATGGTTCCGCGCATTCGGCGGGAAATTCGAAGCAGATGCACGCGGATACTCAGACGAGTTCGATTTGGATTACTGGGGACTCCAGCTGGGCTATGACCGCAAACTTGAGCGTTCCAGAAGCTGGCTCAAGAACGGAGATACGTATGTCGGCGCCTTTATCGGGCTCGGCAACGGCGATATGGATTTCCTGAATGACGGTACAGGCGAAGCGGATCACCGCACGCTGGGTATGTATGCGACCTACATCGGCGACAGTGGTTACTATCTGGATGCGATCGCTAAGTACGTCTGGATGAAGAACGAATTCAGAGGACACGATACTGCCGGAACGTATGTCGACGGCGGACATATGAACACAGGGGCGGTCGGACTTTCGCTGGAAACAGGGAAACGCTTCCGCTTTAACCAGCGCAGCGAATCCAAAAAAGGCGCCTGGTATGCGGAGCCCCAACTGCAGCTCTCGTGGCTCCACACGGACAGCGGATCATATTCAGCGAGCAACGGTCTCGAGATCGGCGTAGACGGCTATGATTCCCTGCTTGGCCGGGCGGGCGTGCTGTTTGGTTATGAAACGCCGAATACCAACTTCTACGCGAAAGCGTCGTACCTGAAGGAATTTAACGGCGACTTTACGATCATTGCAAATAGCATACCGATCTACGATACGCTGGATGATTCCTGGTGGGTCTACGGTATCGGAATGACGCATCGCGTCAACCAGCGGAATTCGCTCTACCTCGACTTCGAAAGAGCGAGTGGCGGCGATTTTGAGCAGACATGGTCGATCAACGCAGGTTGGAGGATCACTTTCTAGGAAAACTTTCCTTCTATAAGTATAGTTAAAGCAAAAAATGGTTCTCGGCGTGAAAGTCGGGAACCATTTTCTAACGCCCGCCTCTCTAAAAAAGAAGTGGGCGTTTCTGTGTAAGTGCGCTGCAAAGAAATTTTAGATCAGCCGCAGGGTTTGCGGTCCTTCAACGAAATCACCGATCGTCACCGCTGACTGGAAGCCGTTTGCGTGCAATTGGGACAGCAATTGCTCCTCATATTGTTCGGGAATCGCAATCAGCAGGCCGCCCGAAGTCTGCGGGTCGAACGCGATGTCCTCTGCAAATTGTCCCAATCGCGAGTCGTTGAATACCTTAGCTCCGACGTGTTCTTTGTTCTTGTACGCGCCGGCCGGGATCATTGCCATGTCTGCCGCTTCGCGGATGCCTGGCAGTACAGGAACCTTCGTGACGTCTATTCGGACGCCGACTTCGTCCGCAGGCAGGTCAAGCGCGTGTCCTGCGAGCCCGAATCCGGTCAGGTCCGTACAGGATGAGATAGCTTTCCTCAGGTCGTCTGACAAAATCGGCGGGATCGCGTTTAATTGTGCCATGGTCTCCGTTGCCGTCTCGATATGCTCCGGCGAAAACAGTCCCGCTTTGATTGCGGTCACAGCGATTCCTGTTCCGATTGATTTCGTCAGGATCAGTTTATCTCCCGGGCGCGCCCTTCCGACTGGCCACATTTTATCTTTTTCAACTTCGCCGAAGACGACAAGTCCGTACTTCGGTTCGTCATCCTGCACGCTATGGCCTCCGGCGAGCATCGCCCCCGCCTCTATGGCCTTTGCGGCGCCGCCTTCGAGGATTTCCCGCAGGACTTCCAGCGGTTCGCAGGCGGTCGGGAAACAAACGACATTCAGCGCGATGAGCGGTCTCCCTCCCATTGCGTATACGTCGCTCAGAGAGTTCGCGGCTGCGATTTCTCCGAATTTGTGAGGCGAATCGACGACGGGTGTAATGAAATCAATGGTGAGTATCCCTATGCGGGTCTCGTCGATGGTCCACATTGCCGCATCTTCGCCGCGGTTCCATGAAGCGAGCAGTTCCGGTTTTCTTAGCGCCGGCAGGTTTTTGAGCAGAAGGTCCAGCTCCGCTGGACTGATTTTCGCCGCTCAACCGCTGGTCTTTGCAAGTTCTGTGAGTCGCATGACATCGCCTCCTTTCGTTTTATTTCAGTCTTAAATGGTGTACATCAGCGGCAGCAAATGCTTTTTCTTTGCCGTCGATCTCTACGATCAGCGCGCCCTGACCGGTGACATCAAGCGCCCGGCCCTGGAACTCCTCATCGTCCTGGATCACTCTGACCTCTTTGCCAATTGTATCGCAGCTTTGCCTATAAATTGAAAGAAGTTTCTCCACGCCCGCGTCGGGATTTTCAAGGACGCGCATCAATTCAGAAAAACGACTGAAGATATCGCGCAGGAGTATTGGCCTTGAGATTGCGCAGTGTTTTTCGATCAGCATGGATGTCGCCGTTTTCTTTAAGTCAGCCGAAAGATCGTCAGCACTCATGTTCACGTTGACGCCTATCCCTGTAATTGCATAGTAGATTTTATCCGCGTCGCCCGCCGCTTCGCTTAATATGCCGCAAATTTTTTTACCACCCGAGAGGACGTCGTTCGGCCATTTCAGTTCGGCGTCTACGCCGTACTCTTGAATCAGCGTTTCGCGCACCGCGATACCTGCCGCGAGATTCAAAAGCTGCACATCGCCCGGTTTTAGGTTTGGACGCAGCAGGATGGAAAAATAAAGGTTTTTCCCGGCGGGAGAGATCCATGAACGGCCCCTGCGGCCGCGTCCCTCGGTTTGGCTGTCCGTCGTTACCACAACGCCCGCAGGCGTATTGTCCCACGCAAATTTCTTTGCGACGGCCTGTGTCGAATCTACTTCGGGGTAATAATAGCACTTTGAAAAAAGCTGATTCGTTCGAAGCAGAAAATCAATCAGCGTCGGGCTCATCGCTTGCGTTTGGTAGATGCTATTTAATATGTAACCTTTTTGCGGTACAGATTCTATGTCGAGTCCTTCGCCGCGCAGCGCGCCAATCAGCTTAAAGGCCGCCTGACGGGAAAGCGCGAGCGCGTCCGTGAGCGTAGAGCTTGGAACAATCTGCCCCTCGGAGCCGGCTAAAATCTCAAGCAACTTCAGTCTGTTGGTCGCCTCTTCGATCATCGTGCGGAATCTCCTTCGGTCATGTCAGGTCAGTAAAAGACCTATTCGATTTTACACTGTTACTCGTTATAATAAAAGGCAACTTGTAATCTTTGGAGGGGTTCTTTATGGTGGTACTTCCAATCAGCACTGTAATGACCGGCCTGCGTTCGTCTTTTGACGAGCTGCGTGAAAGTCTTTGACCAGGCCGGCCTGGAAGAAAAAATTGGAATATTAAGTGCGAAAGTTGAAGATCCGGATTTCTGGACTTCGGAGGATGCGCAAAACGTATCGAAAGACCTTTCGCGTTTGCAGAACAAACTCGAAATAATCAAATCGAAGAAAAAAGAGTTGGACGACCTTGAAGCGATTGCGGAACTGCTTGGGGAAACGGACGACACGGAACTGACGAAAGAATTTTACGCGCGGGCGGACACGCTTACGTCCGAGATCGAAAAAGATCAGACGCTTGCATTGCTTGATGGTGATTACGACGCGGGCGACGCGATCATGACCGTGCACGCGGGCGCGGGCGGACTCGATTCGCAGGACTGGGCCGAGATGCTCTACCGTATGTATATGCGATGGGCGGAGGATCACGGCTACACGGTGAAATTGATCGACGAACTGGCGGATCAGGGTGCGGGCATCAAAAGCGTCACGATCTCGATCAGCGGTGAATATGCCTACGGCTATTTGAAAGGCGAGCAGGGCGTGCACCGGCTTGTCCGCATTTCTCCTTTCGATTCGGCGAAACGGCGGCACACGAGTTTTGCCTCGGTCGAGGTGATGCCCATTTTGCCGGATAGCGTAGAGATCGAGATCAGGCCGGAGGATTTGAAACTGGACACCTTCCGTTCAAGCGGCGCCGGCGGTCAGTACGTCAATATGACGGACTCCGCGGTGCGCATCACGCATATACCGACCGGCATCGTCGTAAGCTGCCAGGCCGAGCGCTCGCAGCATATGAACCGTGCCAGTGCGATGCAGGTGCTGCGTTCGAAGCTCTTCGAAGCGCAATTACAGGAGCGCCGGGAGGAACTTGAGAATATTCAGGGCGAAAAAAGAGCAATTGCATGGGGGAGCCAGATTCGCTCTTACACGATGCAGCCCTTCCAGCTTGTTAAAGATCATCGCTCCGGGTGCGAGGTCGGAAATATTCAGGCAGTGCTCGACGGCGATTTAGATGAACTCATCATGTGCTTCCTCCGTTTCCAGAAAACAGGGAAGTCGCAGAAACCGGAGGAATAAATGATGAAAAAAATAATTGCGGCAATAACGTTTCTATTTATATTCTGTCTGCTTCCCGCGGCCGGGGCGGAACAATTCGTTCCGACGGATTCAGTCCTGCCACTGAGCCAGGTAAAGGCGGGAATGAAAGCGCGTGTACGCACAGTGCTTGAAGGAACGCAGATATCAGAATTCGACGCGACGCTGCTGGGCGTTGTGCCGCGGAAGACAAGCCCGAAAAATCTAATCCTGATCCGTATCGACGATCAGTATGTGCGCGGAAACGGGGGCATCGCAGCGGGGATGAGCGGTTCACCGGTCTATGTGGATGGGAAACTGGTCGGCGCGATTGGCTATGGCTGGTCGTTCAGCGATAGAAATCTGGGGCTCGTCACACCAATCGAAGAGATGGTAAAAGCCATGGACTGGCCGGACAGAATTCCCGCGTTTGGCGTCTCCCCGAAGATCCCCAGTGAGCCTGCTGGCGGCAGGAAAGGCGAACCGATACGCTCGGACGATCTGTTCGCTTCTTTGGATGTTTTTCAAGAAGCCACAGCCGACGACGAAGACGAGGACGTGGAGAGCGACGACATCTTCATGGATGTTTCGGAATCCGAGGACGAAGTTCCAATTTCCGACGATATCGATTTGATCGAGTTTTTGAAAACTGCGGAGCTGGAGCCGCTCGCAATGCCGCTGTTAGTTGACGGCATCAGTACGCGCGTTACGGAGCGGATGCAAAAACGGCTTGGCGTGGATCTGATCCCGCTTGGTTCGTCCGCGGGAAGCGGTACGGCGAATCTGAATAAGACGCTGAAGCCGGGTTCCGCTATGGGCGCGGCGCTTGCGTGGGGCGATATCACGATGGGCGGAATCGGCACGCTGACCGCCGTTAGCAAAGACGGCAGATTTCTCGCGTTCGCGCATCCGATGATGAACTACGGTGCGGTTGCGTACCCGCTTACAGAAGCAAGTATCATCAAGATCATCCCGAGTATCAACAGCTCATTTAAACTGGGCTATCAGGGACCGATTGTCGGGATTATCACACAGGACAGACCGGAAGCAATAGGCGGGTATTTCGGACGTCTCGCGCCGGCGACGAGTTACGCCGTGAAATTCCATAACCTTGACACGGGCGAAAAAGCGACAAAACGTTTCCAGACAGCCGTTGACGCATTCACAGCGCCTTACATCGGAACGATGGGGATGCTCGGAATCATCGACGATCTGTGGGCGCGGCGCGGCGAGGGAACCGCGGTGCTGAAGTATAAATTCTCTGGCGGAAACCTTGTGGAAGGCTGGGAACGCCGCAATATGTTCTTCTCCGGAGAAGACCTGATTGGCGAGATGACGATGGAGTTCGACGCACTGTCGCGAATTTTTGCACTGAACCAGTTCCAGGAAATACGCCCCTTTGGCGTCGAGCTTGAAGTGGAGATAACGCGCGAACCGAAGGTCGTGTTTATTGAAAAGGTCGAAATCGCGGACAAAAAAGAATTCTATGCCCCCGGCGAAATCGTTCCGGTCGATGTGACGCTGCGGCCGTGGCGCAAACATGCGACAGTCAAACATCTCGAAGTCACGGTGCCTGAAAGCGCGTTTGGTTTCTGTGAGATCGTCGTGCGCGGCGGCGGCATCGCCGAACAAACGCAGGATTCGCTGATTGCCGGTTATCGCGCGATCACGAACCTCGAGGACCTTATTAATGAACTCAACGCTGAAGAGTCGAACAATCAACTCATCGTGGAGATCGTCGGCCCCGAGGACTTCATGCGCAACATGGCGGAAAAAGAAAGCGATATGATGATGCCGTCGCCAGAAGATTTCCTTGACGACCGTATGAAGAGCGAGATCATTCAGGAACAGTTGGAGGAAAATTCTCTGCTGATCGTGGAGACGAACTACTACGTCGAGGGATTGCTGCGTAAATTTATACGAATCAAGCGCGAAGACGGCAAAGGCGCCGATATGACCGAAGCCGAAATGGAAGCTTTAGCCTCGCAGCATGAGAAAAACGAAGAGGCAGAGGCACAGGACGAGGAGTCGGATGAGCAGGTAGATTTGTTTTTCCGCAAAAGCGGGGTGCCTAGAAGAAAATAATTTTCAGCGCAGTACCGTAAGCAATGATCAAACTTAAGAAGACCGCAGCGGAGAGCATATCCTTTGCTCTCCGTATTTCTTCGCGGTAGGTTGGGCCAAACTCGAGATCGATGATTGTTTCCATCGCGGTGTTGATCATTTCGACCATGAGCGGCAGCAGCGATACGAGAAAAACGGTCAGAACGGACGTCAGAGGACGGCGCATGACGAGCGCCAGAAGCACGAGGCAAAAGAGGGCGGCGCATTCATTGCGAACGGCTTTTTCGGACAGAAACGCCGCTTTCAGCCCGTTCAGCGAGTAACGCGTTTTATTCAGTAGCCCTCCGTTTTTCCACTCCGGCAAATCAACCCCGCCTTTCCATTTGTAATTATAATATACCATTCCCCAAAAACTCCTCCAGAAGAACATTTTGCCCCACAGAAAACATAGAAAAACTTGCATGCCGCAACCTTGCCCTTTATAATATGTAAATTGTACACTCGGGTACTTCTGGTTTCTGCTGTCTTTGTGCCCGTTATGTGGACGAAAATCTAAAGAGGCCGTGAAAACGGCCAGTTTCAAAATACAGGAGGATGCATCAATGGCGAACGATTATAAGGACACCCTGTTTTTGCCGCAGACGTCTTTCCCGATGCGCGCGAACTTGTCGCAGCGGGAACCGGAATTTTTAAAGTTCTGGTATGACATCGATCTGTACGGTGAGCAGAAAAAGAAAAATAAAGGGAAGCCCTCGTTCATTTTGCACGACGGCCCGCCCTACGCGAACGCCAGCATCCATATTGGCACCGCCACGAATAAGGTACTGAAGGACTTCGTCGTAAAATACAAATTTCTGCGCGGTTATTTCGCCCCCTATGTGCCCGGCTACGACACGCACGGACTGCCGATTGAGCTGAAAGTTCTCAAGGAGCTCAACACGAGCAAAGAGGAGATCAGTCCCGTCGAACTGCGCGAGCGCTGCCGCGAGTACGCGGAAAAATATATCGCGGTGCAGACGGGGCAGTTCAAGCGCCTCGGCGTAATCGGCGATTGGGACGACCCCTATATCACATACAAGCCCGCCTACGAAGCGACGCAGCTCGAAGGCTTTGCGGATATGGTGGACAAGGGCCTTGTCTACAAAGGCCGTAAGGCAATTTACTGGTGCACGGACTGTGAGACGGCGCTTGCTGCCGCGGAGATCGAATACGCGGACGAGACGTCGCCCTCAATATTCGTGGCCTACCCGTATCAGGACGCGGCAAAAGCCGTGCCTGAACTCAAGGGCAAGGACGTATCCATTATCATCTGGACGACGACGCCCTGGACGCTGCCCGCATCGCAGGCGGTTTCCATTCATCCGCGCTTTGATTATGGTTTTTACGAAGCCGATGGAAAAATCTACATGATTGCGACAGGATTGAAAGAAGAAGTCGAAAAAGTCACTGGATTTACATTTGGCGAGCCTCTTGCGGTGCGCAAGGGCGCGGAGCTTGAGCGCACGGAGGCGACGCATCCCTTCTATGATAAGAAGGTGCTGGTCGTACTTGCGGATTACGTTACGCTCGACACCGGTACCGGGGCGGTCCACACTGCGCCCGGGCATGGCGCCGAAGACTATGAAACGGGCGTCCGCTATGGCCTCGAAGTTTATAATCCAGTCGATCCTACGGGACACTATTACTCTGATACGCCGATCTTCGCCGGAAAGTCGCTTTCCGATGCGGAGCATATGATATTTGAGATACTTGCGGAGTCGGGCAGGCTGCTTGGCCGCCAAAAAATCACGCACTCTTATCCGCACTGCTGGCGCTGTAAGAAGCCGGTCATTTTCCGCGCGACGGACCAGTGGTTCGTTGCGGTTGCGGATTTCCGTGACGAGGCCTTGAAAAGCATCGCCGAAGTACAGTGGGTGCCGGAATGGGGCGAAGATCGCATCACAAATATGGTGCGCGACCGCTCCGACTGGTGCATCAGCAGGCAGCGTATCTGGGGCGTTCCGATCCCGGCGTTCTACTGCGAAGACTGCAACGAAGTCATCCTCACGGGCGACCGTGTGCGTCGCGTAGCGGACGTTGTGCGCAAGCTCGGCACCAACTGTTGGTGGCAGCTTTCGCCGGAAGAACTCGTCGGCGATCTCGCCGTTTGTCCGAAATGCGGCGGCAAACACCTGCGCAAAGACACGGACATCATGGACGTATGGTTCGACTCGGGCGCCAGCCACGCCGCTGTGTGTAAGAGCGGAACCTGGCCGGATCTGCATTGGCCTGTGGACATGTACCTCGAGGGAAGCGACCAGCATCGCGGCTGGTTCCAGACGTCACTCTTGAACAGCGTCGCGACGTTTGGCCGCGCGCCCTATGACATTGTGCTGACGCATGGGTTTATCATGGACGGCGAGGGCAAGAAAATGTCCAAGTCGCTTGGCAACGTTATGACGCCCGAAAAGATCATCGACAGGCACGGCGCCGATATCCTGCGTCTCTGGGTCGCGTCGTCCGACTATCGCGGCGACGTGCGCATCTCGCAGCAAATTTTCGATAACCTCATCGAGTCATACCGGCGCATTCGCAATACGGCGCGTTTCCTGCTCGCGAACCTTAAGGGATTCGATCCGAAAAAAGACGTCGTTCCGCATATGGAACTTTCGCCGCTTGACCAGTACATTATGCTCAAGCTGGAACGCCTGCGCTCGCGTGCGACAGCGGGGCTCGACGAGTACGAGTTCCACCAGCCCATGACGCTCATTCACCAGTTCTGTGACAACGAACTGAGCTCCTTCTACATCGACGTAAGCAAAGACACGCTCTACGCGGAC
The DNA here is from genome assembly GCA_030266985.1 of Synergistaceae bacterium OttesenSCG-928-D05. Classification (GTDB taxonomy): domain Bacteria; phylum Synergistota; class Synergistia; order Synergistales; family Synergistaceae; genus JAJDJB01. The sequence continues at coordinate 11,450 of JAJDJB010000017.1, forward strand.
GCGGAGAACGACCATGAACGCCGCTCGATCCGTTCGGTCATGTGGGAATCTTTGAAAGCGCTTACTGTCATGATGGCGCCTGTGCTTTCCTTCACCGCGGAAGAGATCTGGCAGCAAATGCGTGAAATGGATCCCGAATTGCCCAGGAGCGTCCTGCTTGCGGACTGGCCGGAAAATCTGGCGGACGGTCTGGAGCCGGAGAATGAACCGCTCTGGGACAGCGTGCTCACGGCACGCACCGGCGTGCTTCGCGCACTCGAAGCCGCGCGTTCGCAGGGCATCATCGGTCACCCGCTCGATGCGGATGTACTGATCGTGCTTGGAGACCTTTATCAGGATCTGGGCGGGAAAATCACGGACGAACTTTGGGAGAAGATATTGATTGTTTCCTCCGCAAAGGTCGTCGCCAAAGCAGAAGGCGCGAATATTCTTTTCGACGACGAAACGACGGGCCTCACCGTTGGCGTCAGCAAGAGCGCAGCGGAAAAATGCCCGCGCTGCTGGAAACGCCGCCCCGAGGTCAAAGACGGCAGCCTCTGCGACCGCTGCAAAGATGTGCTCGGAGAATAAAACGAAAAAAAATGTTCATGAAGCGGGGGAGAGGGATACCTCTTCCCTCTTTTTCTATGCACGCGAACAGACAGGCGAAGGGGAGTCCGGCACGCAGACGTTTACGATTGAATCGGAGCTGGACGGCCACCGCCTGGATTACGCGATCTCGCGTCTTCTCGGTATAAGCAGAGCCTTCTCTCAGAAAATTATTAAATCCGGCAGCGTAAAGCTTTTGCCCGAACGGCGCATCAAGCCGTCCGTGAAAGTTGCGGAAGCGGATATTCTTTCCGTCGAAGTTCCTCCTGTCGAAACGCTCGACCTTGAGCCCGAAGACGTCGCGTTTGAAGTTGTCTACAGCGACGAAGACATTATCGTCATAAACAAACCCGCGGGGCTTGTCGTGCATCCCGCGCCGGGCCACTGGCGCGGTACGCTTGTGCACGGACTGCTGCATCGTTTTCCCGATATGGGGACGCTGAACGGCGTAAAACGCCCGGGTATCGTCCATCGGCTTGACGCGACGACGTCCGGTCTTATGGTCGTCGCGCGCAATGGCCTTGCGCAGGAAGGGCTCTTTCGTGAATTTAAAGCGCGCCGCATAGAAAAGGAATATATCGCGTTATGCTGGGGCGCGCCCCGGAAAAAAACGGGTACCGTATGTTTGCCGATTGCGCGCGACCCAAACAACAGGCTCCGCATGGCGATTGTTGAGGACGGCAGAGAGTCCCGCACGGATTACCGCGTTCTCTGGACACACGCGGGGTATTCACTGCTTCAGTGTACGCTCCATACGGGACGCACGCATCAGATTCGTGTGCACATGCAGGCGATTAAATGCCCGCTCGTTGGCGATAAAGTCTATGCACCGTCAAGGCCGTCGCTCTTTTCCGAAGACCGTGTTTTCCTTCACGCATGGAGGCTTGGTTTCGAGCACCCGCGTACCCGCGCGGAGATGCGTTTCACACAGCCGCTGCCTGAGGAGCTTAGCTCCTTTCTGCGAGAAATTCTTTCCAAAAACGGGGATCTGCGTTCGTAGACTCGAATTCTTTATAAGTGACGTTTGCGATCCCGCCCTTGATTGGCGAGACGTATTTTCTTTTTGTAAAATCAACGCGGACTTTACCGCTCTCTCTTGCCTTGCTGTACCATGCCGCCAAAGAGGCGCAGAAATCAATAGCGTCCAGGATTTGCTTTTCGCCGGGGGCAATATTGAAGCGTAAAATAACGTGCGCACCGGGCAGACCCTGCGCATGGAACCAGAAATCGTCGGGTGTTGCGGTTTGAAAGGTGACGAAGCGATTGCCCTTTGCTGACAATCCGACGAACACCAGCGCGTATGCCAGATCAAAACGCTTATGCGGCGGAAGGTGCGCTTCCTCCTTTTTCTTCTTTTTCGAGCGTTCAACGCCGGTAATACCAAGCTCCCGTTCGATTAGCGCGAAGGCGTCGGCGTCGTCGATCAAAGCGGCAAAATCAAGCTGTTCGTTATATTCCTCCAGTTCCTCTTTCACATTTTCGAGAAGCGCGGACGCCCTCTTTTGTGACGCCGCGATTTTTTTATATTTTTTGAAAAGCTCCGCCGCGTTCTGCTGCGGCGAAAGCGCCGGGTTGAGCGCGACCGTTTCCTGGCGAAGTTTGCCTTCCTCGTCCCAGACGCTTACCGAGACTTCTTTTTCTCCCTGTTTGATCTGCCAGAGATTGGATATGATCGCCTCCGCTTTCAGGCGCAGCTCTTCCGGGTTTTGCGCGAGCAGTTTTTCAATGTCGGCTGCCTGTTTTTCACGGCGCTTGATTTCGCGTTTGATTTTTTCCTCCGCCCGTCTGCGCCTAGCGCCGATGTTCGTGCCAAGAAGAGGCAGTAGTGTCGTTACGGCGCCGATACTCTCCGGTTTTTCCGAAATCGGTTCGGCTCCTTCCAAAAGCACAGGGAAAATTGTGACATATTTTCCAAGCCGCTGTGGTACGAAAGAAAGCGGGGAAGGCGCAGCGTAAAAATCCGCGAGGTATTTTTGCGCATCTTGCAGCTCCAGCTTGGAGACAGCCTGCAAAAGAGGCGCGCCAATGCCTGAAATTTTAGCAAGCGTTTCGGTCGACGGCTCCGTCAGCCAATTTTCCAGCGGGATCCCGTTGAAGACGGGCGGAAGTGCGTAAGGCTGTCCGGGAAGCACCGAGCGGTATGCGTTGTCAGCGGGGTGGATGTGCTTCGCCGCTTCCAGAATCGTTCCGTTTTCATCCAAAAGGATCAGATTGCTGTAGCGCTCCATGATCTCAAAAACGAGCGTGCGCTCCGACGCAAACCCTGCGCCGACGCTTTTGCGAAAGGAAAATTCTAAAATCTTATCGCGCCGCACCTGACGGCAGTCGACGAGTTCCGCGCCGTTCAGGTGGCTTTTGAGCGCGTTCGTTAGGGGCGGGATATAGGCCGCGTCCGCCGTGAGAGCTTTTTTTTCGGTTTCGCTCACAATCACCGCACCGCAGGTTTGCGCACCCCACGAGAGGAGCAGATGCGCGCCGCCGGAGAACGTCGCGATAACCTTATCGCCCGCGCCGTCTATTTTTTGTATTTTCTTAGAGACCAGTTGCCTGATCGATTCACTCCAGTTCCATACCAGTTCGGGACCGAATGACATAAAACCACCGCCGTCATGTTTTTGAAGATGTAGAAATGATGTATGATTTATATTATAGTTCGTATGCAGATGCTTTATACCGAAATGTCACAGTCCTGCGTCATTTATTACTGTTTTTCGGTGGGTGAAAACATGTTTATTGGTAGCAGCGAGTCGCGCAGCCAGATCAATAACGCAGCCAAAGCCGGGGCCGCATACTTTCTTTTTCTCTTTGTCTCGACGACATCGATCCTGACGCTCTATTACGGTCGTTACAGCAGCGCGTCGCAGGTTCCGCTCGTCGCTTCAATCAGTCTTGTTTTTGGCGCCGCGGGCTACCTGCTGTTCGGGTGCACACGTTTTTCCGAAAAATACGCCGTATATGCAAAATATATGACCGCACTGGCATGTGCGATTTTCCTTGTTTCTTATGCCGCCGCTTTTTTCTTTGGCGCGCGGTATGCGTTCCCGCTCTTTCATATTTTTTATTCCATGTCCTATGGATATCTGGGGGGATTGGCCCACTTTGCGGCATTTCGCCTGCTTTGCGGCAATCCGTACGGCGGGCGTGCGATTGGGTTTGGCGCCGCGCTTGCCGTTCTTGTGCAGCAACTGCTCTTGCGCAATATGCCGGAACACAAGGCTGTTTTTTTAATCGTATCTTTCGCCGCGATCCTGCTTGTCCTGTTCGTTGAACGCAATGCCGTATCTTTCCCTGTCAGCCCGCCGGCCGTTGCGGCAGAGACGCGGAGAACGAAGCGGCGCCGTCGAACGTTGCTCGTGCAGATTGCATTGATCGCCTGCGTATTAGGGGCCGCGGACGGGATTATTGCGCAGCTTCGTGCCGCCGGTGTTTTTACGGCGGCCGGCAACCCCAGATTTTTTTACGGGGCGGGGCTCGTGCTCGCAGGGCTGCTTGCGGACAGCGGTAAGCGCCGCTATCTTGCGATTACGACAATCTCGGCCATGCTGCCTCTTTCCCTTGCGCCGCTTCTCATGCGGGAGGCGTTCCTTGGCAGCGGCTACGGTCTTTCAGTCTATTATGTTTTCAGTGGTTTCTTTGTTATCTGGTTAACCCTTTCCTTTTTTGACCTCGCAGCACAAACGGAGAATCCGCCCCTTTGGGCCGGAATGGGACGTATCGTCCACGCCATAGTCGCGGGGGTGTTTGTCTTTTCTATTTCCACTTTCTTTCATGGTATGTCGTCAGCGGCGCTTTATATTTTCTGCGTTTTTTTCTCGATGCTGTCGGTACTTTTCTTTTTCCTGAACGCGGAGAAAGATGCCGCGCACGACACAGAGACAAAAACAGAAAACTGCGAGCACGAGTTCGCCGTGCGATACGCCCTGACACGCCGTGAGACGGACGTGCTGCGGCATATCGTGAACAGTGACGGTCCGCTCAGGGAGATCGCTTTGCGTATTCCAATGACGGAGCGTAGGCTTCAAAAACATCTCGGCAATATTTATGCAAAAACGGGAACGACCTCGCGTGCCGCGCTTGTCAGCCGTTTTTATGAACAGAGAAGCGGTTCCTGATCTTTCGCTCTGAATCGCTAAGCAATAATAATTTTAAAAATTTCGTAAATCTCACCTATGTATTTTCAGGAACGTCGTTTTTCTCCCCTGCTCAAATAACCCGCTCTATTTCATAATCTTCGTAGATATCCATACCAAGTATGACACGAGGGGAGAGGATATCCGCGGCGTTATGTTGCATACCTGGCATTCCTTTTTTAATACAAATTTAATACAGAACCCAAATAATTTTTTGCGCGGGCTGCACGCGGGGATATTTTTCCCGCAAGGTTGTTGTTTGTAAAATTCAACGGTTCAAAATCCATACGAAGGTGGAATGATCTCTTATGAAAACTCTGCGAAGAAAAAATGTATTTTTTGTTATTTTGCTTCTCCTATTGAGCGTGAGCTTGAGTGCAGGATTAACTGCATGGGCCGCGCCCAGTACCTTATGGACAGATGAAGGCGTTGCTGCTACAGCATTTGCGGAGGGCGAAGGAACGCAGGAGAAGCCGTTTATCATCGAAAACGGCGCACAGCTAGCCTACTTTGCGCAGATGGTGAATTCCGGTAACAATTACGCGGGGCAATTTTTCCTCCAGTCCGGCGATATCGATTTGAGCGCGCATCTCTGGATTCCGATTGGGGAAGCGTGGGAAGGAACGCGGGGGTTTAGCGGCACCTTCGACGGAGGCGGGCATAAAATTATTGGTATGGAGCTGGATGGTGCAAAGGCGCTGCGTACTGGCAGTATAGGCTTATTCGCCTTTCTGTTTGATGGGAACCTGAAGAATATCCATCTTGTCGATGCCAATGTCAGAGGATATTATGCTTCTTCCGGAGGGCGCGCGGCAGGGCTGGTCGGGGGCGTTACTGTTAACGGCGGCGTTGCTTCGGAGCTAACGAACTGTTCCTTTGAAGGGACGATCAACGGCGGCCCAAGCATAGGCGGTCTGCTTGGCGGGGTCAAGGTAAACGGCGAAGGCTCTTTCTTCATGAGGGGATGCAAAGTCAGTGGAACGCTTAACGCCAAGGGCAGCGCGGGCGGTCTTCTCGGGGGCATCGGCGTCGCAAGCTCGAATGGCTCCGGTTCTGTCTTGATCATGGACTGTCGTGTGGATGCCCAGCTTTACGCCGATGACGGCAATCTTGGCGGTATTACGGCAGGGATAACCCTTGAAGCCGGGAAAACCACCATTGATAACTGCTTTGTGGACGGGCGGCTGTCCGGCATAGAGATCGACAATATGGGAGGCATCGCGGCCAACATTATGAGCGAGCGCTATTACGGCGACCCTTGGGGTAAGAGCGTGCTATTAATAACGGGATGCCGCGTCGATGCAGAGATCGCCGGGGGCAAGAAATATGTGGATCGGGCCTCAAACGTCGGCGGTATTGTCGGCTATATGCGTACCTATTATTCGAAGGGCAGCATCGAAAACTGTTTTTCTACGGGAGATATCAGCGGCTATAACGATATCGGCGGTATCATAGGGGACCTGCAGACGCTAGCCGGCGAAGATACGAACCGCGGAATCGTGCAAAACTGCTTTTCCATCGGCAATATCGACGGCGGCAGCGCCAGCTACGTTGGAGGGATCGTCGGTCTTTCCACCGGGGGGTCGCATATCAGCAACTGCTACGCAACCGGGGGCGTTATTGGCGGATTGAGCGTCGGCGGTATCGCCGGGTCAATTCGTCTTGAAAGCATGGCAGCGCTCTTCAACTGCTATGCACTCGGCAATATTTCGGGCGACAAAGAGGTCGGCGGTATCATAGGGCGCCTGGATTATGCCACGGGGACTGTTGTGCGGAACGTTGCTCTACACGACACGATTACCGGCACGGAGGACATCGGCAGAGTATATGGTGTGAAAGTATATCCGCCCTCAGACGACCTCATCGTGCGATATAACTATGCAAACGCAGCGCTGCGCGTGAACGAAGCGACGATTTCAAACGGCACAGACTACGACAAAAACGGGCTTGACGTCACGCTCGTAACGCTGCGCACGCAAAGCTGGTGGCGCGAGTCGGGGGCATTCCTCTTCGGCAATACCGCATCCGCGCCATGGGTGTGGGACGATACGCTGAAACGGCCCGTCCTCTACTTTGCTGACTTGTCCGGCGAACCGGTGGGCGGCGGAGTTTCGACAGAACTGCCGGAAGGCGTTCCCGCGGATGTGTCCGCAGTCGCGGCGGACAACCTGAAGACGGGCAGCGAAGCTTTCGAGGACGAAGCTCCTGTTGTCGATAAGGTACGTGCGCAGTCGGGCTTTGGCGAAACGGCGTTTGGCTCGGGCGGTGCGCTTCAGCATAGTGCGCTTGTGTCCGTCAGTGGATTTGCAAACGTAAAGGAAACGGATTTTACGCCGCTTCCTGTTTTTGAGGCGAAAGTCGGCGAGGCCGGGCAGATCGCGGCCGTTTCCTTAAAACTGGTTGGCGCACAACTCTTTGCGGCAACGGCGGGCAGGGTGCATGTGGCGAAGATTCTTTCGCCGACAACGCAGGAAAGGTATACGTTTATTTCGAATCCGGCCGATACGGCGGATAAAACTTTTGCAATCCAGCAAGAGGGCAGCGCGGCATTCCTGTCCGCAAACGCGGCGATCAGCAGTGTGGGGGATTATCGCGTTGTCTTGTTTATCCGCGATGGCGGAACGTTTGACCTCGATGGCGTTGTAAACGCGCGCGTACTCGACCCGAACGTGATTGTAGACCCGCTTGCCCTGAATCCAGACAACCCGGATGATCCGGATAATCCGGGCGGCACAAAGTCAGGCGGTGATTCGAGTAACTGCGCGACGCTGCCGGGCGCGTTTGCCCTGTTTACACTCGCAGCGCTGCCGTTTATCGGAAGGCCGCGTCGTTCGTAATATTTTTAAGAAAACACTTCCGTCTCATGCAAGCGCATGAGATGTTAACGAAACGGCTCGCGAGACCCCCCTCTTCGCGGGCCGTTTGATTTTTTTATATGCTTTGGTCTTTATGCAGCGTGAAGCCAATGTATATGCATCAGCGTTATAAAGCAGGGCAATCCGCCATACTGCGAAAAAATTTCGTATCTGTTTTTTACAGAATTTATCCGCAAAAATACAAAAGAGAAGTCCTTTGATATAATGTTTTCTGGGGTATCCCAATCTTTTATTATAGTCAGGGGATTTTATGAAAATCGCAAGAGCGCACAACGCAACGGATTTGAGAAATGCCGTATTGCCTTTCTCCATTTACGCGTTTTACATGTTCGTTTTCCTGCTGACCGAGCTAGTGCTTTACGACAGGACTGCTCAGGTAATGGGAAGCGGCTATGTAACTCGTGTCTATGCTCTCAATCTGCTGTTTTTAGCGGCGGGGTATCTTGTCTTTGCGTTCGTGCAGGCGCGTTTTGCAGGAAATCTTTCTGAGAAAAAATCCGTGTCTTTTTTTGTTCTCGTTTTTGTTCTCACAATCTCAGGGGCGCTTCTTGCGCCGATTTCTTCTTCCTTCATCTATTTGTCGATGGGTTTTTTCTGTATGTTTTCGCTTGGTTATTTGGGCGGCGTCGTGCATTACCGCGTATCGCTCGACCTCTATGGATCTCCATGCATATCGAAATCGGTTGGTTTCGCGATCGCGCTTGCAATTTGCATGCAATATATCGTGCAAAATTATACATCCGGAAATGTCGCGCATGCTGTCAGCCTTATTATGGGCGCAACATTGCTCTCTCTTCTGATGTACTTTGCTCCAGTTACGCATGTAACTGAACCGGCCTGTCGAACGGAATCGCGTGTCCAATTCAAAGAACTGCTCGCGTTGATCGTATTGGTGGTGCTGATGTCCCTCATTGTCGGTATCAAGGACGGTATTGTGACCGATATGCACGCACGTGGCGAGTTGAATGTAAGCGGTGGGGTACGATTGCTTTTTGCGGCCGGCCTTATGATCGCCGGGATCGTTGGAGACTGCGGCGAGCGGCGCTACATGGGCATCGCTACGGCGGTGACTCTGATTTTCTCGACGATCGCAACGTTTTTCCTGAGTAATCCGGATACTTATGCGATAGCGCTCAGCGTTTTTTATTTTTACGGGGGTTTTTATATCACCTATATATCGGTCGCATTTCTCGAAATCGCGCCGGAGACGGACTGCCCTGCGCTTTGGGCCGGCATGGGGAGGATTGTGCGTTCCACGACGATTTCCCTGGCCGCATATCCCGCGGCGCAGCTCTTTTCTTTTGCAGGCGTTGCTGGCGGAACGGTTGTTTTGGTTGTCAATACAGTATTGACGATGGTCGCAATCGTTGTCTTTTTTATCGCCAATAAATTCGAACGGAAGAAAAAAGAAATGCCTGCCAAAGAGTTCGACGAAAAAAAGTTTTTTGCCGAGAACGCGTTCACAATGCGCGAAGTCGAAATATTTGCCAAGATACTTGTCAGTGATAAAAACCTGAAAGAAATCGCAGGGGAGTTGTATATTTCGGAGCGCGTCCTCCAGCGCCATCTGTCGAGCATGTACGAAAAAACGGGAACGAACTCGCGCGCGTCGTTGCTACGTTGCTATTACGAGTCCAAAAAAGGCGAATCCTAAACCGTAACGCGCTTTTGCGCGCTTGTTTTTGCACGCGGCTGTTAGGAGACGAAAGATACGGTAAGAATAACCGCATGATATTTTTGCGAAATAAAGCGGGCTGCCTGAGGGTTTGCCCGTTTTTTTACGGTTTTGTTAATTTTCAACGATTGACAAAGGTCTGATACGTGATAAAATTGCTTGCGTGGTTGAAATGGGGCTGTAGCTCAGCGGGAGAGCACTTCCCTCGCACGGAAGGGGTCGGGCGTTCAAATCGCCTCAGCTCCACCATTCTCCTACCACCGGGATGTAGCGCAGTCTGGTTAGCGCACCTGCTTTGGGAGCAGGGGGTCGGTGGTTCGAATCCACTCATCCCGACCACTCATAACAATAAGAAAAAACCGGCCGCTTGGACCGGTTTTGTTTTTTGCCGCGATATGCTTAATTATTTTCTACGATCGAAATTTCCTGCGGAGTCAGTTTATAGAGCCTGTAGACCGTGCGATTCAGCGCGCGCTCCGCTTTCGTGATGCGGTCTTCTTCCTGTTCGCTTCTGTCCGTTTTTGGTTTCGCGGAAAGAAGCGAGATTGTTTTCGCGTGTTCGCGCACTTCGTCGCGCAGTTTTCGCTGGAATCCGTTCGTCTCGCTGATTTCTCTGATTGGCAGCGTCGAGAGGTTCGCGGGTTTCAGTTCAAAATAGCCGTTTAGCAGCTCCGTCGTGATGCGGCGCGCGTAAAAATCCATCAGGCGTGAATTCAAAAGTCCCAAAAGATAATAATCGTCCGAGCACACGATGGAGGTTTTGTCGTTTGAAAAGAGCCCTTTTTCGTCCATCGTCGCGGATATCTGGTTTACGATGCTTGGTGAAATGATTTTGGCCGTTTCAAACTCGTCGTAATATTTGCACGAGCGCAGTTCCCACCAGTAATCGCCCCGGTCTTTGCGCATTTTTGCCTTCGCTTCGTGCTGTGCAAGGCGATTCGCTGCGGCGGGGTAGGTCGCCCGGAACCACTCCCATGCTTCGCTGTTGCCGCGGTGTTTGTCGGTGAATCCGCGCGGGATAAAAATCAGATATTTTTTTACCGCAGGCGCGGCGTATCGCTTGACGTTTCTGCCGCTCAGGAAGGGGCGCAGCAGTGTCCCGGAGGCGGCGTCCGTACGCGAGATTTCATCGGCCTCATTTTTGTCGACGACAAACGCTTCGTTGAGTCCGGTCAGGATGCCGCGATAAATTCGCCCTTCGACGTACGTATCAAGCGGGACGCCGATTTCCCTGATTTTCTGCATGACGTCCTGCAATGAAGCCGTTTCAAAGTTCCACGGTTTTTCGTCGAGGCGGTCACGCCGGAATGCAAATGCCGTTTCCTCGGCAAGCTCTGGCAGCGCTTCGTGCACACGTTCCGAGACGAGCGTGACCTGTGTAGTGTCTCCCTGCGCATCGGCTGTAGCGATTACAACTGAGAGCGGTGTCACGACGCCGCGCATTGCGGGAATGTTGCCGTAATCGACGATGTCCGTGATGTTTTTCGCCGCGAGAAACGCGCGAAGCGGTGCGCCGTAATCCGAGCGCAGCCAGCGGTTTGAAGTCAGCGTCGCAAGCACGCCTTTGTCCGCGAGCAGTGAAAAAGCGCGTTCGATATAGTAACAGTAAAGGTCGGCGCCCTTATGATAAACGGCGGAATGCACGAATGTATCTTTGATTTGAGAAAATTCTTCCTGTCTGACGTGCGGCGGATTTGTGAGCACCACGTCGAACCGCTCAGCGAACAAGTCTTCATGCAGCACGCTCCCGAATGCGAAGTGCGAATCGTTTATCTTTGCACCTTCGGGCAGCATCGCACGGATATCAAGCTTTAACAGCTCCAGGGCGCCCGCGTCCAGGTCTGACGCATAGGCGGCGTTGACCCAGAAATCGCGCAGGTGGTCCTGATGAGAATGCGGTGCGCGCGTGCTGATATATTTTGCGAGATGATCACGCATCCCGGCGATTTGCTCCGCCATCGCGGATAGCATTTGCAAGTTGTTCGCAGAGATATCGCAAACTTTGATTTCGGCAAGCGCCCTATCGATTTCTTTTGCGTTCTGCTGGATCGGCAAGTCATCATAGAGGAAGTTGAACGCGGAGAAGTAGCCGTCGATTGCCGCGCTATTTAAAAAAGGGCAATGGCTGTGCAGAAATTTTTTGAGCGTTTGCGTACACATGTAACGCAGAATATCTTCCGGAATCGTTGTGCCGCTTTTTGCGCGCGAAAGGAAATAATAGCGCCATGTTTCGTCCGTGCCGGAGGGCAGCGCAAACAGAATCCCCTCGACGCCGTTCTCCAACATATGCTTTTCGACCAGCTGCAGCGCGGGTGCTTTCAGACGCTGGAGGTCCATGCCTGGCTGCGGGCGCAGAAACAGCACTTCGAAACGGCTGTGCGTTCCTGCCGGGGCATAAGAAGCGATCATACGATATGACGCGAAATAATCTTTAAAATCCGCGCCAATGTGTACGCCCGAACGAATCCACCTGTCGTTCTCGTTCAGATCCGGCCAGGTACGCTTCGCGATCTCCAGAAATTGCGCTGCCTCGAAAGAGGTTGTAAAAAGCTCGCTTTCTGTACGGGATATCTTGGTTCCGGACATTTCAAACACCGCCTTTTTTGCTCTGCTATATAGTATAGAACATTATGCAGCTTTATCCAATATAGATTATAAGTAATCAATTACTGCCCGAGAATCGACATATTGTATCCCGTACACCTCTGCTATAATCGAGAAGTACTGCGCTACACCCAATAGGTTCAAGGCGAAAGGAATGATATAGGTGAAAACAACTGTTTTTGCGATTGTTCCGCTTCTTTTTCTGCTGTTATTCTTTACGGTGCCCGCCCATGCTTGGGGACATGTGTACACAAAGAAGGTTGGCGACTTCGAGGTCAGCATGCTTTCCGAACGGCAAGGGGAAGGAGACGTCAAGATCCTGATTGGCGCCTCGCCCGAAGATCTGCGAAAATTTCTGCCGCAGGGAAAATTCCCAAACGCGGTCTGTGCTTATCTCGTCAAAACGCCGGATAGAACATACCTTATCGACACCGGCTTCGGAACACTGCTCTTTGAAAATATGAAATCACTTGGCGTTGCGCCCGAAGATGTGGATGTCCTGCTTGTGACCCACAGTCACGGGGACCACATTGGCGGCATGGTACGCGACGACAAAGCAACTTTCCCGAAAGCGCTTGTCTATGCGGACGAGCGGGAAATATCCTGGTCGGAGGGTTTGCGGAAAAATCTGACGTATTATCCGGAGCGGACGCACGCGTTTAAGGCGGACGGACTCAAAGCGGCAGGAACGGAACTTTTTCCAGGTATCCGCGCAATCGCTGCGTACGGTCACACACCGGGCCACACGCTTTTCCTGCTTGAATCGAACGGTGAAAAATTATTGATCTGGGGCGACCTGACACACGCGATGGCAATACAGATCCCGCGCCCCGACGTCTCCGTTACTTATGATACCGACCCCGCCCAGGCGGCGAGGACGCGCAAGGAAGTTCTAAAATACGCGGCAGAAACGGGCGTTCCGGTCGCAGGCATGCACATTGCGTATCCCGGAATGGGGGAAATTGAGTTCGAAGACAAGGAAAAAGAAATTTATAAATTTATCCCCATGAAATAGAAACAGTACGCCCGGAGATAAAAAATATGCGCGCGGCAATGGATAAGCGCACCCGGCACGAACCTGCTTGCTTGACAGGATAACACTGCGAATGCTATCATTCCTGCGTTGTCGCGGAAATAGCTCAGTTGGTAGAGCGATGGCCTTCCAAGCCGTAGGTCGCGGGTTCGAGTCCCGTTTTCCGCTCCAGTGATATCAAAGACTCCCCGGTTCGTGCCGTGGGAGTCTTTTTTGTCAGTATGTCGTGGGTACAAAAAATTGAAAAATTAAAATCCTCGGCGAATCAGGAAAAGCGCTGGCAGCACGAGAAAAACGGGTCGCTAATTTATAAACGCCCGTTATTCTGCGCCGGGCTTGACGCATGGGGGAAACGCGGTGAAAATAGTAGGGCGAGCGGTACAAAATACGCCGAAGCGGGATATTCGATGAAAAAATATTACGAACTGAGAAAAAAAATATGCGCCGCGGGAAAGCGTCAAGGCTGGTGGGGCGCCCCGGGCCTCGTCGTTGCGCTTTCGGGCGGCGGGGATTCCGTTGCGATGCTTTGGCTGCTACGGGAGTTTTATGGCGGGCGGCTCGTCGCGGCGCATCTGGATCACTGCACGCGGGAAGGCGCTTCGCATGACGATGCGCGTTTCGCGGAGGACCTTTGCGCCGCGTGGGGAATCACCTGTGCGGTGAAGCGTGTTGAAGTTTACGCAAACAGGCTGCCTGGCGAATCATTTGAAATGGCGGGCCGCAGAGAGCGTTATCTGCATTTTTCCGAGACCGCAAATTCGGAAGGGCTCTCTTTCATTGCGGTTGGACATAACGCGGATGACCTTGTGGAAACGCAGCTCATCAATCTTTTTCGCGGAACGGGCCTAGCCGGATTGCGCGGGATTCCGGAACGGCGCGGCGACATCGTACGCCCGGTCATCGATTTTACGCGCGCCGAACTGCGTGCGATACTGCAAGAACAGAATCTGGCATGGCGCGAGGATCTGAGCAACAGCGAAACGATCTATGTGCGCAACCGCATTCGCGAAGAGCTGATTCCCTGGGTAAAAGAAAACATGAATCCGAATTTCGAGTCGGGTATGCTTGGGCTCGCGCGTCAGGTTGAAGACGAGCTTGTCTATAAAAACGCGGTGGTTCAGAAAAATATCGAAGCCGTCGTGCAGGATATCCCTCCGGCTCTCGCCTGCTGGAGCGCGAAAAAGCTTGCTTCCTTTTCCGACCTGGAACTTGCGGATATGCTGCGGGAACAGGGTAAGCGCCTGGAACTTCCGACCCTGTCGCGCGACCGTACGGAAAAACTGACCGCGCTGATCCGGCGCAGGGGCGCGTGGCGTTTCCAGTGGGCTTATGACATTGAAGTCTGCTACTCGGAACGCGGCGTGGGGTGGCTGCATCGCGCCGATGTCGAAAATGCAGAGAAAAATACGGAAAAAAGTCCGAAAAAACAGACGTTGCCGTGGTGGGCGAGAGGCAGTTCTTTGTGATATTATGTACTTTGGTTTTTCATTCTGGCAGAGGGAAAGGGGTGTTCCCCTGTGAGCTATAAAATTGGAGAAACATTGATACCGGAAGCCGAACTAAAGGCAAAGGTAAAGGAACTTGGGGAACGGATTCGCAACGACTACAGGGGAAAAGAACTGATTGTCGTGTGCGTACTGAAGGGCGCGGTCGTTTTTCTGTCGGACCTGATCCGGGAAATCGGCCCGGATGTGGACGTTAAGTTGGATTTTCTTGCCATTTCCTCATATGGCGTTTCAACGAAAACAAGCGGCGTCGTACAGATCCAAAAAGACCTTGGGACGGACATTCAGGGCAAAGATGTGCTGATCGTCGAGGACATTCTCGATACCGGACTGTCCCTCGCGTACATTAAGAAACTGCTTGGTGAGCGCGGCCCGAAAAGTCTCGCGATCTGCGTTTTGCTTGATAAGCCGGAACGCAGAAAGCAGCCTGTTGAAGTAGAATACACAGGATTTTCCATTCCAGATAAATTCGTCATCGGTTACGGCCTCGATTACGCGGGGATGTTCCGGCAGCTCGCGTCCGTTTGCGTAGCTGAACCGATTGACGATTAAAAGCATATAAGGTTTTAGAAAGAGAGGGCGATTGCTGCTTTGAATAAAATGTCCAAAAATGTGGGAATGTACATCGTCTTGATTGTTCTTGTCGTGAGTCTTGTAAACATTTTCCTCACGCCGGAACGCAGGACGACGCAGGAGATAGAGATGCTGCCATACAGCCAGCTTTTGACGGAGGTCAAGGCGGGCAATGTGGACAAAGTCAAGATCGATCATGAATCCGTAAAGGGTACCCTCAAATCCGGCAAAGAATTCACGACGTACATCTTAGATTCGGGCACACTCCCCGGTGTGCTTGCAGAATCGGGCGTACAGGTCGAAGTGGAGGCTCCGCAGCGCCCATCCTGGTGGGCGGCGCTGCTCACGTCGCTTTTGCCGACGATGTTGCTGATCGGTGTGTGGATTTTCTTCATCTATAACATGCAGGGCGGCGGAAACAAGGTCATGGGGTTCGCGAAAAGCAAGGCGAAACTCTTCCTCGACAATCGCCCGAAGGTGACGTTTGACGATGTAGCGGGATGCGACGAGGCCAAGGAAGAGCTTGAAGAAGTCGTACAGTTCCTGAAAGATCCCTCTAAATTTACGAAACTTGGCGCAAAGGTACCGCGCGGCGTGCTGCTGCTCGGCGCGCCGGGCACAGGCAAGACGTTGCTTTCCCGCGCGGTTGCCGGAGAAGCGGACGTTCCGTTCTTCAGCATCAGCGGCTCCGACTTTGTCGAAATGTTCGTCGGTGTCGGTGCTGCTCGCGTGCGCGACCTTTTTGAGCAGGCGCGCAAATACCAGCCCTGTATCATCTTTATCGATGAAATAGACGCGGTCGGACGGCATCGCGGCGCAGGCCTCGGCGGCGGTCACGACGAACGCGAACAGACGTTGAACCAACTGCTCGTTGAAATGGACGGTTTTGACGCGGCGACCGGCATCATTCTGCTGGCCGCGACGAACAGACCTGATATTCTGGACCCGGCGCTTCTGCGTCCGGGACGTTTCGACCGTCAGGTCGTCGTCGACAGGCCGGACTTCAGCGGCAGGCGCGACATCCTGAAAGTGCACCTGCGCGATAAAAAGCTCGCGAAGGACGTCGACATCGAAGTGATCGCAAGGCGTACGCCCGGATTCGTCGGCGCGGACCTCGCTAACCTCGTCAATGAAGCTGCGCTGCTCGCGGGCCGCAGAGACAAAGAAAAACTCGACATGGAAGATTTCGAAGAAGCCGTCGACCGCGTAATCGCGGGGCCGGAGCGCAAGAGCCGCGTTATGAGCAAGAAAGAGCGCGAGATTATTGCCTATCATGAGGTCGGGCACGCGCTGGTCGCGAGCAAGATCGAAGGCAGCGACCCGGTGCACAAGATCTCGATCATCCCGCGCGGACACATGGCCCTCGGTTATACGCTCCAGTTGCCGGAGGAAGATCGCTTCCTGATCTCGCGGCAGGAGCTCAAAGACAGAATCAGCGTCCTGCTGGGCGGCCGTACCGCGGAAATCATAAAATACGGCGATGTTACGACGGGTGCGTCGAACGACCTGGAGCGCGCGACGCAGACGGCGCGCCAGATGGTCACGCAGTTCGGCATGAGCGATAAGCTCGGGCTCGTAACGCTCGGACGTAAGCAGCACGAGGTGTTCCTTGGCAGAGACATCATGGAAGACCGCAACTACAGCGAGGAGATCGCCTATGCGATCGACCAGGAAGTGCGCGGTATCATCGACGAGAGTTTCGAGCGTGCGAAGTCGATTCTGACCGAGCACAGGGAGCAGCTTGAATCAATCACGCAGCTTCTGCTCGAAAAAGAAGTCCTTGAGCGCGAAGAGCTTGCGGAACTTCTGGGTTATCCGCTCAAAGAGGAAAACGGCTCGGATGATAAAGGCGAAGCGGAAGCGGAAACGGTTGCCGATATCATAGAAGATCCAGAAACAGAAAGGGATTTCGACGCGCCCCTGCGTGCGGAGGCATCGGACGAAACGGAAGATTCCGAAGAGGAATCGTAGTATCTGTAAAATTGATGATGTAAACCAGGTGTATTTATGATATGATCTGGTAGAGGAAAACGTCCGGGGGCGCCTCGGACGTTTTTCGTCATAAATCCCTAATTTTGAGGCAAAAGATGGAAGATAGATTCGAACTCGTTACCCCTTGGCCGCCCGCCGGAGACCAGCCGGAAGCGATTGAAAAACTTGTCAAAGGATTCGAAACGCAAGGTGCGCGGCAGACCCTGCTCGGGGTTACGGGCAGCGGCAAAACTTTCACGATGGCAAACGTCATAGAGCGCCTGCAAAGGCCGACGCTCGTGATGGCACATAATAAAACGCTCGCCGCGCAGCTGTACAGCGAGTTTAAAGAATTCTTTCCCAACAATTCCGTCAATTATTTCGTGAGCTATTATGACTATTACCAGCCGGAGGCATATATGCCCGCGCAGGATATCTATATTGAAAAGGACGCGTCGATCAACGAACGGATCGAAAAGCTGCGCCTTGCGACAACAAAAGCGCTGCTTGAGCGGCGCGACGTAATCGTTGTGGCGAGCGTATCCTGCATCTATGGTCTCGGTATGAAAAAGAACTACGAGGAAGCGATATTCCGGTTCGCCGTGGGCGAGCGCTGGGACAGGCGGCAGTTCATCACGCGCCTGCTTGATAACTACTATACACGCAACGACATGGACCTGCGCCCGGGTTTTTTCCGGAGCCGCGGCGAAACGATGGAAATCTATCCGGCTTACAGCGACAGCGCGATCCGCGTTCTGTTTTTTGACGACGAAATCGAGCGAATCGAAGAGATCGATCCCGTGAGCGGAAAATCTACGGGAGAAAAGGAAAAAACAGGGATTTTCCCGGCGCAGCACTACGTTACGACTTCGGACGCAATCCAGAAAGCGGCAAAGCAGATTGAAGAAGAGATGGAGCGCTGCGTGTCGGAGTTCGAGTCCCAGGGGCGTCCGCTGGAAGCGCAGCGCCTGAAGATGCGTACGAAATATGACCTTGAAATGCTGCTTGAAGTGGGGTATTGCTCCGGCATTGAGAACTACTCGCGTTTCCTCGACGGACGCCAGCCCGGAGATACGCCGGGCACGCTGATGGACTTCTTTCCGCAGGATTCGCTGATTTTCATCGATGAATCGCATATGACTCTGCCGCAGGTACGCGGGATGTACAACGGAGACAGAGCGCGCAAAACAGTGCTTGTCGAGCACGGGTTCCGCCTGCCCTCATGTCTGGATAACCGCCCGCTAAAATGGGACGAATACGAACCGCACTTGCGTAATGCGCTCTTTATCTCGGCAACGCCCGGCGATTATGAATTCGATCATTCTGATCAGATAGCGGAGCAGCTCATCCGGCCGACCGGCGTCACGGATCCCGTTGTAGAAATACACCCTGCGACCGGACAGGTGGACGACCTGATCGCCGAAGTGCGTCCGGTAGTCGAACGTGGCGACCGTGTCCTGGTCTCAACGCTCACAAAACGTTCTGCGGAAGATCTTGCGGAGTACATGGCGGAACTTGGCATTAAGGTGCGCTACATCCATTCGGAGCTCGATACGTTCGAGCGCGCGGAACTGCTGCGCGACCTTCGCCTCGGCGTGTTCAACGTGCTTGTCGGCGTCAACCTGCTGCGCGAGGGCATCGACCTGCCGGAAGTTTCGCTTGTTGCGATCCTTGACGCGGACCGCGAGGGTTATCTGCGCGCGCATCGTTCGCTGATTCAGATGATCGGACGCGCTGCCAGGAATCAGGCGGGAAAAGTTATTTTGTACGCGGACCGGATCACTGACAGCATTGACGCAGCCGTAAAAGAGACGGAGCGTCGCCGCGAGGTGCAGATTGCGTTCAACGAAAAGCACGGAATCACGCCGCAGACCGTTGTCAAAGCGGTTAAAAATCTGCTGCCCGCCGAGCTCGTTGCGGACGAAGATGACGAAACGCCCGGAGATGGTGTATACTTGGGAAGAGTGGCCTCTCCGAATATAAGAGAGATGGAAAAGAAAATGTGGGAAGCCGTTGAAAGACTCGATTTCGAGGAAGCGGCGGAACTTCGCGATAGAATCACAGAATTGAAAGGCGATGCTAAAGTTGGAACAGAGCATAAAAATTACAGGCGCAAAACAACACAACCTAAAAAATATAGACGTAGAAATTCCAAAAAATAAACTTGTTGTCGTGACGGGGCCGTCCGGTTCCGGGAAGTCGTCGCTCGCGTTCGACACGATTTACGCGGAAGGGCAGCGGCGCTATGTCGAGTCGCTCTCGTCCTATGCGCGGCAATTCCTTGGTATGTCCGATAAGCCGGATGTGGACGATATCTCAGGGCTTTCGCCCGCCATCTCCATCGAACAAAAGGGCGCGGGACACAACCCGCGTTCCACAGTCGGTACCGTGACGGAAATTTACGACTATCTTCGTCTTTTGTACGGACGTGCCGGTACACCGCACTGCCCAAGCTGCGGCAAAGAGGTGCGGCGTTACAGCGTAGATGAAATTGTGGACTACATTTACGAAGGGTACGACGGCAAACCGCTTGAAATATTGTCCCCGCTCGTGCGCGCTAAAAAGGGCGAGTACAAGAACCTGCTGATCAAACTGCGGCAGCAGGGCTATCTGCGCGCGCGCATCGACGGTGACCTCTTGTGGCTGGAAGAAGAAATTGAACTGGATAAAAACAAACGACACACGATCGAATGCGTAATCGACAGGCTGCGCGTACGCGAGGAAAACAAGTCGCGTCTTACGGAAGCAGTCGAAATGGCGCTCAAACTCTCGGATGGTTTCGTTCTGCTGGCGTCGGAAGGCACGCCGGACCTCTTGCTTACGGAGAAATATATCTGTCCGGACTGCCAGGTCAGTTTGCCGGAGATCGAGCCGCGCCTCTTCTCGTTCAACAATCCGTTCGGCGCTTGCCCTGATTGCGGCGGACTTGGCGTACACATGCACTTCTCGGAGGAGCTTTCGGTCGACGACGAACTTGCACTTGCGGACGGCGCGTTCATCCCGTGGAAAACCATGAAGCACATGGTGCAAAAAGCGGAACTGCTCGCGAAAAGAAAGGGCTGGGATGTTTCCAAACCCTTCAAAGAACTTCCGGCGGAAGTGCAAAATGTATTGCTCTACGGCACGGAAGAGCGCATCCCTATGATTTTTTCCGACCGGCACGGTGACTGGGAATATCAGGGGCGTTATCCCGGCCTGATCCCGTGGCTCGAAAAAAGATTCGGAGAAACGGAATCCGAACAGTATCGCGAGGAACTGATGCGCTACCGCGTGGAAGACATATGCGCAACCTGTAACGGCGCGCGTCTGAAACCGGAGCCGCTTGCCGTCACGCTGGGCGGATACAATATCGCGCAGCTTACAGAAATGCCAGTGGAAGACCTTCTCCCGGTGCTTGAAAAAATCCCGTTACGCGAGAGTGAGCGCAAAATTGTTGGACAGGCGCTGACGGAAGTAAAAAAACGCCTTGCCTTCCTAAACGACGTCGGCGCGGGGTATTTGAGCCTTTCCCGCCGCGCGGATACCCTCTCCGGCGGCGAGAGCCAGCGCATTCGTCTTGCGACGCAGATAGGCTCGCAGCTCACCGGCGTGCTGTATGTGCTGGACGAACCGACAATCGGTCTGCACCCGCGGGACACGAACCGCTTGCTGGACACGCTGAAAACGATCCGCGACCTGGGTAACACAGTGCTTGTTGTAGAGCACGACCGCGACACGATGATAGCGGCGGACCATATTGTAGAACTGGGGCCGCACGCAGGAGAGCTCGGCGGGGAACTTGTCGCGAACGGGAGTGCGGCGGAGATTATAAAAGGAAATTCTTCTACGGCGGAGTACTTGCGCGGCGAGGCGAACGGGACATACCGTCCGCGGCCCGAACGCAGGACGCCCACTAACTGGATCAAGGTGCGCGGCGCGCAGGAAAACAACCTTAAGAAATTGAACGCGGACATTCCGCTCGGCGTTTTTGCGGCCTTGAGCGGCGTCTCCGGTTCGGGGAAAAGTACGTTCCTCTATGAAGTTCTCTATAAAGGGCTGCGCGGTAAATTCGACAAAGAATACCGCGAGCGCCCGGGGAAGTTCGAATCAATCGAAGGATACGAATCTCTCAGGAATATCGTACTTGTTGACCAGAGTCCGATCGGCAGAACGCCGCGCTCGAACCCCGCAACCTACACGGGCGTTTTTACGCCGATTCGTGAGTTCTTTTCGCAGTTGCCCGAATCCAAAATCAGAGGCTACCAGCAGGGGCGCTTCAGCTTCAACGTCAAGGGCGGGCGCTGCGAGGCGTGTCACGGGGACGGCGTCATCAAGGTCTCGATGCTCTTTCTGCCTGACGTCTACGTCAAATGCGACGTGTGCAAGGGAACGCGCTACAACCGCGAAACGCTTGAAGTCACGCACAGGGGACTTTCGATTGCGGACGTCCTGAATCTCACGGTCGACGAGGCGGTTGAGCACTTCAAAGACCTGCCGCGCATCGTCGGAAAATTAAAAGTTATGCAGGAAGCGGGGCTGGGGTATATCCGGCTCGGCCAACCCGCGACCACGCTCTCCGGCGGTGAGGCGCAGCGCGTCAAACTTGCGACCGAACTGAGCAAGAAGTTCCGCGGCAATACGCTTTATCTGCTGGACGAACCCACGACAGGGCTTCATTATACGGACGTGCAGAAACTGTTAAAATTGCTGCATAAACTTGTGGAAAACGGCAATTCCGTTTTCGTCATCGAACATAACCTTGACGTGCTCGCGTCCGCGGACTACATCCTCGACCTGGGGCCGGAAGGCGGGCGGCGCGGCGGTAAACTGACCGCGAAAGGCACGCCGGAGGCCGTGGCGAAATCGAAGGGTGCGACGTCGGCGTATTTGGCGGAATTTCTGCATGATATGAAAGAGGGCGGTCGTAAGAATGAAAAACGAACAAAGAAAAAATAACAGCGAGGACCTTTGCTGGGGCAGAAGCCCCGTATTCTCGCTGCTGGAACAAAGTCCCGACCGCTGCATGAAGGTGCTTCTTTCCAAAACGGTGCAGGGGCAAACGAAGGCGCGCGTCGCCGAATTGTGTAAAAACGCCGGTGTTTCGCTCCAGTACGTCGAGGCAAACGCGCTCGACCGCCTTGTCCCGGGCGAAAATACGCAGGGCGTCGTTGCTTATATGGCGCCTGTAAAGCTGTGGAGCGCGGAGGAATTGCTCGCGGAGCTGCCGGCGCCTCCCGTGCCATCGCTGCTTTTGCTCTGCGACCATATCCAGGACCCGCACAACCTAGGCGCGATCATTCGCAGCGCGGAGGCCGCAGGCGCGTCGGGCGTTCTCTTCCCGAAACGCGGCGGGTGCCTGCCGACTGGGACTGTCCTCAAAACGAGTGCGGGCGCCGCGTTGCGCATGCCGCTTGCGATGGTCGGCAACGTCTCACAGACAATCTCGCTTTTGCAAGACGCAGGGTATTGGGTCATCGGACTCACGATGGACGCGCCCGAAACGCTTTTTAAATCCGACATGCCCGCGCGCACCGCGCTTGTGATCGGCGCGGAGGGGGAGGGCCTCGGCGCGCTTGCCGCAAAATCCTGCGACGAGCTGCGCAGCATTCCGATGCAGGGGGATACCGGGTCGCTCAACGCGTCGGTCGCCGCCGCGCTTGCGCTGTTCGAATGGACAAGGAGCCGGAAACAGTAATATAACGCGCACCCGGAGACGGGCAAGGCCGCGCTTTTCGCAAAAGCGTCCGAATGGTCCGTCCTCATTGCTTTTTTTCAAAAAAATGATACAATTACTTCGAATTCAGGAGAACTTTCTGGAAGAGTGGGTCTTGCCCACTCTTCTTTGTTTACAGGAGGGCGGCTTTTTTGAAAAAGAAAATCGGAGAGATTTACGACGGATTGCGGGAACGGATCGAAGCGCTTGGTTACGAGTGCGTTGGTTTTGAACTGGCGACAGAAGACGGAAATAAAATTCTGCGTGTCTATGCAGACAATGACGGCTCACTGAATCTGGACGACTGCGAAAAAATC
>JAJDJB010000018.1 GCA_030266985.1 Synergistaceae bacterium OttesenSCG-928-D05
ACGGATCCACCGGAGACGTCGGTCAGGTTGATTTGCCCGTCGTAATTTATTACAAACACACCCCGGATATTGTCACTGCCTACCAAAAGCTCTCCGCCGGTCATATTGAGCGTCGCATGAGCGCCTTCGCCAAAACCCGCATAGTGGGTTACTGCGGCCCCTATCGAATCCTCGCCGTCAACGGTAAGATCTCCAAATAAATTAACAACGGCGTCATGATCAAAGACCCTTATCCCGATATTTCCGGTTCCGCCGGAAACAACGGTATCGCCATGCAAGGTGAGTGTGGTGTTACCGCTTACGCCAAGGCCAAGATTGTTCTGTCCGCCCTGAACGATAAGGTCGCCGAAAATTGTCCCGTCCGCATTTTCGCTAATCGAAACACCTTCGTCTTTTGAACCATCCAACACGAGAACGTCCCCCCGGATAATGAGCGTTGCCCGTTCATCGGGGTACCACCAAGACCCACTCAAATAGAGGCCGTGATTAGATGTGCCTCCGTCAACCATGAGATTGCCGCCGATCTCAAGATAAGCGTTTGCGCCGGAAACCATGAGACCAGTTACATAGTCAGAACTCGTAATAACGACGTCGCGGCCAATTTTAACGGAGGTGTTATCATTTTGCGCGGTGATACCAAAGGAGCCGTTAACGTCCGTGATAACAAAAGACCCCTCGGTGATATCCAGACTTGAATTGCTATTCAAGTAAATTGCAGGATAAATATTTTCCCCGGTGAGTCTCACATCGCCCGGTGTAACGCGCAGCGTGTAATCGTTTGATACTCTCATTTCACTGCCTTTTGTAATATCAAGGCTCGAATACGTCACGACATTCTCCGCGTATGCCCCGGAAACCGGCAGCACGCAAAAAACAAGCGCGCACATCAAAAACAAAACTTTCTTACTAATTACCATTACAGAAATACCTCCTGGGTGTTGAATCGATATATAAACCAAACAGTCGTGATGCTGTTTTGTCCTTACTCAAGCGAAGCACTTTTTAAGCTGCGAAAATAGTTCCGTTAACACTTCGTATAGAATATATTTATATGGCATTAACCTTAATTTAACTTTTTGTTTATATCACAGTCAGTTTTTATTGTCAATTAGATGAGTTTAACACTTATTATTTACTATACATTAAACTATGTATATTTTTAGCAATTTTTATAAAAATTAAAGCCCCGGGAGAACCCGGGGCTTTGTGCCGAAAATCGTTGCATAATGCGTCATAAGCGAGTCGGACAACTCGTTTCACTAACGCGGCAATTTTTATTCAAACCAATAGCAAAAACGCGGCTGGGGTGTCCAGTGACGAGAAATGCGAATCGGCAGGTTTTTCATCAGGCGTACTGTTTTTGTGTCTTATGCTGACTGGAAGAGGGCGTTAAAATGTTCCATTTCAAGCAGGTATTTTTTTACGTGCAGGCCGCCGCCGAATCCCACCAGGCTGCCGTTGCTTCCGATCACGCGATGGCATGGAATGATCAGCGCGATTGGATTTCTATTGTTTGCAAGCCCGACGGCGCGCGGCCCTTTTGGAACGCCGACTGCGGCTGCGACTTCGCCATAGGTACGCGTTTCGCCGTAGGGAATTTCAGTAAGCGCTTTCCATACTTTTTTTTGAAAATCCGTACCTTGCGGAGCAAGCGGAAGGTCGAATATTTTGCGTTTTCCTGCGAAGTATTCCAAAAGCTGTTCGTGCGCTTTTTTATGCAGTTCGGTTTCTTTTACTTCAAAATCTTTGCGTTCGACCGAAGACTTTTCGAAATGGAGATCTGTGATGGCTCCGCTTTCCGTTCCGATTCCAATTTTCCCGATTTCAGGTATTTCATAGTAATAAAAAGATTTCATCGTGTCTCCGCTCCTTATACGCTTGTCCGCTCGTTCTTTTTTTATTATACTATCCGTTAACACGAGACACAACTTGTAAATTTAATTTTTATATACAGGAGGTATCACGATGCGAATTTTTGTATCCGGCGCGTCCGGCAATGTGGGAACGACAATTATAAGGGCACTTCAGGGCCGGCACGAATTTGAGCTTGCCGGCGGCTGGTGTCTGGAAGATGGCGCGGACCTTGGCGTGCTTGCGGGGATAAAAGAACTTGGCGTAAAAGCGACGAACGACCTTGCGCGCGGTCTTGACGCGGCAAATCCGGACATCGTAATTGATTTCTCCGCAACGCCGGTGATGCGGCAAAATTTTCAAATTTATCTCGAGAAAAATCTGGATGTTGTAGTCGGTACAACAGGCCTGTCGGATGAAGAGCTGGAACCATACCGCTTGGCTGTAAAGGAAAAGGGGCTTCGCTGGACCGTGATTTCCAATTATGGAATCGGCCTCGCCTTTGTGCTGGATTTTATAAAGAAAATCCGCCCTTTTTATCCCTACGTCAGCATTATTGACAGGCATCCTGCAAGGATGGCGAACGCGCCGAGCGGGACGGCTGTGAGCCTTGCAAAAGCGGCGGGAGGCGAACCCGCTCAGGTCGAAAGCAGGGAGGTTTATCCGCATGTCCTGGCGGCGCAGATTGAAGGCGCGCAAGTCATTGCCCAGCGCATGCCCTACCCCGGCCCCTACTCCGAACATGAAATCACGCTGGGGCGCAAGGACGAGACAATCACGATCAATATTCAGGACCACTCAAGTGAGATTTATATGGACGGTGTTTTCCTGGCAGCCGAAAAACTGCAATCTTTACCGGCGGGGAGTTTCATCCGGGAAATGTCGGAACTGTAAAACTAAGAAAAAACAAGAATTGCCCGGTGTAATAACGTAAGCGGCCGCCTTTTGCAAAAGGCGGCCGCAAAGTTTGCGCGTAGAAAAATAGCGTTTTATTTGGCTTTTGCGATAAGCGCCTTAAGATCCTTGATCAGCGATGCAACGCGTTTGTCCGTCGCGGGTTTTTTCAGCGCCGCTTCCGCGCTCATATCTTTGCCCCAGTACGCTTTGTTTGCATCTCGGTTCTGGTTGATTACGCTGCCCTCAAGCGAGATGCCCGCAAAAAGACCTTTCGTAATCGAGTAACTATAAATAGAAGCTTTTGCTGTTCCGTCTGTTGCCGCCGACGCATCGCGTCCCACCGGGCCAGCCGCAACCGCAACGTCCGCGCCGAGTTTGAAGCTGTTGCCGCCAGTAAACGCCCTTAAACCGGCTTCATTCGTAATTACGAGTACGAGGCCAACCGATTGCGCGCCGATCTGGAGGCCGAAAGAAGCGCCTGAAATCCCCATAAACGCAGGTCCCGTCCACGTCCCGTCTGGTTTGCGCAGGAAGACGAGTCCCTCCCCGACCTGACCGCCAACAATAAACCCTGCCTTCGTTACCGACGGGAAAATCGCGACGCCCTTGCCGGATTTGATTACATCTCCAAGCGCATCCGCGTCGCCCTGCTCCGTCATTTCACGAATCAGCTCGCCCGCCATTCGAATGCGTCTTTCATGTGCACTTTCGTCGGCAAACGCCGCCCCGCAAAACACAAACATTACGGCAAAAAGCAGCAGCGCCGCGATAGGTTTTCGTGTCCGTTTCATTTCAATACCTCCAAGGTATGATTTGTTTTCCACACCCCTATTTTATACCAGTAACAATCGTTATTGGTATCGTCAAAAAGCACTATAATATAAAAAGGTATCGTCAGTATTTTTATATATGAGGTGTTTGCGATGGATAGTCTTTACGCGCCCTGGCGCATGCAATATATTCTTTCGAACGCAGAAAAAAAAGAAGAATCGGGAGGATGTTTTTTCTGCGAATATCCCAAGAGTGACGATGACGAAAAACACCTGATCCTTGCGCGCGGTAAATATTGTTACGTGATTATGAACGCATATCCATACAACCCGGGACATTTAATGGCTGTTCCCTATCGTCATACAGCGGATTTTGAAAATCTTTCGCCGGAAGAAACTGCGGAACTAATGGCGCTTTGCCAGACATCGCACAAAGTCCTGGCAAAAGTTATGACCCCGCAGGGCTTTAACCTTGGCATGAACCTCGGACGTATCGCGGGTGCAGGCGTGGACGACCACCTGCACATGCACATCGTGCCAAGGTGGAGCGGCGATACGAATTTTATGCCCGTTCTTGCGGAAGTACGCGTCCTTTCACAAGCGCTGAACGACGCATGGAAGAAGCTCAAAGCCGCATGGCCGAAATAAACGACTGTACCTTCATCGCGCCGCAAAAAGAGGTCGACGTCGAATTGACGGTGAAACGATCGCGTTTCATTGGCTCGATTCGCATTGCGCTCTCACCGGAGCGCGCGGGCGAAATCTTAAAAACCTTTCCTGCGATCTATCCAAAAGCAAACCACCATTGCTGGGGCTATCGGATTGGCGTGAACGCTCCGCTAGAGCATTGTTCAGATGACGGCGAGCCCGGCGGAACGGCAGGAAGACCAATCCTCGGTGTGCTGAAAAGACATGCCCTTGATAACACACTGCTTGTCGTAACGCGCTATTTTGGCGGCGTTAAACTTGGGGTGCGCGGCCTGATTGAAGCGTATGGAGAAACTGCGGAGCTTGCAGTCAAAGAAGCTGGTGCTGTAGAGATGGAATTTCACAATCGGCTTGACCTGGCCTGCGGATATGATTATGCGAAAACACTGGCGGTTACATTACGCAAATGGGGTTTCGGCGACGAGCGGCAAAGCGTAGTTTACGGAGTAGATGTCGAAACGACGCTGGAGGTTCCATGTTCAATGCGCGGCGAGATTGAGCCGCTGCTTCAAGAAATGGCTGCAAGAGACTTTCTTACAAAAATCGAATGGCAAGCGGAGCAAATCATACGTCCAAAACAGCGCTAACTTCCTCTCTGTCTCAATCAAAACGCAAATCGATCTAGGTGAAATATACGCGACTGTATCTTTCATTTTTTTCTGCGCGCGTATGTATGTTATTAAAATCATTCCGTTTTTAAAATCATATTGACTTTATTTGATTTTTATGTAGAATAAACTGTACTTTGTTTGCGGCAAAGCGCAGCGATATTTCTGCGGTGAGATGCAAAAAAAGATTTAGTAAATCAATCCCAGGGGGCAAATCCATGAAAAGAAATATGTTCAGAACCATCTGTGCAAACGCACTGCCTATCGTGCTGATGTGCTGTGTATCCGTGCTTTTTGTTTCGACGTCAAGCTATGCGGCAAACCCGCAAAATCCGATCGTCGTCACAGACGGAAGTACTTACACGATTTCGGACGATAGCGTGATAGATATGCCTACCGCAACGGATGACGATTATGCAATTATAGTCGGGTCTCAGAAGGGCGGAACGGTGAAGGGCGACGAACTCACGATAAATACGACGGGTCGGGGCATACAGATCTATCAATATTATAATTACCAAAAGGCGCAAGGGGACAGTATTGTAAATCTGGGGAAAACGACCATCAATTCAAAAGGAATTGGCATAAATGTACATGCTTACGATATCCTCGATTACAAAGCGGAAGTCCATTTGGGGGCGGGAAGCGTAATCAGCTCGGACTCGAGTGCCATTGTCTCGCAGCGCGGCGGCCTTGTTACGGTGGGCGACAACGCGACGATAACAGGGAAGTCGCACGGAGCATCTGTCGCTGCGGTTAGCGCATCTTCCGGCGGTAAAGTTGAAATTGGCAATAACGCGGTAATAGGCAACGAAGGCGGAACTGATTCTTCGAACGGAGGAAACCGTATCGCGATTCTTGCATACGATACAACTGGCCCGAAAGGATATGTCCGCGTTGGCGATAACAGCACCATCTATTCCAAGGGAGTTGGGCAAGGTTCAAGTGCGGTTGTTACGGGATATGTCAGTCCTGGAGGCGATACTCTGGGTGAAGTTTTGTACGCCGGTACGGTTGAAATCGGAAAAAGTGCGGACATTTCTACTGTAGGTACGCAAGCGTTTGCCGTCTGGAGTAGACACAACGACTCTACTATCTCGATCGACTCCGAAAGCAAAATCACAACTTCAGGAAACAGCGCCTCTGCTGTTCGAGCTGGCATCTCTTCAAACGGGAAGACGACTGGCGGGGGTACGATTACAATCGGAGAGAACGCGTTGATCTCGACAGCTGGGTCGAGCGCCTATGGTATTGACTCTCGCTATGCAGGTTCCGTTGTCTCTGTGGATCAGGGTGCAAACATTATAACCTCGGGCTCTTCCGCATATGGCGTATACGCCTCCGACAGCGGACAGGTCGTATTGCAGGGCGCAATGATTTCGACCTCCGGTAGTTCAGCGCACGGTATCAGTACAGGATCAGGCGGTAAGATATCTTTTTGCGACTCTGTTATCGTAACAAGCGGTTCGAACGCATATGCGGCAAATGTTGCTGGCAACAACAGCGTGTTGAGCGTCAGCGACGGCGCAAGCTGGCTTACCAAAGGTGCTGGGGCGAAAGTGCTAAATGTGGGTTCCGCTTCTGCAACCAATATTTCTGTAGATGTTGGCAACGATGCTACATTGCAAAGTGAAGGGAAAAAAGCAACCGCAGTATTTCTAACAGCTACGTACGATGGACCGGGACAGAGTAATAGTATAAACCTGGGTGATCGCACAACCCTTCTGACCTCGGGTGATGAATCCCATGGCATACACGTTGAAAATTATTCATATACCACGACGAAAACATCCACCGGGGTTGTAACCTCCTATGATCATAGCACCGGTAAAGTTACACTCGGCGCATCGTCGCACATCATGACGGACGGGAATAGCGCACATGGCGTTTATATGGAGGGTGCGGATGGTGTTGCGGATATTGGAAGTCATTCTTCCGTAACAACGACGGGTGATGGCTCACATGCATTGTTTGTCAATGAATATCACAAAATTTCCGGTACTAGCACTACCTATGACTACCACTACGGCAAAAACGGCAAAATCAACGCCGGCGACGGCGTGACGCTTGTAACCGGCGGAACTGGCTCACATGGCGCCTATACGTCCGGCGATACAACCTCGATCGAATTCAAAGGCGGAGCGAATATCGCAACGAGCGGCGCAGACAGCCATGCGCTCTATGCAAAAGCAGGCAAAATCACTTCTATGCAGGATGCGGCTGGCGACGTAATCTCAGGCGGCGTATTCAATATCTCCGGTGACATGAAGACGGATGAGAACGGCATAATCGACCTCATGATGACGAATGGCTCAATCTTTACCGGCAGTGCATTCGCAGGCAGCGGCGACATCACGCTCGAACTCGTCGGTACACAGTGGAACCTGACCGGCTCATCCGACGTGACGAATCTCACAACAGGCAGCGACACAAACGTGAACCTGAGCAACACACCGTTCGACACAGAACTTCACGTAAAAAGCCTGTCGACGAAAAACCCGGCAGATGCAAACACATACGGTACCTTCACCTTCAAAACCGACATCGTTAACGAGACGGCGAATAAACTCATCGTCGACGGAACGACAGAAGGCTACCATAAAGTTTCTGTCCTCAACGACGGCTCACAAGAAACGACAGGCAACGAACGCGTGACCTTAATCGAAACAGCCGACAAAGGCGGCAGCTTCACACTCGCGAACAAAGTCGAACTTGGCGCGTTCCAGTATGACCTGAGATCGAACGAAGACGGCAAAGGAAGATACGACGAAGCGAACGGCGGCAACGGACAATACTGGGAACTCTACGGCGCGGGAGCCATTACGCCTACCGAACCTGAAAACCCAGACCCCGGCCCGGGCTCAAACCCCGATTCCAGCAACACAGCATCCGCGGCGATCAACACCTTCGTTGCGAACTACCTGCTCAACTATGCAGAAACCAACACACTCATCCAGCGTCTCGGCGACCTCCGCGACAACCCGAACAACCAGGGTGCGTGGTTCAGAGCATACGGAGGGAAATTCAAATCCAACTCCAGCTCCTTCACAAAAGACTTCGACATGGACTACGGCGGAGTACAGGCCGGATATGACAGACAGCTCCAAAAGAGCTGGTTCAAAAACGGAGAGACATACCTGGGCGCCTTCCTCGGCTATGGAAAAGGCGACCTTGACTACAAAGACAACGGACACGGAAGCGGAACAGCCGAAAACAAAACCCTGGGCGCATATGCGACCTATATTGCAGACAACGGATTCTTTGTAGATGCAATTGTCAAATACGTATGGAGCACAAACGACTTCTGCGTATACGACACGGCAGGCGCATTGGTCACGGGAGATGACGTCGACCTTGGCGGCTTCGGGGCATCGATAGAACTAGGCAGAAGATTCCGCTTCAAAGCCAACGACAAAGGCGGGAGATGGTACATCGAACCGCAGGCACAGTTCAGCTACCAGCACCAGGGCGGCGCGTACTTCAATGCAAGCAATGGACTGAGAATTGGAATCGAAGACTTCGACTCATTGCTAGGCAGACTTGGATTCCTACTTGGCTATGAGACAGACAAAACGAACTTCTACGCGAAAGTGTCTTACGTGAAAGAATTCGACGGAGACATGGACATTCGCTACGCAAGCGGTACACACATAGCGAGTCAGAGTTTCGACGACAGCTGGTGGGTGTACGGTATAGGACTAACACATCAATTGAACCAGCGTAATTCCCTGTACTTCTCCCTTGAGCGTTCCTCAGGCGGCTTGTTCACAGAAGACTGGGCCATACGCGGCGGCTGGCGGATTACCTTCTAAAAGCGCAGCCCCGGCGCATCATTAACTTCCAATATCTGAGGTAAGCAGAGAACAAAGGGATCATGCTATTTTCTTAGCATGATCCCTTTTGTGATTCGCTGTTTTGAAAGTTTCGTCCCTGATGGAAAAGCAGCCGCATTATAAAAACAAAAAGGGGCTCTCTTTTAAATTTACGGAAGAAAAACTATAATGGATACTGGTGCGAATCGGCCATATTCGGAAAGGAGAGAGTTTTTTGCGCGAAAAAGTCAAGATAAAGCTCTTGGGCAGGCCGGAAGTCTATATTGACGGCGAGCGTGCAAAGCTTCCTTTTAAACAGGCCGAGGCGCTTCTGTATTATCTGCTGATTAAGGGGGAAGCGACGAAATTTGTGTTGGCGGACATTATCTGGGAGAGCAAAGACCAGTCCGAAAAAGTTATGTCCAGCATGCGTAATGCGATCTATGTTTTGCGCAAACTTTTCGGCAAAGATTTTTTGATCGAGCCGGTGAAGAACACAATTCAAATCAACCCCAAATATTCTATGGAAGTGGACGTCGCGACGTTTTCCACGGGCAGCGATGGCGTCGATTTTTATCAAGGCGCGCTTCTTGAAGATTTTTACCTGAAGGATAACAATTTATACAATGAATGGGTCGAAGCAGAAAGACAACGGTATGCGGAACTTTATCAAAATCGTTTGCGAGCCGGGATCGATGATGCTTTTGCCAAGGGAGACTATGCGCGCTGTGAAACATTGTGTAAAGCCCTGATCGAAAGTGACGAATTTGACGAAAGCGGTTATTTTGGTCTGATCCGGCTTTATCATAAAAATCACGAGTATCTGAAAGCCGTCACGCTGTATGAAAAACTTGAAAAACTATACATGGAAGAACTTTTCGAAGTTCCAAGTCCCCGCACGCGCGAACTTATCGAGGTCGTAAAAGCGGAGCAGAAACGGGATTTTTCCGAATGGATCGAAAAAAAGACGGATACGAAGGCCGAGTCGAAGCCCTCCGCGTTTTTCTTCGGGCGTAAGCGTGAAAGCGCGCAGATTGCGGGGCAGGTTGAGACGTTTCTTTTAGGTGAACGGGCGCAGAGTGTCGTCCTAACAGGTGAGGGCGGCGTAGGTAAAACCTTCCTCGCGGAAAACGTGCTTTCCAGTTTTTCCGATCGGGAAGATATATTGATTTTGGAGTCGGTCTGTTATCGCGGTGAAGAAAAATATACGTTGAAACCGTGGCAGAAGATTTTAAAGCGTCTTATCGAAGAGGACAGGAGCGGTGAGCACGCGTGGATTACGGACGCGATTTCGACGGTGCTGCCGTTTATGAGGAGCGGAAGGCCGAAGCATAAGCAAAAGGACGATGTCGGCGTTGTGAATTATCAGAATCTCGAACAGTCGATCGCCGAGATGCTTGTGCAGATGGGTGCGAAACGAAAGATGATCCTCTTTTTCGACGACGTGCAATGGGCCGATGAATCGTCACTTTCTCTGATTCGCCACATAATGACACTTGGCGCGAATACCACGGTCCTTTTTGTGATGACCTTCAAAGAGGAGGCAGTCAGCGGGGATTACACCGAGCGCTTTCTGGAAAATATGAAACTCACGGGGTTGCTGGACTCGTTGCCGCTCGGACGTTTCAGCTACGACGATACGCTGTCGATGACGCGCCTGTTGCTGCCGGAGCACGCTTTCACGCGCGATTTCGGGCTGCAGTTTTATTGCGAGACAGAGGGAAATCCGTTTTTTATCGTGGAAATGGTGAATAATATCAAGGATAAAGGTTCGCTGGATGACATTACGCCGAACATCCGGGACGTCATAAAAAATCGCATCAGTTACCTGACGCAGGAGTGTCAGAGTCTGCTGGAGCTGATGTCTCTTTTCTTCGAGGGCGTTTCTTTTGACGTTCTTCTGGACCTGTCGAAGAAGGGCGAAATGGAGCTTGCCGATGCGCTGGAACAGCTTTTGACGAGGCATTTTATTCGCGAAGATGTCGAATCCGGCGAGATCGTCTATCGTTTTACGCACCAGAAAATTCCCGAGTATATCTACAAAAACATGTCGCAGGCCAAGAAACGGATTTTGCACGCCAAAGCAGCGCGCTGTTTCGAATTGCAGTTTGACAACAGCAGGGATGATTTCATGCTTTGCACGAAACTGATCTATCATTTCGAACGTGCGGGCGAAAGGCTTAAATATCTGAAATATACCGTACGCTATATGCACGGCTATCTTGGCGTTGCGCATGAATATTTCCCAGTCGTAAGCAAGGGAATCATCGACGACGCTAGGGGCAGGGCGCTCCTGGCCGGAAATGCCTATAACGCGATGCACGATAGGATCGAGGAAGTCTCCGGTCTCCTGGAAAGCCTTATGCAGGAACTAAACGAGGATTTTACGACGTGGGACGAAGAGACGTTTGACACGATTTCTGAGAGCTATCATTTGATTGGGCGTTACCATATCTTAAATTGCGATTATGTGCGCGGCGTTAAATATATTGAACAACTTAAACGCATCAACGGCCAGGCGGAAAATGCGCGGCAGGCGGATTATCTGGTCAAGGCCAACAAACAGCTGCTTTACATCCACATCAATATGGGGAATCCCTCGGACATGCTCGCCGTGATCCACGAAACGTTTGCG
Source organism: Synergistaceae bacterium OttesenSCG-928-D05 (assembly GCA_030266985.1). Lineage (GTDB taxonomy): Bacteria > Synergistota > Synergistia > Synergistales > Synergistaceae > JAJDJB01. The sequence continues at coordinate 11,282 of JAJDJB010000018.1, forward strand.
CTGCTTCCGATGCTCGGCGATGCGGAAAAAACGGCTGTCTGGACGAGAATGCGCGGAATGGGAGAAATTATGTCCGGTATGCTGCCTGAGGGCGAGGTGGACCTTCTGACCGCGGCGGAAATTTTTAAAAATTGCCGTGACCGGAACAAGTACCTGTATAACCTTGCGGCAACTTATGCGTGGCTCGGCGAATCGAAACGACATCAAAGGGCGTCCGGTGAAGCGGATGCGTTTTATAAAAAAGCAATCGATACGCTGAACAACTTCCACTGGGTTGGCGGCGGTGCGACTTTTTACAGCTATGCGGGGATGAACGCTTACGACAGCGGCGATTATGAAACCGCAGAACGCCATCTGCAAAACGCCTTTTCCCGTTACGACAAAGTAACGCAGCTTTGGGGCCGCGGTTTGGCGCGCGCTTATGCCGCCCTCCTTGCTGCGGATCGCAAAGAGTACGGCGAGGCATATGAAAATTTACTGCTCGCGCAGAAAAACGCGGACAAACTGGACAGTTTTTATGAAAAAGGCGTAATCAGTAGAGTGCGCGCTCAGCTCGCCCGTCGAATGGAACGCGACACCCTTCTTACGGAGGCGCTTCGCGGCGCTGTCGAAAAATCAAGCAAAGAATATGCGCGTGAGGCGCAAGAATATCTGAAAAACGTTTACTCTCCGGTGGACGCAGCTTATCTGGAAGAATTACTTCGTTAGTCGGCGTTTTTTTCTTCGAATTTCAAACGGATCAGGACGACTTCCGGGCGTGCGTTGTTACGAACCCGCGGTCCCCAAGTCCCTGCTCCGATCGTCACAAAATAATTTGTATCGCCGCGTTTTGAAAATCCGCGGGCGTTTTCGTAAACGCGTTCTACAACATAATTAAACGGCCATAATTGCCCGTTGTGCGTATGGCCTGAAAGCTGAAGTACGGCGCCGATTTCCTCCGCGTCGCGCAGATTCCGCGGTTGATGGTCGAGTACGATAACCGGAAGACTCTTTTGCGCTTCAGGTACTTTTTCGATGATGCTTCGCAGCGTCGCGCGTGCTTCTCCTGTAAAGCGCGATTTTGAATAATCGTCTCGTCCGATCACAAGCACAGAATCGCCTAGTATCGACGTTTCGTCGCGCAAAAGCTGTATGCCGGCGTTGCGCATCAGCTCGATAGCTCCGTCGGCCTCGCCCGAAATATATTCATGATTGCCCAAGATTCCCCATATCCCGAAACGCGGCTGTATCTGCGCAAAAGCGCCCGCGATTTTTTCGCGGTCCAGCAGGAGCCGGTCGTCGATCAAATCCCCCAGAACGAATAGCACGTCCGGTTTATATCTTACAATCCGTTCCAGTGAATCGGACAAAAAATCTGCGTCGACAAGCCTGCCGAGATGCACGTCGGAAATGGCCGCAATCGTGAGAGTGTTGTCCGGCAGATGTAAATGCTCCGTATTTTCGACTTCTGCCGTTATGGTAATTTCATTGATGCGGGGAAAGGAAGCGTTTAGAAAGCCGCAGGCGGCAATTATCAGCGCAAGGAGAAAAACGCATCGAAACGCGCAGTAAGAGTGTGAGCGTTTTGTGTAGGGATGCTTGACCCGATGTGAAATTGTGCGGATTAGAGAGAGTAAATCTGCCAGCAGGATGATAGGGAAAAGATAGAGAAACGTTCCTATCCAAACGGAACCAATTCGAAGCATGACAAGTTCTGGCATCGAAATGCCCGGGTGTCTGAAAAAAAGCGGAAAGCCGCACATGATCGCAATGAGTGCGATGCAAAAAAATATGCGCAGAAAATTTTTCCCGCGCAGCGCGCGCCAGAACCACCAAACGATCCATACATTTGCGATGCAATAAACGATTAGCCCGTACTGAAAAAAGAACCGCCACATTTTTTCTCACCTGCCCCTGCGTTTCTATTATAAAGCTGATTTTCTCGATTGGTTCGACGTATTTATTTCTTCATCTATAAGGCGTGCGTCTTTGAAAGCTTGTTTGTACTTTCCCGGCGTCTGCCCGACGATTTTTTTAAACGTTGTGATGAACGCCGCATTATTTATGAAACCGGATTCCTCTCCGCTCACCTGGACAGAACAGCCGCGCCGCAGCAGAAGGCAGGAGTTCTGTATTCGCACGGAAGTAATATATTCTCCCAGACTGATCCCGATCGTTTTTTTAAAAATACGGCAGAAATACTGCTTGTTGAAATGAAATTTTTTTGCAATCGTTTCGAGCGAAAGCTGTTCCGTCATATTTTCATTGATATAGGTGAGGATTGGCTGAATGCGCGTAAAATTTTTACTATCCACACGATTTGGACTTCTTCCGATCTTTGATAGTTCCCCGAGCTCAATCAGCAATTCAAAAAAAGCGTTTCTGCCGCGAACATCTGCGCCAAAACCGGAATATGGACATAGGCAGCGTTCAAACGTTTTGATCATTTCAGCAACGGCATCTTCTTCAAGCTGAATATAGCGGTCCTTTCCCTGAAAGCATCGCAGCAAGTCCGTTTTCGGTGTGGAGAAGGCAGCGACATCCTCTGGGGAAAAATGCAGCACATAGCGCGCATATTCTCCGTCGCCGGATCTGTTTGTCTTATGCAGTGTTGTCGGATCCAGCGGCAGGACGGTGCCGCGTCGCAAACGATAAAGCTCCGTGCCGATGAGACATTCGCAGCCGCCTTCTACGACAAAAAGCACTTCGCACATATTGTGGAAATGATAGTGCTCCATCTGCCATTCTGTGTTTCGATTGAGACAAAGCGTGAATAAATTTTGCAAGCGCTGCTCCTCCGGTTTATCTGATTGCGTTTCCATATTATGATTGTAGCAAAAAGGATAAAATTTAAAAACTTTTAGCGAATTTTTAAAAAGTATTTTGCGTGATTCGCTGTTATGCTGTGTCGGAGAACTTTGGGAGGAGACGAGCCTTGAGTCAACTAATCAGAAAATATTCGGACGATTATGCGGAATATATGCGGGATGAATCCCGTACGACCGGTTATGCGGAGACGATCTCATTTCCGAAAACGGAAGAAGACGTGCGCGAAATTCTGGGAGCGCTCGCGCCGTCGAAAACCAGCATTACCGTACAAGCCGCGCGGACTGGCCTGGCCGCGGGTGCGGTGCCGTTTGGCGGGCACGCGATGAACATTGTGCGGATGAATCGTGTGCTTGGCCTGCGCAAGGGTGAAAACGGCCTATTTTATGTGCGCGTGCAGCCCGGTGTGATTTTGTCGCAGCTCAAAAAGGACATCGAGGAAAAACGCTTCGATACAAAAGGCTGGAGCAGCGAATCGCTCGCTGCGCTTGCGGAATTTGAGGCCGCATCGGAGCAGTTTTTTCCCACTGACCCGACAGAAACGTCGGCCTGTATCGGCGGAATTGTCGCGTGCAATGCTTCGGGCGCGCGCAGCTATCTTTATAAATCGGCGCGCGGGCATATTTCCGGCGTGCGCTTGATGCTGTCTGACGGCGGCATAATCGCGCTGCGGCGCGGATGCGTTTTCGCGAAAGGACGCACGCTTGAGCTGCCAAAAGAAAACGGCGGCACGCTTATTGTTCCGCTTCCTTCCTATCAAATGCCAGCGACGAAAAACGCGTCCGGATATTATGTAGCGGACGACATGGACGCAATTGATTTGATCATCGGTTCCGACGGGACGCTTGGAATCATGACGGAAATCGAGCTTGAACTTTTGCCGCTCCCGGCGGCAATTTGGGGAGTCAGTACTTTTTTCGACTCTGAAAAAAAAGCAATCCATTTTGTACAAAAAATGCGCGAAAAAGTTTCGAACGTAGCCGCGATCGAATATTTCGACGTCGGCGCAATTAATATTTTGCGCGATCAGAAAAAAACGAACGCTGCCTTTGCGCAATTGCCCGATGTTGAATCATGGGCGGCATGCTGCGTCTATACGGAGCTGCACTGTCATGGTGAAGAAAGCGCCTTAGAAAAATTGTACGAAATTGGCGTGTGTATCGCAGAAAGCGGCGGGGATGAAAACAAAACATGGGTCGCGCGCAATGCGCGCGATCTTGAACAGCTGCAATTTTTCCGCCACGCAGTGCCTGAAAGCACAAATATGATGATCGATAAGCGCAGGCAGATTGATCCTGCCATCACAAAACTTGGCGCGGACATGTCTGTGCCGGACGAATATCTCGAAGATGTTGTTGCGTTGTATCGCGCAGGGCTTGAAGAATATGGTCTCGAAAGTGCGATATGGGGGCATATTGGCGACAACCACCTGCATGTCAACATCCTGCCGCGTGACGGCGCGGACTTTAAAAAAGGAAAAGAACTTTACGCAAAGTGGGCGCGCGTCATTACGGATATGGGCGGTGCCGTCTCTGCGGAACACGGCGTCGGAAAGATCAAAGCTCCCTTCCTTGAAGTCATGTATGGGCGCGAGCATATTATCGAAATGGCAAAGATGAAATATGCATTTGACCCCGGTTTTATTTTCGGGCGCGGCAATATGTTTCCTGCGGATGTGCAGGAAGAGGTGCAGCTATGAGGTGCGTCGTTTGTATCAAGCAGGTTCCGTCGACGACCAAAGTAAAACTGGATCCGGTCACAAAGACGATCATACGCGACGCCAGACAGTCTGTCGTGAATCCCTTCGATGCCTACGCGATTGAAGAGGCGGTGCGCGTCAAGGAAAAAACGAACGGCAGCGTCAGCGTGCTCAGCATGGGAATTCCCGCAACGGAGCGCTTGCTGCGGGATGCGGTGGCTCGAGGCGCGGATCGCGCGTTGCTTCTGAGCGATCGCGCGTTCGCGGGCGCCGACACACTGGCGACTTCCTACACACTTTCGCTTGGTATTCGGCGTCTGGGCGCATTCGATTTGATTTTCTGCGGAAAGATGGCTGTCGACGGCGATACGGCGCAGATTGGTCCCGAGCTTGCCGAAACCCTAGGGATTCCGCATGTTACGGACGTTACGGAGATTTTGGAGCTAGGCGAAAAAGAAATAAAAGTACGGCGTGCCACTGATGAGGGATATGAAATTTTAAAAGTAACGTTACCGGCGCTTTTGTGTGTCGTTAAGGACATCAATATGCCGCGTATGCCGTCGATCGCTGGGATTCGTTACAGCCAGGCGGCGCCTTTTGAAGTTCTTGGCGCGGAAGCTCTGTCTGCAGATATAGCGCGTACGGGACTAGATGGTTCACCGACACAGGTCGTCCACACCTTTACGCCGGAGCGCGCGGGCGAATGCGTCCAAATTGACGGAGACTGCAAAACACAGGCAGTGAAAATGCTTGGATTGATCGCGGCAGAGACAAAAACTGCGGAAGGAGGCAATTAACATGGCGGGCCTAGTAATCGACCGGGAAAAATGCACAGGATGCGGATTATGTCTGAAAAGTTGTGCGGTAAACGCGCTTTCCGTAAAAAATGGATCCGCGGCAGTCAGTGACGTTTGCGTCATGTGCGGTGTCTGTGTGGATGTTTGCCCCTTCAACGCAATTTTAATTGAAAAAAAAGAAGCGGCAGAAACGGAAGCCTTCCTTTATAAAGATGTCTGGGTCTTTGCGGAACAATCCGCAGGTACGCTCGCTTCCGTTTCACTTGAACTGACGGGCGAGGGACGTAGACTTGCCGATGCGCGGCGCTGTGCGCTTGTCGCAGTTCTTTCCGGTAAAAACGGACAGGAAAACGCAAAAGTCCTTATCGCGGCCGGGGCAGACAAAGTAATTTTTTGCCCTGACGAGCGCCTTGCCGAAAATAATGACGAAGCCTATGCCGATTACGTAAGCAGTTTGATTGAAAAATATAAGCCTGAGGCAGTGCTGTTCGGCGCTACGAAATTTGGGCGGTCACTTGCACCGCGTGTGGCGGCGCGTGTAAAAACAGGTTTGACGGCCGATTGCACGGTGCTTGAAATTGATCCGGAAACAAAATTGCTGCGCCAGACACGCCCGGCTTTCGGCGGCAATCTAATGGCTACAATCGTCTGTCCTGCCCACCGGCCGCAGATGGCGACGGTTCGCCCCGGAATCATGGCGGCTCCGGAACCTGATTTCTCCAGATGCGGTGAACTTGTTGAAGAAACATTTTTCGCGCGAACAGTGCCCGCAATCGAGCTGCTCGAAAAAATAAAAACAGATAAAACGATGTCCATCGCAGATGCACAAATTATCGTCGACGCAGGGCGCGGGATTGGAAACCAGAAAAACCTTGCGCTTGTAAAAGAATTTGCGGATCTGATTGGGGCCGAGCTAGGCTGTTCTCGCCCGCTTGTGGACATGGGCTGGTGCGAATACAGACACCAGGTTGGCCAAACGGGATGCTCTGTCGCTCCAAAACTTCTAATCACGTTCGGCGTGTCGGGCGCGATTCAGCACTTGGCAGGCATCGCCCGCGCAGAAAAAATCATTGCGGTCAACAGCGACCCGGAGGCGCCAATTTTCGGCGTTGCGCATTACGCCGTTGTCGGGGATTGTGTTGAAATTTTAAAAGAAATGATTGCCGCGCTGAAGCAGGGTGGCGCATCTCTTTCTAAGTTGCCCGTGCCGGTATTCAGGAAATAAAACATTAGGAAACTACTTTTCTTCACGGAATATAAATAGTGCGCCGTTTTCATCGCGAAAACGGCGCACTATTTTATTCTGGAGCCGGCGAGAGGAGTCGAACCCCCGACCTACTGATTACAAGTCAGTTGCTCTACCAACTGAGCTACGCCGGCGAAGCGTTTATACGAGAACATGCAGGAAGCATTTTACATTATTTTCGGAGTTCGTCAAGAGAGCAGGAGCCTTTACAAAGCTTTAACAGTCCAATCGATTGTCTCGCGTATACTATACGGAGTATAATAACTAGACGGAAGATTGTCTTATTATAGTTAAGAGTGCGGCTTTAATTTGCGAGGGAAGGGGAGGTTCTGCGATGACAGCCGGTATCGTTTGGGAATTTTTTAAAAGTTTCTGCGTGCTCTTTTTTATTGCGTTTATATTCTCGAAGCTCGACATCATCAAGAACCACTTAACCAACCCTCCAACGCGGATGGACGATAAACTGGTCATGGCGCTGCTGTTTGGTGCTCTGGGCTGTGTTGGTTCATCGATCGGCGTGGAATTTTATAATTCGCTGATCAACACGCGCGTAATCGGCGTGGCGGTTGGCGGCCTGCTCGGTGGTCCGTTGGTGGGCGTTTTAAGCGGCCTGATCGCGGCGGGTCATAGAATTTTCCTCGTCAAAGCGGGTTCCGCAACGGCGGTCGTCTGTGGAATTTCAATGATCATCGAGGGCGCGTTTGCGGGTTATTTTTCCCGGTATCTTTATAAGTTCCGGTCGCGCTGGTTTCCCGCGGCAATCGTCGTTATCCTGTGCGAGCTTTTTCGAAAGCTTATGCTGCTGCTTTTCATCCGGCCGCAGGAGTTTGCCGTCCTGCTGGTGAAGAATATGACGGTGCCGATGCTTGTTATCAATACGCTCGGCGTTATTTTGTTCGTGAAATATATTGAGACCGTCGTGCGGGAAAGTGATTTGCTAAAGATTCAGCAGTCCGACGTCGTGCTTGCGCTGACGGAAAAGATTTCGACCTGCCTCAAGCAGGGGCTGATCGGCGAAAACTTGCAGAATGTAGTGCGGACGATCGAAGAAAACACGGATTTCACCCATATCTTTATTACGAACACAAGCGCACCGATAATTTCGAACCTCTCCGCGGAGAAAAACGCTGATTTTGACTTTTCAATTGCCGAACTGCGGAACAACCTAGATGTGAACGACCCGTATTTTGAGTTTGCGATCGGCGAGATTAATTTTCTGGCGGCCCCGATCTACGATGAGTCGCAGGTGGCGGGGTTTTTGATGCTCGGGAAAAAAGAAGAGCTGAACACGTACGATATTTACCTTGCGGGGGGGCTCGGAAAATTGTTTTCGACACAGCTTGCGATGGGGAATCTCGAGTATCGCTCTTCACTGCTGAAGGAAGCGGAGATCAAGGTGCTGCAAACGCAGATCAACCCGCATTTCCTGTTCAACTCTCTGACGGTGATCAGTTCGCTTTGTCGTACGGACCCGATGAAGGCGCGCAGCATCATCGACCATTTGGCCGAGTTCTACCGTAAAAATCTACGCGTCAACTCGCAGATGGTCACGCTGGAAGAAGAGCTTTCCCACATCGAAGCATATCTGGAAATTATCCGTGCGCGCTATGCGTCCAAAATCGATATCACGTTCGATGTGGACGAGGTGTCGGAGTGTTATATCCCGCCGCTCAGCCTGCAGCCGCTTGTTGAAAATTGCGTGAAGCACGGGCTGCTGCCGAAACGCGATGGCGGCGTCATTACCGTGCGCGCGAAGCGCGAGCCTTCTCTGGAAGCTGTGAAGATCGAAGTGGAAGACAACGGCGTGGGGTTTGACCTGACGAAACCGCCGTCGAAAGATTCGAATCGGATCGGACTCAGTAATGTGAAAGAGCGCCTTGTGAACTGTTTTGGCGACGACTTGCTCTGGCGCATTGACACGCAGCCGGATGTGGGCACGAAGGTCACTCTGGTGATCCCGATCGTTTCTCGGTAGGAGGCGAAGAAGATGACACTGCGGGTTTTTGTCGTAGAAGATGAAGAATATGTGCGCGACGAGATTAAATTCATGCTTGGTAAGTATGACGAGCTTGAGATTGTCGGCGATACGGATAATTCGTTCGACGCAATATGCAGCATTCAGGCGTTGAAACCGGATGTCGCGTTTCTCGATATAAAACTGGGCGATGTGAGCGGCCTTGTCTTGGCAAAAAAAATCCGCGAACTGGAGCCGAAAACGCGGATCGTATTTGTGACGGCGTACGATGCGCACGCAGTGGAAGGGTTCGAACTTGATGCAGTCGACTATGTGCTGAAACCATTCAGCGAAGAACGGCTAGCAAAAACGGTGCGAAAATTGCTCAAATCGGAAGCGCCGGACAACACCACCGCGCGGGACGAAGCGGCGTCTTCGGCTAAGCCCCCTTACGCGAAAGCGCAGGACAAGCTGATCATGCGGAAAAAACAGACGTGGAAACTGGTGGAGGTTTCGGATATTTGTTATTTTCAGAGCCAGGAGCACAGGACCGCGGCGGTTACGGAAGAGGATACTTACAGTTTGAATTACACGCTGAAGGAGCTCGAAGACCAGCTCCCAGCGGCGAAGTTCCTGCGCACGCACAAGAGTTTTATCGTGAACACGGACTATATCGATGAGATCGTGCCATGGTTCAACTACACGTTTAAGATCAAGCTCAAGAACTGTACGGAAGAAATTCCGGTCGGCCGCAACTATATGAAGCAGTTTAAGTCGACGCTCGCGATTTCATAAGGCCGAAATCAAACCACCCCGCTGTGCCATTCCGTTCCCGGTTTATGTAACTTACACCCCTCATAATGCATCTTACGCAATGAGTATTTAGAAAGTTATACTTATTCTCTATAATTTATCGTACAAGCAGTGCGCTTAAGCAAAGCGATCTACTGCTGAGGGCCTTTCGAGATTATTCGTTATTGGCAGAGGAGCAGGCTCAAAAAAATCCCTTGTAAGGAGGATGTAGTAATGAAAAGAACGTTGGTTATCCTGAGCATTTTTGTCCTTGTCCTATCGGTGGCGTTCGCTTCCGTCGGTATGGCGGCGGCGCCCAAAGTAGACCGGTCGAAGTATTTCATCACGGTTTTGACCGGCCCGTCCAGCGGTATCTATTTCCCGATCGGCGGCGCGTTCTCGACGTTCATCGGAACGCTCGGCTATAAGACTTCCGCGACCGCAACCGGCGCGACCGCAGAGAATATCAACGCGCTGGAGACCGGCCAGGGTGAGATGGCGATCGCAATGGCGGACTCCGTGATCCAGGCGGTAGAAGCATTCGGCGCATATGATGGCAAGCCCCCTGCAAAAGAGCTGCGCGCAATGATGGGGCTCTGGCCGAATTTCTGCCAGATCGTCACGACGGCGGATTCCGGAATCAAGACTTTTGAAGACATGAAGGGCAAGCGCGTCGGCGTCGGCGCACCGAACTCGGGTGTTGAACTCAATGCGCGCATGATGTTTGAAGCGCACGGCATGACTTACAAAGATTGCCGCGTCGACTATCTCAACTATGGCGAAGCGATCGAGCAGATGAAGAACGGCCTTTGCGACGTTGCGTTCGTAACTTCCGGTCTTGGCAATGCGACGATCATGGAGCTTGGCACACAGAAAAAGATTGCGTTTGTTCCGGTGCAGGGCGCTCCGCTGAAAGCGCTGCTCGAAAAATATCCCTTCTATATAGAAGCGACGATTCCGAAAGCGACTTATGGCACAGACAGCGACACGACCACTGCAGCCGTTATGAACATCATGCTCGTCGAGAAGAGCCTCCCGGACGAAGTTGTTTACGACCTGCTGGAGAATATCTACTCGCCGAAGGGACTCGAAGCGATTCAGGCTGCGCATGCGACGGCAAAAGTAAATATCAAACCGGAGACGGCGCTTCGCGGCATCGTTGGGACGTCGGTTCCGTTCCACCCCGGAGCAGAGAAATATTATAAGGACAAGGGCATTTTGAAATAACGCCCTCTGCGAGGTCCCTTGTTCTTTAAACAGACTTCAGAACAGGGAAAGCGCGGATGGCGTGCTTTCCCTGTAATATTGTTCCTCCTGGCCGTGATTCTCGTTGCGGCTCTCTCGGGCCCGGAAGCGCATCGCGCGAGGGACGAGGGCCATCCGGTCCTGCGTATTTACGACTGGAAGAGCGGCGACCTTTACGTAGAGGTTCCGGTTGCAATCGGCGACAAGTTGTTTTTCGGATGGATACACTCTCTTGAGAAGATTCCGTGGAACGAGCATTATTACATTGATGAAGACCTTCATCTAATTTTGGACGCGATCACTTTTCCAGCCTTTGGGGCGGGGATACCGGAGAATAAAGGCGAAGTTTGTTATGTAAAAGACGGCTTGATACATATGGAAAAAATAGAACAGGATTTTCCGGAACTGGTTTGGCTTAATTCTCATACCGCGACGCGGGAAATTTTGATCAATGATTCTTACGTGACAAAAGGCAGCGATCTGCCACAGCACACCAGACTGCGTCTGGTCATAGAACGGAGTGAGAAACGTGGAAGACAACAAGAAATTTGAAGAAAATGTTGTTGAAGAAAAAATTATTATACCTGCTGACGGCGAACTTACCGCCGAGCAGGTGGAGCTCATGGAAAAACTGGATAAAGAAACGGTGGTCAGAACGTTGGCCAACTCCACGCTCGCAAGATTTTTCTATTTTGCGTGTATTGCAGTTGCGCTCTATCACTTTGTTACGGCGTTTGTAGGTACGCCGGTCGTTTTGAAGCACAGGTCTCTGCACGTTGCGATGATGCTGAGCCTTGGCTTCGTCATGTATCCTTTCGGTAAAAGAAGCAGCAGAGCGAAGGTTTCTGTCGTCGACTGGCTACTGATTATTCTATCCTGGGTCATCCCCTTCTACGTATGGTTCGATTATCTGGGCGTTATTGAGCGCGCGGGCAGACCAAATACGAACGACCTGATCGTCGCCACGATACTTATCCTCCTTGTCCTCGAATCCGCAAGGCGAATTACGGGGTGGGCATTGCCCATGCTAAGCACAATATTCCTGGTCTACGGTTTGTATGGAAGAAATCTACCGGGACTTTTCGGACATAGGGGATATACGTGGCTGCAGCTTTCGAATCACCTTTTTGCCAATACGGAAGGAATTTACGGAACGTCAATCAGTGTTTCGGCAAGTTATATCTTCCTGTTTGTGCTTTTCGGAGCCGTCATGGGGAAATCCGGTATGGGCGGTTTCTTTAACGACCTTGCGGTTGCGCTTGCGGGGCACACGAAGGGCGGCCCGGCAAAAGTCGCGGTTATCGCCTCGGGGTTTCTTGGCTCGATCAACGGCTCCGCAATCGCGAACGTGGTTACGACGGGCGCATTTACGATCCCGCTTATGAAAAAGACTGGCTATTCTAAAGAATTTGCAGGCGCGGTCGAAGCCTCCGCCTCCGTCGGCGGGCAGCTTTTGCCTCCGATCATGGGCGCGGCGGCTTTCATCATGGCTGAAAACCTGGGCGTCCGATATTCTGTAATCATCGTGCACGCAGCGATTCCTGCTCTGCTTTACTATCTCGGTATTCTGATTCAGGTACAGATGCGCGCGTCGAAAAACGGCCTGCTCGGGCTTCCAAAGAGCCAGCTTCCCAAAGTTGGCGCGGTTATGCGCGCAAGAGGACATTTGCTCCTTCCAATCGTGTTCCTGCTTTACATGCTCTTTTTCTCCGGCACGACGGTTATTTATTCCGCCGTCTGGACCATTGTCGTTACGGTTGCGGTCGCGTGTCTCAAGAAAGATACGCGCATGACAGTCAAAGATATTATGGACGCATTTGCCGACGGTTCGAAGCAGACCGTTTCGGTCGCGATCGCGTGTGCCTGTGTCGGTATCATAGTCGGCGTCTCTTCGAAGACCGGTTTTGGGCTCACGATGGCAAATACGATCATTGCGCTTGGCCGTCAGAGCCTGATGTTTACGCTGATTTTCACGATGATTACCTGTATGATCCTCGGCATGGGGCTTCCGTCGATTCCGGCGTATATCATCACCGCAACGATTGCGGCTCCAGCTCTCGCGAAACTCGGCATCCCGGCAATCGCGGCACATATGTTCGCGTTCTACTTCGCGATGTTCGCAAACCTTACGCCTCCCGTTGCGCTCGCGGCTTTCGCGGCGGCCGGACTTTCCGGCGGCGACCCGATGAAAACCGGTTTTGCTTCCGTTAAGCTGGCCATTGCGGGATTCATCGTGCCGTACATGTTCATCTACTCGCCTCAGTTGCTTTTGATCGATACGAGCCTTCTTGAAGGTATTCGCGTGTCGATCGGGGCGTGTCTCGGCGTTCTCATGATCGGCGCCGCCGTGGAAGGGTATCTTTTCACGAAGATGAATATACTGCTTCGCATCGTGGCGTCTGTCGGCGCGTTGTGCCTGATCAGCAGCGAATTTTATTCCGACATCGTCGGAATCGTGATCCTCATTGCGCTTCTGATGATTCAGAAACATCTCGCAAAAAAGGAAAGCGCGCCTCCCGTCGTCGCATAACACAGTCGACGAGCAACATCTCAGAACAAACAAAAAAAGAAGACGGCATGAAAAAACGCCGTCTTCTTTTTCCGTCAAAAAATGATACGATGTTATTCTCGGACGATATGTTTTCCCTTGCCTTCGAAACGCGGCAGATCTCCCGGATTTGCGATGTGGAACGGTACGTGGATTCCAAGCGCGCCGTGGATCGCTTTTTTCCCTTTTTCTTCCAGATCCTTTATTTCCGTTTCCGCAACTTCGGGCGCGCGTTCTGCCGTCACGCTTATCTGCTGGAATCCGTCCACCTCCCAGACCTTGATTTGGTAGTTCGGCGTGATGCCCGGTACTTTGCAGATTGAACGCTCGATCAGCGTTGGGAAGACGTTGACGCCGTGGAAGATAATCATATCGTCCGAACGCCCGCGCAGCCGCGTGATGCGCGTGCCTGCATCGCCGCACTTGCACATGCCGGGGATGACGCTTGTCAGGTCGCGCGTCCGGTAGCGTACGACGGGGAACGCCTCTTTTTTGAGCGACGTGATCACAAGTTCTCCCTGTTCGCCGGGTTCTACCGGCTCAAGCGTTTCGGGGTCGATGACTTCAAAGATAAAGCCTTCGTCCCAAAGGTGGATGCCGTTTTTCTCGAGGCATTCCATACCGACGCCGGGCCCCATTGCTTCACTCAGGCCGTAGCTGTCGATTGCAGGGATGCCGAAAGTCGATTCTATTTTCTCGCGCAGGGACTCCGACCACGCTTCCGCGCCGAAGATGCCGAGACGCAATTTATATTTCGCACGTTCTTCCTTTGAAAAACCGTCCCAGATTTCGCAGAGCTTGACCGCGTACGACGGCGTACAGGTAAAAACGGTTGTGCCGAGGTCGCGCATCAGTTTGAACTGGCGTTCTGTAAAGCCGCCGCTTGCCGGAATGACCGCGACGCCCATTTCTTCCGCCGCGTCATGGAAGCCCTGGCTGCCGGTAAAAAGTCCATATCCCGTTGAAATCTGCAGTACGTCGCCTTTTGTGAGAGTCGCACGTTTAAACGCTGTTTGCATGCCCTTTCTCCACCAGAAAATATCATTCGCCGTGTAGGCAACGACGGTTGGGTTTCCGGTCGTGCCTGATGTTGCGTGGAAACGAACGAGGTCGTCCTTGTCGCAGGCAAGCCAGCCGAGCGGATAGTGCGCCTGCAGGTGTTGCTTTGTCGTGAAAGGCAGCAGCTTCATGTCCTTCGGGGTTTTGATGTCGGACGGCTTTACGCCGGCGTCCTTCATCATGTCCGCGTACGGATGGTTGCGCTCCCAGAGTCTTTCGAGATGCCCCTTCAGTTCCAAAATTTTCTGCATTGAACTTTCGTGATGAACCATTGTTCTTTCCCCTTCCAAATCTATTTTTTAAATCCTTGTTTTATCCAATAAAAAAATGGGACCCGGAAATCCCGGATCCCATCCTCTTTGCAAAATCGGTCAAGAGCGCACGCGCCTCAAGCACCGATCCCGCGAGGGGGATCCGTGTGAGGATAATAATAAGAGTACACTGCAACAGAAAGATCCACGCTGCTGTTTGCGGTAAGACGCGTTATTTTCATGCCCCAGTGCCTCCTTCGTTCGTGCGACGTTGGCGATAAAGATACCATCACCAATGTAAAGTGTCAACCTTTTTCTTGTTCTTGGTCCGAAAAATCAAACCCACTCGCGCCGCGTCATGTGTATATATGTCGATTTGACATGCTCCGCCATTGCATTGGAGGCCTGTTCCGGTTCACCCGCAGCAATCGCGTTAAGCAGCGCGTCATGTTCCCGGCAACTGCGGGATTCAAGGGGATCACGCATGTTTTTTCTATGCGGGATGTCTCCTTTGTAGTAAAAGCGGTCGAAGAAAAAGATATAAAGCTCCGAACGCCAAAACGCCTGGGCCAAATAGCGTTCGAGATATTGATTTTTTGAAAGGGCGCCGATTCCAAGATGGAGAAGTTCATTTATTTTTGTATATTCCGCAACGTCGCCTTTTCTATAACATTCTTTCTCTTGGTCTAAGAGTTTGGAAAGCCGCTCGACCTCGATACCTGTTGCGTGCATCGAGGCGAGAGCAGCTGCTTTTGCCTCAAGCATGACTCTAATTTGAAACACGCTCTCCATATCATAAGGCGTGAGCACAGGGATGCGGCATCCGACATTCTTTACGTATTCAAGCATACCGCATGCGATCATTCTTTTCAGAGCGCTCCTTACAGGTGTGCGGCTCATGTTGAGGTCATCTGCGACTTTTGCTTCTGCCAGATGATCGCCCGGCGCATATTTCTGCGTTGCGATCGCGCGCAATATTTCAGAATAAGCTCTTTCTTCCGCGTCGGCTTCTCTCAAAATAACCCCTCCGATCACTCTGGATTTCAACGATGTTTTTCGTTTATCTCTGCACTTGCCTATATTATCACCCAAAATCCGCAAAGTGCAGTGTATGTTAAACAAAAATCTTTGCTGCCGGTATTTCAACGTTCGGCAGCAAAGATCCTGTCTAAAACAAACGGAGTTTTTTAAATATCGGTTTCCTGTTCGACGAAATGGAGCCCTTCTTTTGCGAGTTCCAACAAAGCGGGGACGTAAATATCCTCCGTAGTCGGGATTAGCACGCCGTAGTCCTTCACGATTCCGGAAGCGACAAAGTGCGCACCGATTCCGATGGGAACGCCAGTCGTCCGTGCAATCGCGCTTTCTTCGTCGACGTTGCCGCGATCGACCAGTGTGGATGTGATACGCTGTCGTTTGCCGGAGTTCGGGTAGCTGACGATGTATTCATGCTGCATGGCGATCAGATCTTTTTCTCCGGGGGAGAAGACCAGTTTTCTGCCATACATTGCGGTGATAACATCGCGGACAGTACCCTTCTGCGGCTGGACCGGCGCTTCTTCGAAACAGCCGAGCCATTCCAATTTGAGCATGGATGTCGCATATTCTTCGATGCCGAGAAATTTTGCGACGCAAGTCTTTGCGGACGTAGCCGTGTCTTTGCAGCCCGCGAGCTCTTTCATTAAAGAGGCGTACGTGTAGCCGGAAAAATCGCGGCTATCTTCCTCAAAGAGCTTCAGCTTCTGCATCTGCGTTACCATGTCGCACCAACCGGGGTAACGCAGTGTTCCGCGCTGAATCGTCTTTGCGCTTTCGATTCCGTAGGCCTTAAGATATGGCGTCGAATCTGCGTTGCAGTAAGTTTCGAACCAGCCCAGTTTGTGTATTTCAACGAAAGCGGGGTTCTGGTAAGTTTCCCCGTCGGGCATGTCGATCAGTTTGCCGTCGACCATGATTTTTGCGCTCCGTTTGCTGGCGCCCACAAGACTTTCCGGTGCCCAGGAGAGTTTATAGCCGATCGGGTTGTTGTTCGCGCCGAAATCCGGCAAAGCGCCGCATACGGAGACGAAACTGTCGATGACGCCGCCTTTTGCTTGAAGCTCCTTGATTTTTACCACAGCGGACATGTGGTCGATTCCGGGGTCCAGCCCCATCTCGCAGAGAATCCGTATCCCTTTGGCGCGCGCTTCTGCGTCGAGTGCGCGCATCTCTTCTTTTGCGTAGGAAGCGCCAATCATGGAGACGCCCTCAGCGATGCAAGTTTTTGCCGTCGGGAGCATAAATACCGTCGGGAGCAGACATACGACAACGTCTGGTCTATACTGCTGAATATATTTTGCCGCATCGGTCACTGCATTTCCTACCACAGGCGTTCCGTTCGGATGTCCCGAAAGCGTCTTTTTTACGTTTGCCTCGTACTGATCGACGACGATGACGCTGTGCCCTTGTTTCAGCAGATATTGCACGCAAGGGCGTGATACGCTGCCGGAACCCAATACCAATATTCTCTTCGATTCTGTCATCAAGGACCCTCCAATTACAATTACTGGTTATACTCTGTACTCTTTAACTCTCTGTCCCCAAAGCTTGGAGAAAAGAATTACAAGCGCAATGAGGATTGCCACCGCAATCGCAACAACGAATGGGGATGGAAAGACCCCAGCGATTAAATATCCGATGAAACTTGCTATCGCGACTGTGACCGCATAGGGTATCTGCGTTTTAACGTGGTCGATATGGTCGCATCCGGCCCCCATAGAAGATAGGATTGTCGTATCCGAGATCGGAGAACAGTGGTCGCCGAAGAGACCGCCGGAAAGCACGGCGCCAATGCAGACGAGCAAAGGTGCATCCAGGCCGTAGGCCATCGGAACCGCAAGCGGAATCAGGATCGCAAAAGCGCCCCACGAAGAGCCGGTCGAAAAACTGATCAGTGCGCCGGTCAGGAAGAGGATTGCGGGAACCATCCAGCCGGGAATATTGCCTTTCGCCATCATAACGATGTATGCGGCGGTACCGACCTTTTTGCACACGGAGCCGATGGACCAGGCGAGGACGAGGATTAGGAGAATAAAGACGATCTCCTTCACGCCCCTCATGTACATTTCATATGATTCGCTTAGCGTTTTTACTTTGGAATAGACCATGAGCCCCATGCATGTCATAGCCGCTAAGAAATAAGCGACGCAAAGCGCTGTGCGAAGCATCGATCCGGGAGCCGGTTTGAACGGAAATCCTGTAGGAATAAGGATACCTACGAACGCAACAAACATGATGATGAGCGGGATGACGATAAAACTTGGTTTTCCATTCACAGCGTCGTCGGCATCTACGCTGCCTAGGATCTTTGCACCGGGGTCATAAGGAATTCCGGTTTCGATCGTGCGTTTTTCGGCCCTATACATTTCGGAAAATTCAAAACCCAAAATTGCGACGAGAGGTACCATTAAAAGCGCACACAATGCATAAAACTGGAACGGAATAACTTGGATAAATGTGCTCCATTCAGAAGCGGTGTTTCCGACAGCGTCAAATTCTTTGCGAATCAACCCCTGAATATAAATACCCCAGCCGATAAAAGGGATGAGAATGCAAACGGGCGATGCCGTCGTGTCGAGCATCCATGCGAGTTTCTCGCGGCTGATGCGCATGCGGTCGCAAATTGGACGAAAAACGGAGCCAACCAGCAGGGGGCTGCAGGAGTCGGAGAAGAAAATCAGAATTCCGCCGAGCCAGGTTCCAATCTGCGCTGTCGCGCGGTTGCCTATTTTCCCTGCGGCAAGTTCGGCGAAGGCCTTCGCGCCTCCGGAATATGTAACGACGCCGACAAAACCGCCAACGAAGACCATCATAACGAGCAGGTTTGAATTATACGAATCCGCAGCTTGTACGAGAATAAATTCCTTTACAAGCATCACAAGCGCTGTCATCGGATTGTGTGCGATGACCAGCGTGCCGACATAAGCGCCCAGAAAGAGCGCGGCTAGAACATTCTTAAACCTCCATGCAACAAGGACTGCTACCAGTGGCGGGAGTATCGATAATACGCCATAGTGTTCCATTATCAAAAAACCTCCTCAGTAATCTGTTTCAAATTGCAGGTTGCTTAATTCAATAAACATCTTGCCCCGGCCCCTCATCACGCCTATATCACATATTTGCTCTACATGCTTTTCCCGCGGCTCGTAACCGGTACGCGGTCGACGACCTTTCCTTCCCGGACGAAGTAGATGTGATCATGCAGGTTGACTGTCGTACAGCAATGACCGGGGATCATATACAGTTTATCGCCAACCTTAAAATCCTTCCCGTCCGAAATCGTACAGTGTTCTTCGTTACATTTAATAAGGCGCTCCGGATAATCACGCAAAACAGGCTTTTCCTGATCCAGCCCGACACATTTCGCGCCCAAATCACAGATGCTTCTTTCGCCGTTTTTTGAAATGACAGTCGTCAATAAGAAAAGAGAGTTTTCAAATTCCAGATGCAGCGTATTGTAGGACGCATCCATGAATATATAGCTACCGGGCTGGATTTCCGTATATACCGTGTCTTCCGGACGCAGAAAAGAAGTGCCCGTGCTTGCGCCGCTGACCTCTTTGACTTGCAGGCCGTTATCTTCGAGGTATTGTTTCAGCTCGTGCAAGTGACGGTCGATTTTTTCGGAATATTCTTTGCGCTGTGCGAAATCTTTTTCATGCGCCATGTGTCCCGCATAGGCTTGAATGCCCTCAAAGGCTAGATTTGGCAATTTATCGACCAGTTTCGCAAGAGTCAGGACATCTTCGAAGGAATTTACGCCGCAGCGGTCCATTCCGATGTTGTATTCGACGAGACAAAAAATCTTTGACCCAAATAGAGCCGCCGCATTGGATAAATCGCGGACGTTCTCAGCGGAATCGACGCAGACAGTCAAACGGCACTTATTCGCCAAATCTGCAACGCACGCGATTTTTGCCATATCAATGACTTCGTTTGCGATAAGAATATCTTCGATGCCCGCGTTCACCAGATCGAGCGCCTCGCCGACTTTTGCGCAGCAGAGGCCCTTTGCACCCGCATCGATTTGCTTGTGTGCGATTACAGTGCTCTTATGAGATTTATAGTGCGGCCGCAATCCCAACATTCGCTTTGCGGCAAAACTTTGCATCGTTTTTATATTGCGTTCGAGAATATCAAGATCAAGGATTAAGGCAGGTGTTTCTATTTGTGAAACAAGCACGAATACCACTCCTTATTTTGGATCCGTTGGCAGTGCCGTTGCGGAAAAGAAGCGTCCTGGCCGGCATTTCATGCGAACAAGGATCAAAGTGAATATTGTCACAAAGTAGAATTCTATATTGTGTTTTATTTAGTATACTATAGATTTGTTTAGCATGTCAAGAAAAAGTAACGATCTATTTTGCTGCATGTAAAATAGAGGGAAAAATGAAAAAAGCGACGCATTGTGCGCCGCCGTTTTATGTATTCCTTTATTTTATAGAAACAAACGCAGATTTATTGTCTTTTTTTTGCGATTTCGGGTTCCTCCATGTGCCGACGCACGCGCACTGCTTTTCCTTCTGAACGAGCAACAGAGTTTGGATCGGTGATGCGTATGTCCATGTTTACGCCGATGCTGTCCTTCAGACGTTTTACCGCTTTATGGAGCAGGGTATCAATATCGTCCTGCGTGGTGTTTGGCGCTCGCTCGCAGGAAATCACGAGTTCGTCCATACCGTCGTGTTTCCACGTGTCGATGATGAAATTCGGCGTAAGACCTTCGACGCGGCAGATCGCAGCTTCGACCTGCGACGGGAAAACATTGACGCCGCGCACGATCAGCATGTCATCCGTGCGTCCTCCAATCCTGTCGATACGAACGCTCGGATCGCCGCAGGCGCAGGTGCCTGGAAGGATACGCGTCCGATCGCGCGTCCTGTAGCGGATGATTGGGAATGCTTCTTTTTTTATCGAAGTCAGCACGAGTTCTCCCTCTTCGCCGTCTTCCAGGTTCTCCAGCGTTTCAGGGTCGACGATTTCCGGCAGGAAGGATTCGTCCGCAATATGAAGACCATTCTGGTGCACGCACTCCATTGCTACGCCAGGGCCCATCGCTTCGCTGAGTCCATAGATATCGAGCGCTTTGATTCCAAGTTTTTCCTCAAGACGTTTGCGCAGCCCTTCTGACCACGGCTCCGCGCCGAAGATACCGATCTTGAGTTTTGTTCCGCCATTTTTGAAACGCCCAGGATCGATGTCGTCCCAGACCTCTGCGATGCGCATTGCATAAGAAGGCGTGCATGCAAGTGCTGTAACGCCAAGTTCCTTGATCATGCGTACCTGCTTTTCCGTTGCTCCGCCAGACGCAGGGATGACGGCAAGCCCCCTGTGTTCTCCGCCGTAGTGTGCGCCAAGTCCGCCCGTGAAGAGTCCATAACCGTAAGACACCTGGAGTGTATCCCACTCGTCGAGTCCCGCAAGGCCGAGGCACCAGGCCGCGCAGTCCGCCCACATTTTGATGTCGTTATTTGTATAGCAGACAACAGTCGGGTTTCCTGTCGTTCCCGATGTTGCGTGAAAGCGGACGACATTTTTTCTGTCCACATTGAGCCAGCCAAGCGGGTAATGTCCCTGCAAATCTTGCTTTGTCGTGAAGGGGAGGAGACGCATATCCTGCGCGGTTCTCAAGTGTTCCGGTTTTACGCCCGCTTCTCTCATCTTCTGTGCGTACGGATGGTTACGCTCCACCATCTTCTCGAGCGTGTAGCGGATGCGGGAAATTTTTGTTTCGACATTTCTGATGACCAATTTCATAATATTGTTCCTCCTTCGATAGCTCTCTATATAGAAAATTTTTTGCGTGAATTTTGAACCATCCAGCGGGCACAAAAAAAGCAGGGACCCGTTTAGGCGGATCCCTGCTTCACTGGCGATTTACGCGAAGATGTTGTTTCGATTTACTTTACTCGAAATCAAGCCACCCGAGCGCAGATCCCGTGAAGGGGACCCGCGCCGATAAAGGAGAACTGCGTGACAGTGTCACAAAGTACGATTTCTTTGCCGCTCAATATTTGTGTCATGTCCCAGTGCCTCCTTCCAGCTTCATCTTGATGCGTTGGGTGAGATTCTATATCAGAATACCGATTTATGTCAAGGCCCGGTCACACAGAACGGAAAATTCAAGCATGGGTTTTAGAGAGAAATGTAAAAAACTATGGAATATTTAAAACTATAACAATTGTTGCATTGACAGAACACCTGTTTAGGATATATTCTTATCTTGGGTGGAAAGTTGTTGATTGTGCGGGCTATTTCCAGAAAATGTACGAATTTGCGTCGTAATACTGTATCTAACGAGGTGTGCTTAACCTATCACCTCCCAGATGCTTATATCCAAAGGGGGTCATAATGTGAAGAAGCTTATTTTATTATGTGCAATTATTGGTGTGGCTTTGGTTATCGCCCTGCCCGCTGCAGATGCGAAGACGATAAACGATGTCGTTTACGGAAACGTAACTCTTGGTTTAGCGACTGGTGATACGATTGATGTTTCCAATACTACAAGCACAGGAGTACCGCATTATTTCGGGGTTTACGCAGTGAATTACGAAACTGATTTTAGCGCTATTGATAATGTCACGGTAAAAAGTTCCGGGTATACGCAAAAAATTACTGGACAGCGAGTGCATGGGGATGCTATTCGAACAAATAATCTCTATACATCTACTGGTGTAGTAAAAATTGGTAATGGCTGGACGCTAGAAACCAGGGGATATAGTGCGGATGGTGTAAATTTAAGTGGTTTTAGTCGTTTTATTGCAGGCGACAATTTAATCATTCGAACTGAATTAGGCGCAGTATCAGGCATCGGGGATAGTTCATATGGTCTTAGGGCAAATCATTCCAACAAGATGACGATTGGGAAAAGCTTGGACATCACAACCATGGCCGAATACTCACATGGCATTTATATGAACTATGCTTTGGAAGCTGGTCAGGTAGATACAAATGCGGCTTCACGCACGGGTTCTGAAATCAGCATAGACCAATATAGCAAGATAACGACAGATGGCAATCATGCAAGTGCCGCACGTATCATCAGCTCTGGCGACAAACTATATGTTCAGGGCGGTGCCAAATGGACCACAAATGGAACAAATGGACATGTCCTCTATATCGCTTCTTCCGATAATATCGTACAGATCGGCGATAACTCCACGCTGAAAAGCACGAATACAGGCGCACACGTCATCAATATAAACGGCGCAAAAAATGCCAATATAACACTTGGAAATCAAGTCTCACTTATAACGGAAAAAAATGACGCATATGGTATTTATGTCAACGGCAATGGAACAGGAGCCACCGGTAAGGTTGCACTGGGATCGGATTCAGCGATAGAAACGTCGGGCAATACGGCATATGGCGTCTATATGCGCGGCATTGACGGGATTGTCGAGATAGGCAACCGTACTTCTGTTTCGACAACGGGAACCGGCT
>JAJDJB010000019.1 GCA_030266985.1 Synergistaceae bacterium OttesenSCG-928-D05
TTGTAAAATCCTTCTATATAAGCAAACATTGCCTCGCTTGCGGTTTCACGTGTGGGGAAATACGTCCAATGCACACTTTCTTTCTTTAAGGTCGCAAAGAAACTTTCACTCCACGCATTGTCTCCTGGCATGCCTACCCGCGAAAAACTTTGCCGAAAGCCATGCTCCTTTAAAAGTTTCATTACTGCGTGTGACGTGTATTGCGATCCTCGGTCGCTGTGAAAGATACAGCTCTTCGGAATATCCCACCGCTTCACTGCTTTGCGGATCGCTTCTTCTACTAACTCCGCTTTCATTCGGGCTGACATGCTCGTTGCTAAAACAACATTGCTTTTTACGTCCAATATCTGGCAAAGATAGCAGAACCCACCCCCCGTTCGTATATAGGTTATGTCGCTCGATAATACTTGAAATGGCGCTGTGATTTTTATGCCCGTGGTAAGGTTCTTATATTCATCCCCGCGGGTCTTTTTACTGTTCGTTAGAGAATGGCTGCGCTTCCGACAGTGGATGCTGACAAGATTTTCCTCTTTCATAATCCGCTGGACTCTTTTGTAGGAAGCTCTATAGCCATATTTGCGCAGAAGACCGCACATCCGACCAGGACCATAGGCACCGCGGTGCTCGTAAAACAGGTTGCATATCACTGTCCGATATTCCCGGTCCTGTCGGTTCTTGCGGATCTTTGCCTTGCGCCAGGCGTAATAACCGCTTTGAGATACCTTCAGAAATTCTGCCCACTTTGCCGTGGAGTAGTCATGCCGCGCTTGTATAAAGCTGTATATTATTTCTGGTTTTTGGCAAAGTAGGCCGCGGCTTTTTTTAACATGTCCAGTTCAATTCGCAGTTCGTTGTTCTCCTTGCGTAAAGCGCGATTTTCTTCCTCGGTAGCAGAAAGCGGCGTTTTATTGCCCTCTTGGGTATAAATCTTTCTCCAGCGGTAGATATTGCCTCTGTCGATCCCAAGGTCATCCGCTATGGCCTGGAGCCCACGGTCACTTGTGTAACTCAACCGTACTGCATTCTTTTTGAATTCCTCGTCGTAATGCTTGTCTCTCTTGCCCACAGATACTTCATCCTTTCTCTTTCTGTGGCATTAAATCCTCTCCGTTATTTTAGCGTACTCCATGCAAAGTTTTGCTGAAATTCAAACAAACGTGTGAATTTTCTTCACGCGTTTACACCTTGCGGAGTTTCGTTGAAATTCAAACAAACGTGTGAATTTCCTTCCTCGCTTTGCACCTTGCAAAGTTTTGCTGAAATTCAAACAAACGTGTGAATTTCCTTCCTCGCTTTGCACCTTGCGGAGTTTTGCTGAAATTCAAACAGGTGTGTGAATCCCCCTTACCCGTTTGCCCCCTTGCCGAAATCGTTATGAAATTTGCATTGAAAACATCGCCGGAACTTTATCGTTCCTATTATATATAAATATATGATTTTAAAAGTTATGTCAACATTTCTGCAAAAAACGACATCCATCATTATGTTCACCCTGCCGCAGAAACAACGTCAATGATAAGAATTTTCTTATTTATACAGGGCTCTTCCTGTTGCCATAGTATAATGAAATGCAAAACACAAAGTGAGGTGGCCCTTCTGCTAGACGCCAAAGATATCGAGCTGCTTAAAACGACGTTTCCCTTTTGGGACGAACTTTCCAAACGCGAGACCGACCTGCTTCTCTCAGGAACAAAGTCCATTTGCTATCAACAGGGCAGTCATATTCACAGCCCAACAAACGAGTGCGTCGGGGTTCTGCTCGTGAAAAGCGGCGAACTTCGCACTTATATATTGTCAAAAGGAGGAAAGGAAGTCACCCTGTTTCGCTTGAACGAAGGTGAAGTTTGCGTTTTATCGGCATCCTGCCTGATCAGCAGCATTACCTTCGATGTCTTCATCGACGCGCAGCAGGACATGCAAGTGCTGCACATCGACTCCGCGGTTTTTTCTCAGCTTCAGGACAACAATATACACGTAGAGAACTTTGCTTTGAAGGTGGCGGCAAATCGATTCTCTGACGTCGTATGGGCAATGGAGCAAATGCTGTTTATGAGTTTTGATGCCCGCCTCGCTGTTTTTCTCCTTGATGAAACGTCAAAAAACGGCGCGGACAACCTTGCGCTCACACACGAACAAATCGCAAAATATATCGGCAGCGCGCGCGAAGTCGTTTCCCGGATGCTCAATTATTTTGCAAAGGAAGGGATGGTTCGGTTACATCGCGGTCACATAGAGATCATTGATAAGCCCGCCTTGCAGAAACTGGTGCAGTCGAAGGGCAAATGAGCGCAGGAGTATTTGAAAAATATCGATTCCTCAATCGTCGTATTTCAGTTTGCAGATGAGCTGCGTCATCGTTCCCATCGGACAGATGACACACCAGGAACGCGGGCGAAAGAAGACCATAAAAATAATGCCGATGAGAGTTGACGTGAGCATCAGGCTGTAAAAACCGAACGCGAACTGAGCAATCCACGGCGTTACAATTCCATCCGCATACGCCCACTGCCAGGGCAATTTAAATGACCAGAATAACGTGATTGTTTCTGCCAGACTATTTACTCCCGAAAACACAAGATATGTGCTGAAAAGCATGTTGCCAAACATCGTCATGAAAAAAGCCAGAAAGCCGTATCGAAACCATTTGCTGTACAGGAAAACGGGCATTTTATTGTTCAGCGACAGCTTTGCACCTAAAAGCGTGAACAGTTGTCCGCGCCCGCAATAATCGTTGCAATACCCCTTCGTTCCCTTAATTATAGATATGAGCAGAGGGATCATAAAACAGAGCAGCCCGAGCCAGGCAAAGAGTATATTCATAAACCCCAGCGCAATATAAAGCGAGGACGTTATCCAAAAATAGTCGTACCACTTTTTCTTAGCCATTCTTCTCCTCCGCCAGGCGGATCAAAAGGGCCGGGCACGCTTTGACACACTTGCCGCACCCGACACATTCCCCTGCATCGACAACAGCCGAAACGCCTCTGTCGATGAAGATCGCTGATTTTGGGCATACTTTTATACATGTACCGCAGGCAACACAGTGCTGCCTGTCGACGACTGCTTTTTTCATACGACACACTCCCTGAAGTCAATGGTTACATCATAAGCGGCAACTCTGTAAAATTCTGTGACTTAGTCACAGCGAAGAGACGAGGGCATTCGAGTAAAAGGGCTCCAGCGAGTGGTTTTCTAAATATACAAAAGGACTCCGGAAAATTTCCGGAGTCCTTGATTTTTTTCATATCCAGAGCCACACAATATCGTCAGATAGGCGATAAAGATTAGCTCAATTTGCGATACGGCTGCAGTGAAAAACTTACCTGCGTTTTCTCAACAGGACCGCAAGAACCAGCAATGCCGGTATCCCGACACCGGAAGCGCAACCGCTGCTGCTGCTGCTGCAAGGCGCACCGGGCGGAATTGGCGGTGTCGGCGGGATTGGCGGAATATCAGGACTCCCAATCACCGTGAGGCCAAACGCCAAGCGGTTCTGGGGGAGAGCGTTCACCATAAAATCGACAAACACATCGGCTGAGGCAGCTGTCAACGCATCCGCCGCCGCCAGCACAATCACATCCGGCGACGTTAGGCTCTGCGAGATCGTCACGCCGTTAAGGGCGGACGGCGTAAATGTCATGCTGTTGATTAACTTCTCCCAGCCAGCCGCGGTCAACTGCAGATATTTCGTCTCTCCGGCAGAGATTGTTACGATGTTCGGCGTAATACGGACAATATCCGGACTGATGGTGTTCTCGTCCGCGCCGAAGAACGTTCTCAGGTGCGGGCGGACGCCATTATCTAGGTCTGTGTAACACCAGGTGCCGGTAAAATTCCAGTCCTGTGATTCAAAGTAATTCTGATTTGAGACATGGAACAGCGATACGTCCAGGCTCTTCGCGTGGATCAGTTGATCAACACTTCTGATATCCGAGCCGATGCCCGGATCCAAATCAAAGTTTATGCCGCCCGGTGCGCTGTCTCGCCGCCAGTCGTTGCTCTGGACTGTCACTTTAGCATCGGCCGTCTTCCCAATCAAGCCGCCGCGCTTCGCACCTGCGGTCGTGCCCGCGCTTACCGCGCCCCAGGCGTAGCTCGTTTTGATGTGTCCGTTATCCATGCCTTCGAGGATTCCAGTGAGGCCGCCCGCAAGCACATCCTGAAGATTCGCCGCCGCCGCATCTGCATGGACGGGACCGGTCGCGTACGAGTTTATAATTTCTCCTGCCACTTTCCCACCGAGACCGCCGGCGTTCGAAGAACCCCCGGAAGAATGAGAATACACGGAACCGCTCGCGTATGAGGAGTAGAGCTTCGCAGCACCCCCTACGTTCCCGACGAGGCCGCCTGCGCCCGAAGTACCGCCGGAAGAACGAGAGGAGACGTTCGCGCTGGCGTACGAGGAGGTGATAATCGCGTTCGCATTGAGATCCCCGACGAGACCGCCGGCGAACGCATCAGCTTCATTCCCGCTGCCATTCGCAATAGCGGAGACTGTGCCGCTCGCGGAAGAGGATGAGAGCGTGGTCGTTGTTGAACTTGGGAAAGGAAAGAACCTCCCGGCGATGCCGCCTACGTGCGAATGAGAATCATCATTATTCGCAGCAGCAACGACAGTGCCGCTCACGAACACGTTGCGGATTGAATCTCCGACGAAATAGCCAACGAGGCCGCCGACCTGTGCACCGCCGTTAGTCCCCCTGTCCACGCTGATGATGAAGTCCGTCAGCGACAGGTTCTTGATGACGGGGGCACTCGGAGTCACGTCACTGCTCACATTGCCAAACAGGCCGGCCTGCCAGTATTTATAGTCATCGCTGACGATCTTCATGCCCGTGACGACATGTCCATCGCCGTCGAACGTACCCGCAAAGGGCGCATCTCCTACTTGATCTTCAGGGACTCCGATTGGCGTCCACTGATGTGTGCCACCCAGGTCGATGTCAGCGGTCAGCTTATAGTGTTTATCGGTGTAAGGCTTGGTATCATTGTCTTTGCTCTTCGCGTTCACAGCCGCCGCAAGAAATGCCAATTGCTCCGCGGTCGCAATCTGGTACGGATTAGCCGCCGTTCCATCACCGCCGGCAAAGCTGTCTGCCGTACTCCCGTTCCACGGCGCGCTCTGCGCCGCCTCCGCCTCACTGAATCCGACAATTGCCGGGCCACCCGAAAAACCCGTCAATGCCAAAAAAAAGACCAACGTAAAGACGACGCTATGCCGCCTTAGGTCCAACCGCCCACAATCCGCCAAAATAAGACACCTCCGTTAGAAAAATTACGATATAATTACGCAATTATACTCCAAGGAGTGGAATATCCATATGGTAACACGTTCTAAATATATTTTTTCCAGCAGAACGTAAGCTGCAGCCATTTAGACGATTATTAGGAGTTTGACGAAAAAACAGGAATCCTTCGCGCGTACACAGCGAGTACAAACAAAAAAATTCCCAGACCGTTAAGTCTGGAAATCGTTGATATCAATGGAGCGGAAGACGAGATTTGAACTCGCGACCTCCGGCGTGCGGTTGTCAATGTTTCCATACCCCTTGATCCGGCCCGATAAAATCCGTGTCCAAACCGCCCCTACAATCTCATCGCCGCATTCGGCAACGAGACAATGATCATGCTCGCTCTCGCCGAAGCCTTCTATATAGATTGCGATCTCCGGCGCCTCAACGACACTTCGCGGAAGCAGGTTCTCTTCGTCCCGTTGATAGATTGCCTAGTAGAGGAAATTTCGCAGCAGCGTGATTTCACTGGTTTTGATTGGACGAATCCGGTATTTCATTGCCGATCGCCTCCGGCCTTCTTACTCTATCGGCAGGTTATGTTGCCTCAAAAATGACAGTTTATCCCAGTAGCCGCGCTGGAGGACGATCTTACCTTTTACTACCTGAAAAAAGCCGCAACCCCTCAGACCGAGCGGGTCTCGCCATTCCATAATCGCCCATTGCCCATCCTCGTAGATGTTCTCCACGATACAGACCATTTCAGCAGTCGCAAACTCGCGCTCGAACATCGCACGAATCGCCGCTTTTCCGATCACCGGCTCGTTTGCGACCTGATGATTGACGGCGTTGTCATCGTACAGGTCAACAAGCGCGTCGACATCCGCGTCGTTGAAGGCGTCGATGAACGCTTTTAATACTTCCACTGGTTTCAACAAAAGCACCTCCCCCACGATCAGATCGGTATTCGCAGTATAGCTGAAATTTGATAGAAACAGACATTATTTTTTTCGAACTCTTTCGATCCAGATTAATCCCGCCAAATCGAAGTTGAATATGGACTGCCAGAATGTTATAACCTTGATATGCTCGGCGAAAAAGCAAGCAGGGGGTGTGAAGATGATTTTTTTGATAACGGGCGTCATGGCGAGCGGAAAATCCACCGTCGCCGAACTGTTGGCGCAGCGATTCGTAAAATCTGTGCATCTGCGCGGCGACATCTTCCGCAAGATGATTGTGAGCGGCTGCGAGGAGATGAGCGCAACTCCCTCTTCGGATGCCCTGCTGCAACTCGACTTGCGCTATCGCCTCACCACCGAGACGGCAAAACGATATCACGAAGCCGGGTTCACGGTCATCATGCAGGACAACTATTACGGAGAAAAACTTGCCTATGTTTTGGAATTGCTCGCGCCGGAACCGGTACAGGCAATCGTCCTCTGTCCTGGCGCGGAAGTCGTTCGACAGCGGGAGGCAGCGCGCGGGAAAACCGGCTATCACGGTTTTTCCGTCGAAAGTCTTCATGAATCGTTCATGCAAAACACACCGCGCATCGGTCTGTGGATCGACAACGGTAATCAAACGCCGGAGGAAACCGTCGACGAGATCCTGCGAGGCACAGGCGCAGCAGAATAGAGAGACTTTTTATTTCGAGCACTCCTTCCAGTCGAAGCCAACCAGCGCGTATATTGGAACACTGCTGAGCAAGCGAAAAAGTTCATATAAGGAACTCGAAGAAATAAAAAGAATCCCGCGCAAGTACCTATTCTAACGCCGAACAAAAAAATTCCCAGACCGTTAAGTCTGGGAATCGTTGATATCAGTGGAGCGGAAGACGAGATTTGAACTCGCGACCCCAACCTTGGCAAGGTTGTGCTCTACCCCTGAGCTACTTCCGCGTTCGGTTTGATGGTGGCGGGACCCAGAATTGAACTGGGGACACACGGATTTTCAGTCCGTTGCTCTACCTACTGAGCTATCCCGCCATCTCAGCGTGGCGCTTCAAAAAAAGTGGCGGAGCTGACGGGACTTGAACCCGCGACCTCCGGCGTGACAGGCCGGCGCTCTAACCGGATTGAGCTACAGCTCCACTTAATTTGGTTGTCAATTTGGTGGGCGGAATAGGTTTCGAACCTACGACCCCCTGCGTGTAAGGCAGGTGCTCTCCCGCTGAGCTATCCGCCCGATCCGAGTGGTCATTGCCCACAGCGACAACGTTAGCTATTATAGCGATTTCGCGTTACATGTCAACACTTTTCTATCGTTATTCGGCATAAATTTTTTAACGAATGTTAAAAAGTGTCTCTCCCCAATTGCTACCAACGCCTACGCACAAAACTGGTTTGTCCATAGTCTCTTCAATATACCGGACATACTGCTGCGCCTGCTGCGGCAGATCGTAAAAATGCACGCGGTCGGAGATCTCTTCACGCCAGCCGGGGAATATTCTGTAGAGCGGCTCGGCGGCCGCCATTTCTTCCGGCGTAATGTCGTATTCGAAATAATCCTTTCCGGCAACGCGATAGCCAATGCAAATTTTAATTTCGTCGATCCCGGTCAGCACGCCGAGATTCGTCAGCGCAAGCACGTCAGCGCCGTTTCTGTTTATGGCGTATTTAAGCGCGGGCAGATCGAGCCATCCGATGCGGTGCGGCTGTCCGGTGATTTTCGAAAATTCCCTGCCGCGGTTCCGAATGAAAGGCGCAACCGCCCCGCGCTCTTCCGCGATAAAAGGGCCGCTGCCGCCGCACACGCTGTAGGCCTTGGCGACGCCGATTACGCGCAATGGCATTCTCTGCGGCCCGCCAAAAGAAAGAAAAGCGCTGCCGCTCACGGAAGAAAGCGGAAGAACATAAGGATATGGACCCGCGTCGACGTCGTGCATCGTTCCGTCCGTACCTTCAAAAAGGATGCGCAGGTTACTTCGGAACGCGTCGCGCAAAACGGCTTCGGAATCTCCGATATAAGGCGCAAGCTTTTTCCCGAAGTTCCAATATTTCTCGCACTGCTGCGCCGGGTCAAGTCCCTTTTCTCCGTGCAGACGCTCAAATACGATATTTTTAAAATGCAGCGTGCGCTCAATTTTTTTGTAGAGCGTATCTTTATCAAGCAAGTCCGATACTCGGATACCGACGCGCCTGTATTTGTCCGCACAGCAATAACCCAGCCCCATGTCGTCGAGCGTTCTGTTTTGCGCATGGCTGAAGGCACGCCCGTCGAGGACGTCCAGTTTTTTATGGTGGTCGAGGATTAGATGACACGCTTTGCTCACAATGAGATTGGACTTTAGAAATCCATTTGTGCGCGCGATTTCAAGTTCGGTGACGAAGCGTTCGAGATCGAGCGTTACGCCGCCGCATATGAGGGTTTTCAGGCCTGGGATCGAAAAACCGCTGGGAAGGTAGCTGAAATCATACGTCACGCCGTTCGAAGATAGCGTGCGCACGTCGTTCGAGCAGCCCTGGAAGCGCGCGACGACATCGGCCGAATGCAGAAGGAAATCGACGATCTGTGATTTCCCTTCATTGCCCCATTGAAGTCCTGCGACCAGATTGCTCTCGTAAAAGGGCATTTAGTCGCCCCCTTCGTTCGCACCCTCCAGGAGCAGCGCCGCCATTTCCGGGATCGTTACAAGACGCACCGGAAGAGAGTCCTGTTTTTCGTTGAGTTCTTCGAGGAAAAGTACCGTTGCGGGCCTGAAATGACAAATCGCGATCAAATCCCCGCGGCGCACGGCCTGCTTCACGATTTCGTTAAAATGCGTTTCGATGGCGTTCTTGTCAGGCGTGCCGTCCAGAAATCCGCGGTTTTGCATCGTGGGGACACCCGCGGCATAAGCGGTCTTGTAGGCCACGCTCTTTCCGGAAGTCCTGCTGTCGATGAACATGAGGTTTTGTGATTTTATGACGTCGATCACAGGGGCGATAATCTCTTTATCCGCCGTGGCGAGCGATCCCCTGTGGTTATTGACGCCGATCGGGTTCGGCAGCTTCGCGAGCGCATCCTGCGTGACCCTGCGAATCTGATCGTCCGTCATGCCCCGCCCGACAATATATTCTTTACTGCCGTCCTTGTCGATCTCAGCCTGCATCGGCAGGTGCAGCAGATAAGGGATATTTTTTGAGTCCGCCAGATCTGCCGTCTCGGTCGCATATCGCGTATAGGGCAGAATCGCCCACGTCAGCGGCAGGTCAAGGCTTGCCACGCGTTTCGTTAGGTCCATCTGATGGCCGCCGTCGTCCACAAGCAGGGCAAGCAGCGGTTTTTCGCCGGGGCCGGGCGCATAGGGTTTGTCCGGGATCACGGTAAACGGCTTTCGTTCCGGCGTTCCCGCATCGACTGAAAGATTTTGAGGCTCGTCGGGTTCGTCGACGGTCATGTCGCGCGAATCCGCAGGCGACGTAATCGTTACGACGTCGCCAAGCGTCTCGTCCGTTTTGCTTTTGATTTGCTCTACGACTTTTGCCACCTCAGGAGAAAAATATCCCGGCTTAGACCAGCAAAAAACAAAGAGCGTTATGCCCGCAATAAAAAGCAGCGCGAGCAGTTTAAAAATCGAATCGAAACGACCTTTGTTTTTATAGTGGCGACCCATACGCGTTCCTTATTGCGCCTTTTTCCTTGCTTCGATCTCTTTTTTCAGGACTGCCATACCCTTGATGTACTGTTTATCTTCTTTGCGGTTCCGGTTGGGTTCTCCGCCCATGCGAACGTTCGGCTCGAGCCCTTTGTGATCGATTTCAAAGCCTGACGGCGTCATATAGCGCGCAATCGTTACATAGATACCGGATTTATCTGGCAGATTGAACAGCGTCTGTACGGAACCTTTTCCGAACGTCTTCATGCCGACGACCAGACCGCGCTGGCGGTCTTTGATCGCGCCCGCCAATATCTCCGACGCGCTCGCGCTGCCCTCGTTCGTAAGGATTACGAGCGGCAAATCCGTCGCGATCCCGGATTTCGCGTAAAGCGTGCTGTTCGCACTTTCAACGCGTCCAGCCATGCTGACCACTACACCGCCGTCTATGAGCTGCGATGCGACGTCGACGACGGAATCAAGGATACCGCCGGGGTTGTTGCGTACGTCGAGCAGAAGGCCTGTCGCCTTCTTTTCTTTCGCCGTCTTAAGCGCTTCCGCAAATTCTTCGTTTGTCTTGAAGTTGAAGCTGTTGATTTTTATATACGCGATCGTCCCGTCCATTTCCATGCGGACGGATTTAATCTTTATGATCTCGCGCACGATCGTGAAATCAATCATTTCGTAATCGTCTTTTACTTTATCCTTGCGGCGGACTGTGATTTTGACCGCTTTGCCCGGTTCGCCGCGCAGAAGTTTCACGACCTCGTCGCTCTGCTTGCCCACTACGTTTTCGTCTTCCACTTTGATGATCTCATCAAGCGGCTTCACGCCCACTTTGTCCGCGGGTGTATCTTCGATCGGCGCCACGACGACAGTGCGGCCGTCGCGGTTGGCAATATAAATGCCAAGTCCGCCGTATTCGCCTTCCATGCTGATCTGTTCTTCTTCCAGATCCTTCGGCGTAACAAAGCGCGTGTAGGGATCTCCGACGGATTCCACCATGCCCTTCATCGCACCGTGGAACATTTTCGTATCATCAATCGTGCCGTCTTTATCCCCGTCCACCTGATAACCTTCGAGCATCGCTTTCGTCTGCTTGAAAATCGCAAGCTGCATCGGCGTGAACGGCAGCCCTCTCGGCAAATCCGCAGCGGTTACGGCGTGCGGAACGATCCCGTATATTCCGATCGTCAGAATAATGCCGATCAATATGCCCGTTGTCATTTTTCCAAATTTCTTAAACATCTATGATCACTGCCCTTTCGATTCAGCCTGTTATTGCAGATAACGCATCGGATTGACGGCTTCCCCGTTCACGCGCGTTTCAAAATGCAGATGGTTGCCGGTTGCGACGCCTGTAGAGCCGACGCGGCCAATGAGCTGCCCCCGCTTTACTTTCGTACCTTCGGACGTTTCGATCTTGGACAGGTGCGCGTAAACCGTCGTCAAATTCGCGCCGTGGTCAACGATAACGACCTGCCCATATCCTTTGAGCCAGCCCGTATATAGAATTTCTCCGGCATCGGCGGCATTGACCGCCGTTCCGTGCGGCGCGCTGATGTCGACTCCCGTATGCGTTGTTTTTGTCTTAAAAACGGGGTGCACCCTCGTCCCGAACGTACTTGTTATCTTCCCCGCAATCGGAAGCGGCCAGGCAAGTTTCCCGCCGCGGTAATAAACCGTTTCTTTTTGTCCGGGGTTTTTCTGCTGCGCGAGCCGTTTTTTCTCCGCGAGCAGCGTTTTTATCGTATTCTGGAGTTCTTTGGAAGCTTTCAGCAGCTCGGCCTGCTCGGCCATATACAGCGCTTTGTCTTTGCGTACCTTCGCAAGCAGAGCGTTGCGTTCGTCCGCTTCGCCCTTAAGCTGATTCTGCTGCTGGCTCAGGTTTTTCACCTGGCCTTCCAATTTTGTCTTCTCCGACTGGAGCTCCTGCTGCGCTTTTTCAAGCTCATTCTTCTCTGAAATAAGCTGGTTGATCAGCGCCTCGTCCTGTTCCGCGATTTTTCCGAGCAAATAGGAATTCGAGAGCGCATCCTGCGCGCCCTGCGAGGACATCAACAGGTTGAACTCGGCGACGCCGCCGTATTTATAAATGGCGACAAATCTGTGACTTAACTTATCCTGTACGTGTTCGATGTTTTTATTCGTCTCCGCGATTTTTTTCGTGAGATCCGAAATATTGCCCTGTACCTTCTGGACGTTGAGCGTCGTCACATTGACCTTTTGCTGAGTCAGCGTGATCTTCTGGCTCAACGTCTCTACCTGTTGGACGACCGTTTTTTCCTGTTTTTGCGTTTCACTCAGTTTTTTCTGCGTCGTCGATATTTGTTTTTGAATTTTATCGTACTGCTGTTCCTGCTGTTTGATCTGTTTGTCCAGGTCGGCTGCGGTCGCAGCGGCATACAGCGCGCCAGCGCGGCAGAAAAGAATCGCCGCCGCAATCAGCACAAGAAGGGAAATCTTTTTTTTCGACTCAAAAGAGCGCATCCGCATCACTCCCTACGATAATCCTACAGGGGTTCCATCGCGTTCTTGATAAACTTCTCCACCGCCAGCAGGCTCGCGATCAGACTCACCGTCGCTCCGCAGCACACCAGCATAAAACCAAGCTTATACAACAATTGTGGAGATTCTATGAAGGTCAGGAAGGGCAGCATGTCCTTGAGTTTTACAATCGCGGAAAAATAGGTGCCGCCAACAAACAAAAACGCAAGCAGCGCGCCCGCAAAGCCAAGAAGAAAACCCTGGATCACGAAGGGCATCGCAACATAGGTCGAAGTCGCGCCGACCATGACCATCACGTTGATCTCCTCTTCGCGGGAGTATACGGAAATACGAATCGTGTTGAACAGCACGACGCCGCTTGCGAGGAACGCAACGACAAGCAAGACAACGGAAAACTGTCCGGCAAAGTTTGAAACCTTCGAAAGTTTTTCCGCGACCGGGCCCGCGAACACAACGTCGTCCACGTCATCCATAACGTCAATCTTGAGCGCCGTATTTGAAACCTGCGACGCTTTATCGACGCGCACCTCTATGCTCGGCGGCAAAGGATTTTCGCCAAGCAGCGAAACCGCTTCCACCTGGTTGCCGAGTCTTGTACGCAGGCGTTCGAGCGCAAGCTCTTTCGTGATTACCTTTGTATCGCGCACTTCTTCCAGCGCGCTTATTTTCTTCGCAAGCGCGTCCAGGTCGACGCCCGGCTTCACATACGCCTGAATCGTAAGCTGATCTTCGAGCTTACTCACGATATGACGCACGTTCATAACGAAAAGTGTGCTCGCGCCAATCACATAGAAAACGGCCATCGCCGTAAAAATCGTAAGCAGGCTTAGTCCCCAGTGCCGGACGACAAGACGCCAGCCATCTCGGAATGCGTATCTAGCAGAGGCCATTTGCGTCGAACCTCCCTTTTTCTTCGTCCCGCACAACGCGCCCGCGATGAATTTCGATCACGCGGTGCCGGTACGTATCGACAAAATGCGGATTGTGCGTTGCCATCA
The DNA here is from genome assembly GCA_030266985.1 of Synergistaceae bacterium OttesenSCG-928-D05. GTDB lineage: Bacteria > Synergistota > Synergistia > Synergistales > Synergistaceae > JAJDJB01. The sequence continues at coordinate 13,314 of JAJDJB010000019.1, forward strand.
GTATTGTCGTCCCCGCCGCGTTGATGCTGAGCAGGAGCTGCATGATTTCGTCCGCTGTGCTCGGGTCGAGATTTCCGGTCGGTTCGTCCGCCAGGAGCAATGCGGGCGTATTGACAATCGCGCGTGCAATCGCAAGACGCTGCTGTTCACCGCCGGAAAGCTGCGGCGGATACATGTCGCGTCTGCGCCAAAGCCCGACGTTTTTGAGCTCTTCGGAAGCGCGCTCCGTCGTCTCTTTGGGCGAAAGCCCCATGATCTCGAGAACAAATTTTACGTTTTCTAACGCCGTCAGGTTCGGGAGCAGCGCAAAATCTTGAAAAATGACGCCGATGTCGCGCCGGAATAAAGCCAAATCGTAACGTTTGATCTTGCGTAACATATAACCGCCAACGCTGATATGGCCGCGCGTCGGCACAACTTCACGCGTGACGCAGCGCATAAGCGTCGTCTTCCCGGACCCGGTCTCCCCGACCAGATAGACAAACTCACCGCTTTCGATTTGCAGATAGACGTCTTCCAGTGCAACGATGTCAGGTTCAAATATTTTTGTAACGCCGGATAATTGCAAGTCCATAAAAAAAGCTACCTCCTGCGAAGCGCCCAGGCCTGCGACGCCGCATTCACGATTTCTTTCCAGGTCAGCCCGTAGTATTCCCGAAGTTCTGCGGGCGTGCCGCTGTGCACGAATTGATCCTCGATTGCAACGAACTTCACGGGAACGGGATAGGTCTCGGACAGGCACTCCGCGACGGCGCTGCAAAGCCCTCCGATGCGGGAATGTTCCTCGGCGACGACGCAACATCCCGTGCTGCGAACGGAGGCCAAAAGCGCCTGCTCGGGAAGGGGTTTGACGCTGCAGCATTCCAGCACTTCGGCGCTGATCCCCTGTTGTTCCAGTATAACAGAAGCTTTTAGCGCCTCATGCCCCATAATGCCGCAAGTCACGATGGTGACGCCGGAGCCTTCGCGCAAAATCCTGGCGCCAGCCTGCCTGTAGTTTTGTTCGTTGTCCGCGGTGAGAAGCGGGACCGGCGTCTGTCCAAGCCGCAGATAGACGGGGCCGCTGCACTTCAACGCGCGCTCCACCGTATAAGCGAGGGTAAAGCTGTCGGAGGGGATCATCACGCCCATATTCGGCATGGAGCGCATGACCGCGATATCCTCCGTGATTAAACGCGACGCACCATCGCGCCCCATAGAGAGTCCGCCGTCATAGACCGCGATACGGACCGGCAGATTGGGGATCGCAAGTGCCTCGCGGATCTGTCCGTAACTGCGGCTCACAAGCGTCGAGGAGCTTCCGGAAATCCATGGTTTCCTGCCGTCAAGCGCAAGCCCGGCCGCGTTTAAAATCGCGTTCGGATCGTTGGTCGCGCAGTGGATCAGCTTTTCCGGCGGGAGATTCGGAAAGTCGAAACCGCCTAGTTTGTCGCGAAGCGAAATAAAGATAAAATCAGGATCGTTTTTCGCGTAGTCTTCGATAAATTCACAAAAAGCCTGCCAAGTGCTGATGTTCGTATTATCCGCCATTTGATTCCGCCTCCAGTTCCTCAAGCGCCCTGTCCATTTCCTGCGCGCCGAGCGACTTTGAATACTTCGCGTCGCTCAGTTCGGCAAACGAAAGTCCTTTGCCCATCTTTACGGAGATAAAAACGACCTTCGGCCCCTGCCCCTTTTCGCATAACCCGGCGAAAGTGCCGGCCATTTCTTCAAAATCGTGCCCGTCTGCAAAATTCACATCCCAGCCCGCCTCGACGAACTTTTTCTCATATATCGCGGTGGCGGCAGGATACGGTTCGGCGTTTTCGCCTTTTCGCAGCACAAGCAACAGTATCATATTCCCGTATTTTTTCGCGCCAATGCTTTCCGCCTCAAGCCAGAAATCCAGATTTCCGCAATCACTTTCGCCCACCAGACAATAAACGCGGGACTCGGAACCCGAGCGGATCAGTGATTCCATAATCCCGGCGGCAATTGAAAGCTCGCTGCCGGAAAGTACGCAAGGCGCGTCCACGCCGGGCACACGCGCAAAATCCGGCAAAGGCTGAAGCATCGCACCCAGCCTCTTGTAATGCCACAGTTCTTCGCGTTCAAAAAATCCGCGCCTGGCAAGCACGGCGTACAACGCGGGCGTTCCGTTTGCGGAGCCCGACAGGAAACGGTCGCGGTCGTTCCGCTGCTGCCTGTCCGCCAGAACCAGCAGCTCTTCCCAGTAAAGGTAGACGAGCAGGTCTGCGATCGCCAAAGGAGCATCCACCGGGCCCGAGCGCGCAACGCCCACCATACGTATAATATCTTTGCGCACTTCTGAAGCGATGCGCGTTAATTCAGCAATTCGTTCTTTGTTCATTCGGTTTCTCCAAGCACTGCGCACAGCCCGTCCCGAAACGCTTTGTCGATCAGGGCGCCGCATTTGTCGGCAACGTCGCCATACGGCGCATCCGAGAAGGTCAGTTCTTCGCCGTTATTGTCTATTACCGGAATATTATACTCCATCCGAAACAGATCGACCTTCGGGTCGTACGGCACAGCGGCGAGCGGAAGTCCCGCAAGCAGCGAGAGTACGATGAAATGAAGCCGCATACCAACGGCACCGACCGTTCCAATAGTAATATTCTGGAAGTCTTCGAGCGATTTGACAAGCGCTATTTCATGCAGTTTTACGATTTTTTTCGCTTGCAGCTCTTCTAAAAGCACGGCGTCTTCCGGGGAAAAGGCAACGCCCCTTATGATCCATCCCCGCTTCTCCGCTGTTTTCTGCGCGAGCGCCGCCGCGTTTTCCGCAAGAGGGCCGTGCCACGGACGCACGTTGAGCAGGAGTATATTAGATAGAAGCGTTTGTTTTTTCAAACGAAGTCCCATGACAAGATCCGGCGTAAGCACGGACGAAAGCTTCCACTCTTCTAGCTGGTGCATGGAACGAACATCGCGCACGCCTCGGAACAGACAGCTCGAAAATGCACTTTTCGTAAAGAACTTTCCGGGGATCGTCGAAAGCGGACCGACCGACTGGCCAATCGCCCAGACGTTCGCGCCATTCGCACGCGCGAGTTTTACGACCATCCAATAATAGAAGCAAGATTTAGCGCTGGTGGTGTCCTGAAAGAGCCCGCCCCCGCCCAAAAGCAGCGAACGGCTTTTGGCTGCAGCGCGAGCGATTTGAATGACGCTCCAACGGTCGAAAGCGGCGACGCCGAAGCGTTTCGCCGTTTCCTCCGGCGTTGCGGAAAGCACAGCAATCCGCTCCTTCGGAATGTTATTTTCCTGCAGTTTTTGAATGCATGATTGCAGAAGCAGTTCGTCTCCGAGGTTGCCGAAACCGTAATACCCCGCAAGCAGGACGTCGAATTTTCGTTTCAACGAACAAGCTCCTGAAGTCCTTTTTTCCAGAGAGGAACGCCGATAAACCGGACAGCAGCAACGACGAGGAGTCCAACGACGATGCCGGTCCACCAGCCGTTCAGAACGCGCGCTACGCTCAGAATAAGCGTGGTATGGAAATGGCAGAAAGTATTGACCGCAGAGCTGAACGCAAGGACGGAAACGACCCTGAAAACTTCGCGGTATCTGGGCGCCCAGTCTTTCCGCATTACATAATAGTAAAGGATCAACGCCGGATACCCGACCATGAACTCTTTTGTGCGCGGACGGACGAGCAGCGTCCGCTCCATAAAGTCGCGGAATGCAACTTCCCAGCCCGGTACGTTCGAAACGTTGTCGCTGCGCAGCGCCATAACAAGCATCGCGAGCAGGACTACGCCGATCAATATCAGTTCCCCCCACAGCGCGGGACGTTCAACGATATTCTGGAACGACTCGGGATGTACCTTGCGCTTGAGGTCATGCAGCAAAAGAAGCAGCGGCGGCAGAAGCAGCGTCAGTTTAACGCCTGAAAAGGGCGTAAGCCGCAGCGAAGCCGTCGTCGTGCCGTAGAACGAAGCGATTGAAATCCCACCTGCAAGAACGATAAACAGTCCCAACAACAAACCATATATCGGTTTTTTGTAATGTTCCAGCGCCGCGAGCACCGCCTCCGTCGCGATAAAAGCGCCGCAGAAACCGCCCGCGAGTTTCGCCGCAAAGGAGACCTTCCACATTACGCCCGCCGTAAGCAGTGAAATAAAAATAAGTCCGGCAAGTTCGCCGAGACGCGCTCTCCCGTCTTCGATTCCCGCGAAGCGCGCGCCGTAAAACCAGGCGCAGGCAACAAGCGCAAGCGCGCATCCAATCGCCCCCGCAAGCGGCGCGGGCCACTTCGGCATGGTTCTCGGCCAGCCGAACGCATAGCCGCGATCCATAATCATTTCTTTCGTGCTTGCAAGATCCTGCATGAAAACTTCGAGTTTATTGCCCTGCTGTAAATCGTAGGGGCGCATCATGATAAGGCGTATCGAACGCTCATGTGCCGCGCGCGCCATTCTCTCGACAATCTGCGTCCGCTGCATATTGCGCGACGTAATCTCTTCTTTGGTCAGGCTGTGCATCGGCAGTACGTCCGGCGCCATGAGCCATGCCATGTTTGTGACACCGACCTGCTTCACGAACTCCACCTGCGCAAAACTGATATAGTGCTCTTTCAGCACCTGCGCAAGCGATTTCAAATTCGGATACCCCGCCATGATGGGCCCGGCGGGGACAATTGTTTTAATTTGCGGATAACGCTCCGCGAGCCAGGAGATCGACTTGGCGACGCGCTCTCCGTTGGATGCGCTGCACGGCCCCGGGCGGAAAAGTATCGGAATATTATTGTCGCGGCAGAAATCGAGTGCCGTAAAGTCCGGAACAAGCGCAGAAAGTTTGAAGTCCTCCGGGTTGCCGGGCAGGATCAGATAGACGTCACCGTTGATCCGCTCTTTCTGCATCGCAGGCATTTTGATCGTAAGATACTCGTAAAGCAATTCCGTATTCGGGGAATCTTCCCTCATTTTAATAACGGCGCGGTCACGCTGGATGCCGGGGAAAGAGACTCCTATCGCAGCGGCGGCCCCGTATTCAAGCGGCAGCGGGTTGACCATCGCAAGGTCTTCTCCGGTATATTCGGCAACGCACAAGCCTTCTACGCCAAGCGGCGTAATCTTTTCCCATACGTCCTTGCGCACAAGCTCACTCTGGTAGGATAAAGAAGCGATGTCCTTATATTCAACGACAAACGCGACGGCACGATTCGCCCGTTCCGCCGCAACACGCGGCATCACTCCGTAAAGAGAAAGGAGGCCCGCAATCAAAAACAATACGATAAATATTTTTTTTCTGGAAAACAGCGACATCCCTTAAACCCTCCACTGATCGGAAAGCGGCCAGCCGAGTTCAGTCAAAAGCTCGCTGAGCCGCTCAAGCGGCAGTCCAACAACGTTGAAATAACACCCCGCAACACGCTCGACCAACAACGTGCCATGCCCCTGTATCGCGTAGGCACCGGCCTTGTCCATGCTCTCTCCCGTGTCGACGTAGGCAGTAACTTCGCCTTCCGTCATCGGCCGAAACGTTACATCCGTCTTTTCGACCGCCGATACGCCCCTGCCTTCGGGGTCTATCACCGCAACGCCGGTCATCACCGTGTGCGTTTTCCCCTGCAGCATAGATATCATGCGCCGCGCGTCTTCTTTGTCGCCCGGCTTACCCAATATTTTACCGTCAATCACTACGGTCGTGTCGGCGCCAACAACCCATCTGCCCTCGTTCTTATGATACACGTCCGCAGCTTTTGCCTCGGCAAGACGACGCACCATATCCTGCGGCGCTTCGTCGGGAATCACGTCCTCGGTTACCTGCGCCGCCTGCACTTCAAAATCCCATCCGAGTTCTTCGAAAAAGGCGCGCCGCCTCGGACTGCCGGACGCGAGAATGAATTTCGGCCTCACCGTGCCAGAAACACTCCCAGAATCGCGCCGATCAAGGTCCCAAGATTCAGCTTCAGCGCAAAAAGAAAACCGAAACGAAGCATAACAAGATCGATCTGCCGAACGTCTATGGAAAAATCGACGACATTAGCAAAAAGCACGGAAGTTGCAGAAAAGCGGTGCAGAAAAATTCCCAACCATGTCCCCAGGATCATACATAGGAGAATGATCCCCCAGCGAACCGTACCGGATTTCACGAGCGCCATCTCACCACACCCCCAGAAATGTTGTAAAAACAGCCGCGCCGCCAAGCAGGAAGCAATAAACGCCAAATCCCCACCACTTCGACGCGATCACCAGCTTCTTCAAAACGACAAGCGCGAGCAAACCCGTAGCAAACGCCGTTGCGGCGCCGATATACCATTGCGCGGGCAGCGACGACACAAAGGATTCCCAACCGCCCGTTTCCATTGCCTGTAAAAGAGTCGCCCCAAATATCGCGGGCAGGGAGAGCAGAAACGAGAAGCGGAAAGCCTGCGACTTGTCGAGCCCAATGCTCTGCCCCATCATGATCGTCATGCCGGAACGCGAGATACCCGGCATCAGCGCGACGCACTGCGCAAGTCCGACGAACACGCCGTCTTTGACATTGACCACGCCGACGCCGCTTTTAATAAAACGGCTCGCAATCAAAACGACGCCCGTAAACATAAGTCCGCATCCGACCAGAAGAGAGTTCTGCGCAGCCAATTCGGCGTAGTCTTTCACCATAATGCCGATTGCGCCCGTAATCACGGTGCCGACGATCACCGCCCAGCCTGTGGGCCATCCGCGGCTTCTGCGTTTCTCTTCATTCACAAAGCCGCCGAACCATTCAAACGCAATCTCAAGAATGTCGCGCATAAAGAAAATAAGCGTGGCTAGCGCCGTCGCAACGTGCAACACGAGGTCATAGGAAAGGGGCGGCATCTCCATGCCGAAAAATATCTGCGCGAGTGCGAGATGCCCGGAACTACTGACCGGCAGAAACTCGGTCAGCCCCTGTATCACGCCGAGAATAAGCACATCCATATTCATAAATAACTTTCCTAACCTTTGCCGATCGACGTGCGGTTATGGATGCGCTCAATGTCGAATACAAGCATAACGAGGTTGTGCGCATGGTCGCCCACACGCTCCAGATTGCTCAGAATATCGATAAAGATAACGCCTGCGCTCGGGATGCAGCCGCCGGCATTAAGCCGCGCGATATGCTGCGCGCGCAATGTCTTCTCCATATAGTCGATCCTGTCCTCGAGGTCAAGCACTTGCTGCGCAAGCTGCGGATCTTCGTCCTCCAGCGCCTGAATGCTGCGCGTAAGCGTTGAAATGACCAGGTCAAACATCTCCCGCAATTCTTCCTGCGCTTTTTCGGAGAACGACAGCTTGTGATCCTGCAGAAACTGGAACATTTCACTCAGGTTCGTTGCGTGGTCGCCGACGCGTTCGATGTCGCCGACGCCGCTGATGCACGAACTCAAGATGATCGAAAGGTCGGACGGCAGGCCGGTCTGCCCTACGTCCGTCGCGTAGCGCACCGTGTCATGCGTCAGCTCGTTCACGTTCGCTTCCATGCGGTCGATCTCCGCAATTAATTTATCGTTGTTCGTTTCGAACAGCGTCTTGCAGGTTTCGATCATTTTGAGCGAGATCGACGCCATACGAATCATTTCCATGCGAACCGCGTCAACCGCAGCAGCCGGGGACGCGCCGATCAGGGCCCGATTCAGAAACTGCACGCCAAGCACTTCCATACTCTTATCGTCGGGAAGGATTTTTTTAATCAAAGATGCGTACTGCTTCACGAACGGCAGGAACAGCAGCGCGACCACAAAGCTGAAAATCGAGTGCGCGTTTGCGACCTGACGGGAAATATCGTGCGATGTAAGTTCAATAAGACTGGTATACAGCGGAAGGAGTGAAAAAATTACGAGCGTTCCGATGACCTTGATCAACACGTGTGCGGTCGCGGCCTGCTTTGCGGCGCGGTTACCGCCGAGCGAAGCGAGGACCGCCGTAATCGTCGTACCGATGTTATCGCCCAAAATAATCGCGATCGCTGTCTGAAGCGGAATGACGCCCTGCGCGGCAACCGCCATCGTAAGACCAACCGTCGCGGAGCTCGACTGCACGATCAGGGTAACGACAAGACCCGAAAGAAAAGCCAGGAAAAGATGATCGCCGAAAATCGTCATGATATCGGGACGCGTTTTTAAATAAGCGAGCGGTTCCGCCATCATATCCATACCGATAAACAAAAGTCCGAATCCGACCAATCCGACGCCAATCTGTTTGTGCCGTTTCTTCTGCCCCAGGATACAGAGCGCCGCACCGCACATCGCGCACAAATAAGCGACATTCGTGACCTTAAAAGCAATGAGCTGCCCGGTTACCGTTGTACCAATGTTCGCGCCAAGGATAACGCCGATCGCCTGCGTCAGGTTCATAAACCCAACGTCCACGAAACTTACCACCATGACTGTCGTTGCGCTGCTGCTCTGCAAAATGCCTGTAACAACCGTGCCAACGAGCAGTCCTTTTATCGGCGTTCCCGTCAGCGAACTGATAAGTTTTCTAAGCCTGTCTCCCGCGATTGCCTGGAGCGCCTCGCCCATAATGATGATCCCGTAAACAAGAATACCGACCCCGGCTAAAATTTGCAGAACTTCTGTGACAGACATCAGCATCTCTCCCTATTTGCGGTAAAAAAATTATAAATTTTAAATTATCTGGCGTTCGTCAGCTTTGTGATGAGCGGGACAATCGTCGGATAGTTTCTCGACGTCTTGCCAAAAACATCCCGAATCCGTTTACGTATCTCCGTCGGCAGGGTCTCCGGCTTCGCCCCCGGCGTACGCGCGAACTGCTCAAGCCCAAGCCGGACGGCGTTTTCGAGATCCTTAAACGTACTGCCGTCTTCGGATGAAAAAACGCTCCCCTTCGTCTGAATCTGAATCGGCGCGACAGGTTTCCAGTTTTTATCGAGCACAAGAGAAATTACGACGAGGCCGTTCTCGGAAAGCTCCCTGCGCTCACGCAGGATGCTGCCGTCGAACTCGCCGAGCGCAATGCCGTCCACCATCACCGCACCGGACTGCACCGTGCCGCTCACTTCCGCTTTCTTTGAATCCTGGAATTTCAAAACGTCTCCGTTCTGCATGATAAAGACATTCTTCGCGGGGATGCCCACGTCGCGCGCCAACTGGGAATGACGAATCAGATGGCGATATTCGCCGTGCACGGGCATGAAAAATTTCGGTTTTACCATACTTAGCAGCATTTTAAGCTCGTCACGCGACGCATGTCCCGAAACGTGGATATTCTCCGTCCGTTCGTAAATGACTTCGCAGCCGCACGCAAAAAGCCTGTTCACCGTGTGGCTCACAAGCTTTTCATTTCCGGGGATCGGCGTGGCCGATACGATCACGAGATCCTTCGGCCCGAGATGGATCTGCCTGTGCGCGCCCTTGCTCATCATTACAAGACCTGAAAAAGGTTCGCCCTGGCTTCCCGTCGTAAGAATCACGACGCGGTTCTCAGCCATATGCTCCGCCTCCTGCGGCGTGAGCAGCATGTCGTCCGCTACGTCGATATAGCCAAGTTCGCGCGCCAACGCAACGTTTGCAATCATACTCCGGCCGTTCAGCACAACCTTTCGGTTAAAACGCGCCGCCGTATTGAACACCTGCTGCGCCCTGTGAATGTTGCTCGCGAAGGTCGCAACTACGATACGGCGGTCCTTATAAAGGCGGAAAAGGCGCTCGAACGTCTGGCCAACCGTGCGCTCCGACGGCGTAAAGCCGCTGCGCTCCGCGTTCGTCGAGTCCGAAAGCATCAACAGTACGCCCTCTTTGCCAAGTTCAGCGAATGCGGCGTAATCCGAAACACGTCCGTCGATGGGCGTCGGGTCAAGTTTAAAATCTCCTGAATGTACGATAACGCCGGCCGGCGTCCGAATGGCAAGCGCAAAAGAATCCGGGATAGAGTGACAGACGGGGATAAACTCCACCGTAAACGCCCCGGCCTCTACCTTTGTGCCGGGTCCCGTCTCACGAAATTTCGGAATATAATTCGTCCGCGCATCCTTCATTTTATTCTCGATCAAGCCGGCGGTGAGGCGCGAGGTATAGAGCGGCGCATCAATCCGCGGCAGAATAAACGGCAGAGCGCCAATATGGTCCTCGTGTCCGTGCGTAATAAAAACACCACGGATCTTATCCTTGTTCTCAATCAGAAACTCAACGTCCGGGATAACAAAATCAATCCCGAGCATATTATCCTCGGGAAATTTCAATCCGCAGTCCACGACAATAATGTCGTCATTGTATTGGAAAACCGTCAGGTTCTTCCCAATCTCGCCAAGTCCGCCGAGCGGGATGACCTTCAATTCTCCGGCAGGCGTACTCGGCCTGCGTGTTTTTCTTCTTTTCCTATCCGGAATGGGCATATAAGTACACATCTCCCTCCAGCATAATATCCTACCACGTTCCAGCCGGGAGGGCTACGGCAATTGCACCGATTTCAAGTAAAGCTTACGTACAGTTTATGATAATTTTCACGAACGCTTGCACAAAAAACAAATATGGCATACTATATGTATATATTAATAAAAAAAGGAAGCGCATATTTGATGCCGGAGACAGCGGAACACAAAAACAAACTGCGAAGCGCCCCCGCAAAGACACTCATCACGCGCACGAAATCGTCCGCGTGGTTCGGCGCCGAATACAACATGAACATCTACCGCGGCTGCACACACGGCTGTATCTACTGCGACAGCCGGAGTTCATGCTACCGGAACCCCGAATTCGAGACAGTCAAGGCAAAAGAAAACGCGCTCGCCATCCTGGAAAGCGAACTCTCCGGCAAGCGCTCGCGCGGCGTAATCGCCACAGGTTCCATGAGCGATCCCTACAACCCCTTCGAAAAAGAAGCTGAACTGACAAGAAAATCGCTCGCGCTCATAAAAAAATACGGTTACGGCGTCGCCATCGCAACAAAAGGCACGCTCGTCGCGCGCGACATTGACCTGCTCCTCGCCATTTCCAAAAATGCTCCCGTCATCGTAAAAATAACAATCACATGCGCTGACGACGAAACGGCAAAAAAAATCGAACCGGGCGCGCCCTCCTCCACAGAGCGTTTCGCCGCATTGAAAGAACTCTCCGACGCCGGGCTTTTCGCGGGCGTTTTGCTTATGCCCCTCATGCCCTATATCAACGACACCACCGAAAATCTGGCGGGGATCATCGAGCAGGCAAAAGCAAGCGGCGCATCGTTCATCTTTGCGGGTATGGCGCTCAGCATGCGGGACGGACAGCGCGAATACCTCTATCAAAAACTGGACGAAAATTTCCCGGGAGTAAAAGCTAAATATATAAAGAGATACGGCACGAACTACATCTGCCCGTCGCCAAACGCTGCCGCGCTCCAACGTTTTTTCTTTTCGGAATGTCAAAAAAGAGACATTCTATACGAAATGCAAAAAATTAACCGCGCCTATCGCGGTCAGTACGACAACCGGCAGACAAAACTCTTTTAAAATTCCGTCTGTATTGCTCCTCTGCGCCTTGACAATAGCTCAATTTCCTATATAATTTTCACTTGTCAAGTTTAGGCGTATGCCTGAATGGGCCCGATTGGGGTATGGTGCAACGGCAGCACGCCTGACTCTGGATCAGGTAATCTAGGTTCAAATCCTGGTACCCCAGCCATGTTTTTCTACCACAGCGATGTGGTCCCTTCGTCTAGGGGCCTAGGACGCCGGGTTCTCAGCCCGGTAACAGGGGTTCGAATCCCCTAGGGACTGCCAACAAATATAACGCAACACAGCCGGGCTAAGCAGTCCGGCTGTGTTGCGTTTCGGGGGAGATTTATTGAGGCGTTCCGCCTCTGCAGGTTATAATCCCTGCGCGGTATAGTAGTCGTCGACTGCTTTGAAAAATGCGTTGATGTTTTCCCACGGAGACATTGCGGGGATATCGCAGCCGGAGGAAATGACGAAATTAGGATAATTCGGGCAGCAGGCGCTCATGACACGCTGCGTGTCCTCGTAGATGCTTTCGGGCGTGCCGTTGCGGAACTGCGACGAAGGGTCGATATTCCCCATCGCGATCGTATCGGCCGGGATATGCGTCATCATTTCCGCCATGTCAATCGCGTTGCCGAAGTGATAGGCGTCACTGCCGGTCGACAGGATCGAATCGATCATCTTAATTGTATTGTTGCCGCAGTTGTGATAGATCACGATAAAGTCGTCGCTCTGCACCGCCTCGTTGATCTCGCGTACATAAGGTGCGGAAAATTTTGCTGCAAGACGCGGGGAAAGAAGCCCCGTGAGCGGCTCCGCCATCACGACACCGTTTGCGCCCACCGCCTTATACGCCTTTATATATTCCACGACAAAATCTGTCGCCTTGCGCATGGTGGCATGAACCATATCCGGTTTTTCAATACAGTTGACCATCGCCTCGGAGACGTCCATCAGGCGTCCCGCCAGGGAAAAGGGGCCAATGACGCCCGCCAGGACGGGCCGGTCGGTTATTAAGTCGCACGCTTTCCGGATCGCTTCGATATACTTTCCGGTGCGCCCTGCTCCAACGGCGGGAACGGCCAGTTTTTCGACATCTTCTTCGCTGGAAACAATGCTCCCGACCACAGTGGGCACTTCGTCGTCAAAAACGCGTATCGTTGAACCGAACGCATCCGCCTCGACAGAAAGATCCATCATGCTAACCGCCCCGGCGCTGTCGATCTGCTCACTGACCATTTTCATGCCCCGCGCCTGCAGGTCGCTGTCCTCGATCAGTTCACGAACCGTAATATCCATTAGCGTGATGCAGGGAAAGGAAAGAATCGGCAGCGCTTTTTTCCGCGGCGCAGCGATTTGCTCCGCCAGCCATTTTTTCATATCCATTGTCGTATTTGCCTCCCTCGATTCATTTTATGCCACCAGTATAAAAAGTACGGACGCCGTATATCTAGTAAAATTGTTCAAATTTTGGTATTTTTAACGGGAGCGGCGAATTTGCTATATCATGCGAAACACCGTATAGTTAAGAACACAATAAAAACGGGCGCCGCCGCTGGAATACGAAAATGCCGCGCCCGAATTTGCGGCAAGCGGACATCGGATGCTTCACGGTGCGGCGAAAAAAGAGGGAAACCTTTATGGAGCGACAATACCAGCAAAACCTGATGCAATACGCGAACAGCCTTTCCGCCGTCAGCCAAATCGCGGTATCGGTCTTTCGTTTTGCGGGGCGGGGTTTCCTGCAAGGGGCGGATTGCGATTTCTGCCTCTCCTGCGAAAGCAAAAACACCGATTTCTGCAACCATGTTCTGGCGCATAGCTACGGCTGCTACGAAGCCGAACGCTGGAATGGACAATACATTTATTATTGCCCGATGAGCCTGGTCTTTGTCGCATCCGTTGTGTACGACGCCGGCAGGTCCGCCTATGCGCTGGTTGCAGGGCCGCTTGTAATGGGTGAACTGGAAGAAGTCCTGCTCGACAACGACGGCCGCATGCAGGACGAGATATCGGGCCTGCCTGTCAGAAAACCCGCCGCGGTCAACGCCTATACCGACATACAGCGCGCCGTCGCGGCGCACTTAAGCCAGGGACTCTCGGAACTTGAACGCCGCGCCGGAGCGGACCAGGCAAATCTTTTAAACACGCTATATGACCTGAGCGCGCAAAACAGCGAAAATCACCGGCTTGAAGTATCGCTTGAACTTGAGAAACGCCTGCAGCGCATGATATTGCACGGAGAAAAACAACAGGCAAGGGAATTGATTAACCAGTTCCTCGGAACAATCTATTTTTACTCCGGCGCCGATCTCTCGCATATCAAGCAACAGGTAAAAGACCTTCTGGTCCTCTTCTCCCGCGCGTCGATAGAGGGCGGCGCGGACGCGGAGCAAATCTTCGGCCACTACCCCGGCTATATTTCAGATATTGAAAACTGCCGCAGCCTGGAAGAAATTTCCGCCATGCTGATCACCGTTTTCAACAGATTCGTCGGCTACGTTTTCGACTTTGAGCAGTTTAAGCACGCCGACATCCTGCACAAAGTCACTGCTTACGTGCGTCGGAACTATACGAAAAAAATAACGCTCCAGGACGCGGCCGACCACGTTGCTCTTTCACGCAGCTATTTGAGCTCTATTTTCCGCGAAGAGCTGGGCAAGAATTTCACCGATTTTGTGAACGAGCACCGTTTGGAGAAAAGCAAAGAACTGCTGGACATGCCCGACATACCGCTCGCGGAGATCGCACTCCTGATCGGCTATAACGACCAAAGTTACTACACAAAAGTCTTCACCAAAATGACAGGCATGTCGCCAAAGAAATACCGCGAACAGAGGAAAACGCAGGCGGGCAGGATATGATAGCATTATGAAAGAAATTCATTTCGCCGCTTAGGTGAAACACACAGGAGAGGGGTTTGGGATTTGAAATTACAGACGATAAAAATTTGCGCACGATTTCTGGCCGCTTGTTTACTGGCCGCGTTTTTGACAGCCGCACCGACCGAAGCAAGCGTGCTGCCAAAATATAAAATCACAGAAGAGATGGAAGTGCCGCACGAAAAAATAGAACGGCACGCGATGCGCGTCGTCGTAGGACAAGGCCTATCCAAAGAGCAGGTCGAATCCCTTATCTGGTATATCGCGATGACGGAACAGCTCAAGCACAACTACGAAATGCTCACGATCTGGATGCACCATGACCAGGATGAAAATATGGGCACCTACTCCGTCGCCATGCTCAACTACGGCAGACTCGTGCCTGAGCCGCACGTCGCATTCAACGCCTACTACTTCGAGCCGTTCGACGAAACCCTGATCGTGAAACGCCTGCCGCTTGAGAAAAGAAAAGAAATTTACAGATACGGCGGCAAAATGCAGGAACGACTCACAAAATTTGGCATCACGGAGCAGGAAGATATCCATATCTCCGTTGAGGGATACTCCAAAAACTGGAAAAACCCCGGAAACTAGCGCAATCCCATTTTCGCCATAAACAAATCCCCCCGACATAGCCGGGGGGATTTGTTCGTTACCGTTACTTGCTTCTTAGCGTTTTTTTCGAATAAAGGGCAGAACCGCCAACGCGAACAATCCAAAGGACGCCGAGCCGCAACCGCTTGAACTGCCGCATTTCGGGTCCGGATCGGGATCCGGGTCAGGATCCGGATCGGGATCAGGATCGGGTTTATAGTCAATTACTTTGACAAAACAGTTCAGATCCACATTGACCCCGGCACCCCGCACCGCGCAGCGCACCGACGTACGGCCCAGAGCAACCCCGTGCAGCGTCACTTGCGCGCCGTCCCGCTGGGACGTGATCTCGGCGATATCGCTGTCGTCAACCTCCCACTCAAAGAGAACGGACGAAAGACCCTTCGTGCCGGGCAGACCCGTTACTTCAATCGTGCGGCTTCTTCCCTGTTCGACCGTCGCCATCTCTTCCTTAATCAGATATACAAAAGTATCCATTTCCGACGGATCGCGTGACTCGTCGTAAGCGCCGACATTCACGTAGCGCTCCGGGTCGGCGTCTTGCGAGGCCGGCGTAACATTTCCGATCGACCATTCTTCTCCATTGCTGTAAATCTCCTGAGTCGTATCGACGATGCCTGCGGGATAGAAGCAGTTGGTAAGTTTCCCGTCTGTAGCGCTGGCGATGTTGCGTCCAACGGCGCCGCCCGCATAGGCCGTGCCGTCGCCCGATTTGACTGCCGTAACACTGCCCGCTTCCATATCCGCGGCGGCACAGTTGCGAATCTCGGCCATGTTATATCCCACAAGGCCGCCTGCAAATCCCCCTGAGTCATTCCCCGGCATCGTTACTTTGACGCCGATTGCCGCGCAATTTTCAAGCAGTTCAGACCAATGAAAACCTACAAGACCGCCTGCGAACCGAGAACCGCTAACAACAACGTTCGACGCGGTACAATTTTGAACAGGGGCGTCATTCAGCCCGACGATGCCGCCTGCATAAGTGCCGTTAATTTCCTGAATATCGCTTGCAGCACCGCCCATAACGACAGCTTTATCATAGTTATATCCCACGACGCCGCCTGCAAAGTCACCTGCAATGCTCCCAATCCTGCTCGCTGCGCTGTCCTTGACAATGCTCCAGTTCGATCCGACAACGCCGCCGGCATCTTCTCGAGCTTTGATTATTCCAATATCTTCCGCAGTGCTCTTAGAGACAGTTCCTTTGTTTGCCCCCGCAATACCGCCAACGCTGGTCGTCGTTCCGTCTATAACTCCGATTCCGCTTACCAAACAACCTGTAACGGTACTATAGTTATACCCCGCAATGCCGCCAATCCATCTGCCGGTAATACGCTCAATCCCGCTCACGGTGCAATCCACAACAGAGCCAGGGGCCTCGTTTGCTCCGATGATACCGCCGCCGTCTTCCATGCCTTTAATCTCTTCGGCATCGCTCACCGTACTGTTCGTTATGGAGCCCTCATTGTGACCAGCCACGCCGCCTGTCCATAGGCCATTGATGTACCCGAACCTGCTCACCGTACTATGCGTGATCGCGCCATAGTTCCTGCCGACAAGCCCGCCGGCTTGCCTTTCTGCGGCGACATCAGAATCCAAAATTTCGACATTTTCTATCCGCCCTGCGTTCACTCCTGCAAGAACGCCGCCATATACAAAGAAATCACCGGCCCACTCCGGTATATCGATAGAAATACCTTCCAGCCGCAAATCGCTCACCTTTGCGTCGGCAGAAAGAACGCCGAAGAATCCGGCAACCTTTTCCTGGTAACGGTCGCTATCGCTTATCATGCAATCCGCCGCATCCTGTGACGTTACGATAAAATTCTCGATACCATATCCATTGCCGTCAAACGTGCCGCGATAACTGTGGTCAAGCCACACATCGGGTGTGTCGCTCTCTACCCACGCGCCGATCGGCGTCCAATGCGCGCCTTCCAGATTAATATCTGCCGTCAATTTCGCGTCAAGCTGCGCAGCACCGGCGTTCACGAGCTCACGGAACAACGTAAGCTGCTCCGGTGACCCGATCTCCATAACTTCAGCCGCCGAGATGCCCGCACATATAAAAACGAAAAGCGCCGACATAACAAACACAAATATCTTCTTCCGTTTCATAATTGCCACACCTCCTCACTCTCCTTCGGCATATTAAACACCGTAAAGAGAACCAAACTTTTATCTTATTTCTATTCTATATACAATAAGAAAATTTTATACCGCTATAAGAGTAAAAGTATCGTAAAAAATATGTCTGGTTAATTTAACATGAAGAAAATTCGCATATCACAGTCGATTAATAATTTTTAAAACAGCATTTTTAAAGAAAAGCAATGGTTGCATTTACAACACGCACAAAAAGCAAAATAAAGCACCCCAGCGAAAAATTCACATGGAGCGCAAGAAACATACTTAGCAAGAGACTGCGTAAACGGCAAAAAGCAAGGGAAAAGCGCTTCCCTCGTAATACTCGAACCGAAAGCCAAGGGAAGCGCTGCCCGAGACGGATTCGAAGTGATGTAAATGTCGTCGCACAAGATGAGGTACCCGTCCGGGATAGCCGCTCTATCCGGTTCCGAAGTCAGGGGTCCCGAAAAGAACGCCTATGCTGCTAATGGCGCGGCCGCCTGGTATATCACACTCGCATGTCCGCAAATATACGATGCGCAGACACCGTCCCCCTCAAAGCAAGGCGGAAAACAAATATAACCGCACCGTGTTACCTAAAGAAAGCGAAATATCTTCGCTAACTCCATTCTATACTACAAACCATAAGGATACATTCTAAAAATGTAAAACAAATGTAAACACGCTAGTTGCTACAAAAACACACCGTAGCGCTAACAAATCAAAAACAAACCCCTCAAAACGCGGCGATATTGCTGCGATTAAAGAAATCGAGGTATATGAAACACCAAAACGCGGCGATATTGGTGCGATAACACAGCAAACGCCCCCGGGAGAATCCGGAGGCGTATGTTTTATACGTTGACGGTTCGCCCGGGGGCGTTTGCGAAGTTAGCGCGCCAAGAGCGCCGCGTTTTTAGAAACTAATGCGCCAACCGGCGTTGATCCGCCACTTGTTCTCGAAGTCGCCGCCACGTCCCGTTTCAAGGTCGATATAAAGCGCGTTTCTCGGATTCAGCTGATGCGTTAGACCGATTCCATATACCCACCAGTCGTCGTCGAGAGATTCGAAGATCACGACGTCGTTCGCATATACGTCGAGGTCGCCCTGGAATTCTTTCAGGTAGAACGCCTTCACATATATGTTCGTCTTCGCGCTCTCATAGCCAAGCAACAAACCAAGACGCCCGATCAGGGAGTCGAAGTTGCTTACGCCGATACGAAGTCCGTTGTCGGCGTGGAACATCCCGCTGCCGAAATGCTGCCACGACAACTGCGCCTGCGGCTCAAGGTACCAGTTTCCGTTGCTTTCCTGACCGTCTCGAATCGAAGGCCTGAGCCCCTCTTCGTTGTCGAAGCGGAAGCGTCTGCCCATCTCAAGCGACATGCCTACGCCGCCTGTGTTGAGATGCCCGCCCTGTACCATCGCTCCGGCTGAATCCTGTACGTTGAATTCGTTTTTGCTCCATACGTATTTGGCAATCGCGTCGAAGTAGTAACCCGTGTCTCCAATATAGGTCCAGTACATACCCATCGTATGGTGTTCGATGTCGCCCGTGCCGTAACCGGTCTGGTTGAAGTCAAGGTCGCCTTTGCTCATGCCGACAAATCCGCCCACGTAGGTGTCGCCGTTTTTGAACCAGCTCGTCTCGCGCTCAAGCAGGTTGTCGTAACCGACCTGTACGCCCCAGTAGTCCATGTCGAATCCGCGGACATACTGCCTTGCGTCGGATTCCATCTTGCCGCCGAAACCGCGGAACCATGCGCCGTGTTTGCTGTGCTGCATATCGCTTCTAAGGTCTCCAAGGCGTTTAATCAGCGTATCCGTTTCCGCATATGCGAGGAAGTAGTTGCCTATGATGGTGTTGACGCCAGCGGAACCGGGGTTGCTTGCGCCGCCTGTGGAATAGAGCTCCCAATACTGGCCGCAATATTCATCGTATCTGCCCCTGCCGTCGTTGTTGTTGCGCAGTACATACTGCCATGCGCCTGCATCGACGACTCCGTTTTCCAGGACAAACTCCGCGCCTGTATCTGCCGTTTCTATCAGCATCGTACGTTCTTTGCCCGTCGTTGCGGCGCTGCCGTCGTTCAGGACCTTAACGAGGTGCGTGCCGCTTGACGTTTTCTCTACAACGAGACGGTCCGCCGTTTCAGCAGCAATATCGCTCTTCATGATAAAGTTACCGGTTCCCTTCAGGTCGTCGACCATGACGGTCG
>JAJDJB010000002.1 GCA_030266985.1 Synergistaceae bacterium OttesenSCG-928-D05
CGCCGAGCAGACGCCGGGGTTTTAGGGGTTGCTTTGCCGGCTTTTGTTATGTCAACTTATAAAATTTAAATAGTTGACAAACATCAGGCGCGCGAATAGAATTTTCCCGTTCTCATTCGCAGGAGGGATTTTTATGCAAGCGCTATTTGAGAAAATTATGGACGGCGGCAAAATAAACAGAGAAGAGGCGCTTTCGCTTTACGAGGCCGATTTGGAAAATTTATGCGCGTGCGCGGATAAACTGCGCAAACATTTCTGTGGGAATCACTTCGATTTCTGCACGATCACAAGCGGAAAAAGCGGCAAATGTTCCGAAAATTGCAAGTTCTGCGCACAGTCCGCCTATTACGACACAGAAACGGAAACCTTCCCGCTGCGCGACGCGGACGATCTTTGCAAGGATGCGCAGTACAACGCGGACAAGGGCGTCATGCGTTTTTCTGTCGTGACTTCGGGGAAACGGCTTGCCGCGCAGGAAATCGACACGCTATGCGAAGCTTATAAAAAAATCACGAAGGAAACGAATATCGCGCTCTGCGCTTCGCACGGGCTTCTTGCTGAAAGTGATTTTGCAAAACTCAAAGCTTCGGGGGTGACGCGCTGCCATAATAACCTTGAAACCTCCCGTAATTTTTTCCCGCAGGTCTGCACCTCCCATTCCTACGAAGAAAAAATCGCCGCCATAAAAGCCGCGCAAAAAGCGGGGCTTTCCGTATGCAGCGGCGGAATCATCGGGCTTGGAGAAACGCTTGAAGATCGGGTCGATCTGGCGCTTGAGCTTCGCACGCTCGGCATTCAGTCGGTGCCCGTTAATTTCCTGAACCCCATCCACGGAACACCGTTTGCCTACCTGCCCAAAATAACGCCGGAAGACGCCCGGCG
The DNA here is from genome assembly GCA_030266985.1 of Synergistaceae bacterium OttesenSCG-928-D05. Lineage (GTDB taxonomy): Bacteria > Synergistota > Synergistia > Synergistales > Synergistaceae > JAJDJB01. Next base: position 883 of record JAJDJB010000002.1, read on the forward strand.
CACCGTCGCCATTTTTCGCTTCATTCTGCCCGGCGCCGCAATCCGGCTCGCGGGTGGGCGCGGCCTTTTTGCGGACAAAGGGGAAAGTCTTTTCTGTTCGGGCGCGAACGCCGCGATTTCGGGCGATATGCTGACCACCGCAGGCGTCTCCATCGACACGGATTTTCAAATGATCCGCGCGCTCGGCTTTCATATCGGAAAATAAAAAATCAAACTAGCCTGCCCCGGACTCCAATCCGGGGTGTGAATTTCTTCGAAAACAATTTTTCACTCTTTTTTCCAAAATTTTTTTCGTTTTAGCGAATAAACACGGCCTGGAGTGTACGATGACACAAGAAACCCCGGCGAGACAACCGGAGACGCATGCTTTATGCGTTGAGGATTGTCGGGCCGGGGGTTCGAAGTCAGCGCGCCCTATAGGCTGCGTTTATCAGATTGGGCGCTTATTCATCATCATCTCTTTGCGCTTCATCGCGCGCGCCATGAGAGACTCCACGTTCACAATACTGCGCCTGTGCGTGCCATGGCCGATTTCTCCCATTTCGTCAGAGAGCGTCATTACAATGTCAACATAGGTCGGCTGCACGTCGACAACTTTAGCCGTCATCCGCACCTCAACGCCCATGAAGGTCGAGGCCGTGTGCTCGAAATCGATGTGACGGCCAATGCTTACAAAACCATCCGGCAGCAAAGCGTCGATCGCCGCGACAGAAGCCTGGATTCCCAAACCGATGCAAGTTGGCGTCGCAAGCAGGGTCTGCAACTGCGGCGAATAATTGGTCGCCGTATCCGACTCCTGCACGACGCGGGTCACAGTCCCAGATACTCCCACGGTCACCAAATCTCTCAAATCGTACATGCCATCGACCTCCTTCGTATCTTGTGAGATACGGTGCTTTTGCACCGCTGAACAGTTCCCGTGTTAATAATATACATGCCTAACAATGAAAAGTCCAACGTAAACAGCACACTTTTACAAATAAGTTACAAAGCGTCGCTAGTCTAGATTAGGGTTGCCATTTGCGCGATATCTTCAGATGCCATGTTAAATTTTGACTTCTCAATCAGAATGTTGCCGCCCGTCATGATATAGGAGGGAAAGACGCGCACGCCGTCGCAGTAAAAGGCCTCTTTGCGCAGTTTGTAGGTCGATCCGGACGGTATCGCCGCTTTCCCTGTCTTCGCTTTTGCGATCATGTTGAACGCTTTTTTCGCGACGTCGCCCATCAGCATGACAATCTGCAAGTTTGGGAAAAGCGTAAGTTCCTCCGCGAGCAGCGGCAAATGCGCTTTTATTGTTTCCGTTTCTATTGTGTAACCGGACTTCGGCGTTTTGACCGCGTTCGTGATGTATATGCCGTGCGCCAGAATGTCGTCCATATTTTTCATCGGTACGCCCGCCGCCGCAAAAAGGGGCAGCGTCGTTTTCAGATAGTCCGGCTCCGGCGATTTTCCGTAAAAATCGTCCGTTTCGTTCTGCGGAACGACTTCGTTGATCATTATGACCTTTATTTTTTCCGGTTCAAGCACGGCATCTGGCAAAAATAACGGCGCGCCTAAATTTGAAAGTTCGGGCACGAATTGCAGCAGGTGCTTTTTCACGTTGAGCTTCATCTGGCAGGCTCCCTCCGTCGGCATAAGAAATCCTTCCAATGCTATATTAAGGCATTCGCAGGATTCAAAAAAGAGCATATATAAAAAAAGACACCGGATTTTTCCGGCGTCTCTTCTTCTATTATATAAATGTGGTATTTTTCTTACAGCAGCGCCATCCGGTAGCGTTTTTCAGGCCGTCCCACACGCCGGTATGCATATTCGACAACGACGCGTTCGCTCATCGTGAGAAACTCCAGGTAACGCCGCGCGGTCGAGCGCGAAATGCCAAGTTTGTCCCCGACCTCCTGCGCTGAAAACGTGTCGCTGCTCTCCTTGAGGAAGGATTCGACGTCGTTCAGGCATTTAAGCTGAAGCCCTTTTGGGATTGAGCGATTATTCGCCCACGACGGGTCGCGCGCTTTCATGGAAATCAGCGTGTCGAGGTCCTCCTGCTGCCAGGGGCGCGTGCGTCCGGTGAGGCTGTGGTGGTAGACGTGGTAATTCCGCAGCGCCAGGCGCAGACGCTCGAAGGAGAAGGGCTTGATCAGGAATTCAAATACGCCCTGGCAAAGCGCATTGCGTACAAGCTCCGGATTTTCGCCCGACGAGGCGATGATGTAATCCAATCGCGGAAATTCTTTGCGCAGTTCATCCAGCCCCTCCAGCGCGTTGAAATCCTTGAGGTAAAGGTCCAACAAAACAAGATCGGCGCCAACGATGCGCAGCGTTTCAAACATCTGCGGCCCGGTCGAAACGCATTTCAAGACTGTGAAGGCATTTTCCTCCGCGATCAGGTCTGAATACAGCTTTTGCAGCAGCGGATCGGCTTCCGCAATCAGCACCTTCAAAATTCGCATCTACGTCCTCCTTCATAATTTCGAAGCACAAAAAAACGGCTTCGCTTTCGCAAAAACCGCACTCCGACATAAGGAACGGGCGCACACCACGTGCAAAATCCGTTCAATCCCCTTTCCAAGTGCGGGAGGCGCCTCCGTTTCCAGAGGAACCCATTGGCCGGCATCCATAGATAAAAATCCACAGGATATACGGCTCGGGGTCTACGTTGTCTAATTCTGTCTTAAGATTACATAAAAAATTTCTTTTCGTCAAGAAAAAGTGCGATCTATTTAATTAATATCATTAAAACTCCATAAAATAAAAACCTACATCCGGAAGGTGCAAAGACCCGGCAACTAAAATATAATAGAGGCAGGAAGAAAAAGAGGAGGCTCCGTCAATGGCAAATCAGAACTGGAATCCTTATGACTATGGGAAAAGCGCGGACTTTGTGCCGATTCTCGGCAGACCTGTGATTGAACTGCTCGCCCCGCGCCCGGGAGAGAAAATTTTGGACCTTGCCTGCGGCAACGGCACATTGACGAAGGAGCTCATGGATGCGGGCGTCGACGTGATCGGCGTCGATGCAAGCCCGGAAATGGTCGAGGCGGCAAAGGCGAACGGCGTACATGCGATTCTTCTCAGAGCGGAGCATATGACGTTTCACGAAGAGTTCGACGCGGTGATGAGCAACGCGGCGCTTCACTGGATGAGCGATCAATATGCGGTCGTGCGCAGCGTCTGGAATGCCCTCAAGCCCGGCGGCCGTTTCGCGGCGGAGTGCGGCGGCGAAGGATGCGTACGCATTATCCGGGAAGGAATGAAAATCGCGCTGATTAAACGAAACATCGACTACAAGGCGCGCAATCCGTGGAAATATCCCGAACTTGGACCGTTTCAGAAAATTCTCGAAAACCAGGGCTTCAAGGTAAGTTATATCGCGCGCATCGACAGGCCGACGCCCCTTCCTAACGGCCTAAAGGGCTGGCTCGAGGTTTTCTCGAACAGCCACACGCAGGGGTTTACGGAAATCGAAAAAGAGAAATTTTACGCAGAAGTTGAGGACTATTGCAGGCCGTTCCTCTACGACGAAAAGACTTCGACGTGGATCGCCGACTATGTCCGCCTTCGCTTTTTAGCGCAAAAAGACGCGTAACGATAAATGAGAGACAAGCGTTAAGGATTTTGTCCCTCGCAGTCGAAAAATATTTTTAAACAAAAAACGCGCGGCTTTTCTTTTTCGAAAAGCCGCGCGTTTTTATTGTCAATTTTTATGTGCCATGTAGAAGCGAATGTTGGCGCGTTGCGTTCACGCCCTATGCGAAATAATTTCTTTCCTGCCACGTGGTGTGGTCGCCGCGCCCGTATTCGGGGATATAGCCCGCGCGTTTCAGGCGCGCTTCAAGCGCGGCGCGGCTTTCGGCCGCTTCTTCGCCCGTACTGATTTTATTGTCGTAGATCGCGTAATCTTTTCTGTTTTCCTGCGGGGAGAGGTTTGGCATGACGACGTTCGCGCCCGCGTTCAGCGCATACTCGCGCCCTTCGGAATCGAGCGTGCCCAGTGCGGTCGTGGCCGGCAGCAGAACTTCCGGCAGCAGCAAGCGTGTGATGGCGACCATATCAAGCGTGCGTTCGACCGTGCCTGCTGGTTCGTGCGCGAAGGGGGTCTCGCTGTGCGGCAGAAACGGTCCGATTCCCACCATATGGGGATTAAATTTTTTGAGGAACAACAGGTCCAACACAAGGTTTTCAGTGGTCTGGAAGGGCGAGCCAACCATAAAACCCGCGCCAACCTGAAAGCCGATTTCATGTAAATCCGTCAGCGCCTGCATCCGGTCTGCCAGTCGCATATCGGACGGGTGCAGCCGGTTGTAATGGCAGTCGTCCGCTGTTTCATGGCGCAGCAGGTAACGGTCTGCGCCCGCGTCGTAGTATTTTTGATATGTTTCACGGGATTTTTCTCCGATCGACAGCGTGATCGCGCTATCTGGAAAAGCGGTGCGAATCGTTCGAATCAAGGCAACGGTGCGATCGTCCGTCCACCATTCGTCCTCGCCGCTTTGCAGCACAAACGTGCGAAATCCCATTTCGTGACCAACGCTGCACTGTTCAAGGATCGCTTCAGGCGAGAGGCGGTAGCGATGCGCGCCCTGGTTGCTGCGCCGGATTCCGCAGTAAAGACAGTCATTTTTGCAGTAGTTGCTGAATTCAATCAGCCCGCGCATGAAAACGCGCCTGCCGTAAATGCCGTCACGCAGCTCCCCGGCCGCGCCGTAAAGCGTTTTGCGCATGCCGTCGTCAAGGCGCTCTATGAGCGTGTGCATTTCTTGCTGTGTGAGGTTATGTTCCGCGATTAGCTTATCAAGTTCAAACACTGTTTTTCTCCTAGATTTCCGCAACGGGTTCCGTCTGGCTGACGATCCCTTTTTTCAGCACTTTCGCGCCTATTTTCTCGAGTTCTTCCGCTAGCGCGTCAAGCCCCTGTTCGACGCTGCGCCACTCCGTGTCGAACGCCTGATCGACAAGAAAAAGCGCCTGTTTCGTTTCTTCTGACACGGAGGCGTCGCGCGTGTCGCGGTAGTTCCATAGCCAGCAGCAGACTTTTTCATCGTCCGCGTACACAATGTTGCGCGGATCGACGTCGATCACTTCGTCTCCGGCGCCAAGCGGATAAAATTTTTCTCCCTCGCGCCCGTAGCGCAGGGTGAGGTCGCCTTTCAGCTTCGTGACATCGTGGCTGCCCATCGGCAGCAGATTGAGTGCCGAAACGCAGTCGTAAAGATCCACGACATTTGAAACATCCCAGAGCATACCTTTAAAAATACGGCGCAGCAACGATTCGAGCGAGCAGCGGTACTTGCTGGGTTTGACGCCCATTTTCCCGTAAACGTCGCGCCAACCGCTGACGTCCGGATGCTGCATCATCGTGTCCGCGGAGATGCCAATGTCGTTCATCCTGTGTTCCAGCGTCTTTTTAAATCCGTCGACATAGGAATCCGAATCTTTGACGTCCACATCGGCAAGCAGCCAGCCAATTTTTGCTTCGGGGAATTCTTTGTAGATTGCCTTATCTATCGATAGTTTCATCGTCACGCACACTCCCAGTGAGGCGTATTTTTTTGATTCGAACCGCAAGCATTGCCGCAAGCACGCCAACCGTCCATCCCGTTGCAGTGCCGACAACAAGAAGGATCGGAAGGTAATAAAAAACCGCGAAACTTCCAACCAGCAGCGAAACAGCTACAACCTGGCCGATATTGAACGCCCACGCCCCCGCAACGCTGATCCACGAAAGCGAGAAAAACCTGCCGAAACGAGTATACAGCAGTATCATGATCGTCGTCGAGAGCAATCCCCCCGTTAAGCTGCACGCAAACGCAAACGGGTTTCCGGAGATAAGCCACGCAAGCGAAATCCGCAGCAGCGTTACCGCAAAGGCCGCCCTCGCGCCCAGAACGACCAGCGCCGTGAGTGCGAATACGTTTGCCGCGCCGAGTTTAATGCCGGGCAGCGGCATAGGGAGGAGACCTTCCGCAAGGTTGAACACAAGCGCGAGTGCTGCAAACAGTGCGATCAGGACTGTTTCGCGCAAACGCATCAGAAAGCTACCGCGTCAACGGCGCCATAGCCGCGGATACGCAGGATGAAACGGTGCGGCAGGCAAACGGCGTTGTCCCCGGGGCGATAGAGCCAGCCCGCTGAAACGCATTTTTGGTCCGGGCAGTCGGCGTCGACCACGCGGATTTTCTTGCCCTCTATGCGCACAGTATTGTAACCGAGCTCGTTTTCGAAAAGAATCTCCCGCTCCCCGCCGTGCCTCTGCAGGTCGATCGTCTGCACGACTTTGCCGTTTTGCAGGACTTCTGCGCGCAGAACTTCCGGCCTGTACCTGTAGTTGCGGAAGGCAAAAAGCAATATGGAGATCAAAATCAGGGCGCCCAGGATCGCAATCATCAGTTTGTCGCCGCTGCGCAGCTTCGCGAGTCGCTTTAGATATTTGTTATAACGGTTTTTGTTTGCTGACATTTACAACACCTTTTCATTCAAGCACTTCAAAGCGCATCGTTTTGTTGCTCAGCGAAAAACGCGGCGCAAGATTCTGCGTAATATAAACACACGATTTTTCCCCTTCGTCGGAGACAAGAATCGCGTTGATTTCGGGATTTTGTTTCAGAAACTCTGCCGCCTTGCGCAAACCCATGACAAAAAGCGCGGTAGAAAGCGCGTCCGCGTCGGCGGAACGCTTGTCTACTATGGTCACAGAGCTCAGATCAGACTGCGAAGGCCGGCCCGTAGCGGGGTCGAAAATATGGTGATATCGCACGCCGCCGCTTTCGAAAAATCTTTCGTAGCGCCCGGAAGTGACGACGGACTCATCCGCAACGGCAATGACGCCGAAATATTCGCCGCGCGGCTTACCTGGATGCTGGATGCCCAACTTCCACATCTTACCGCGCGGGGCTTCGCCAAAAACGACGATATTGCCGCCGAGGTCTATGAGCGCGCTGCGCACGCCGCCGCGCTTCAGAGCGTCCGCCGCAAAGTCCGCGACCTGTCCCTTTGCGATCGCGCCAAAATCAAGCCTCTGCCCCTTTTGCGTCAAAAAAAGCGCGTAATCGTCCTCCATGCCGGAGCTAAAGCGCAGCTTTTCATACCCGAGCAACGATATGGCCTTTTCGATCTCCTCGTCCGCAGGGACTTTTGCGTGGTTCGTGCCGATGCCCCATAAAGCCACGACCGGGCCGATCGTTGGATCGAACGCGCCGTTGGTTTGCCTGGCCCAGTAAAGCGAACGGGAGGCAAGTTCATACGTTTCGCCGCTGACCCGAACGGGTAAAACGCCTGCGTTTTTATTGATTTCTGAAACTTCGGAATCGGGGATATTTGCGGAAAAAAGTTTTTCGAGCCTGTCGACTTCCTGCAGCGCGCCGTCAATCAGGCTGGCCACCTGCGTTTCGCTGCCGCCCCATGCGCTGATTCGCACAAGCGTACCAAGCTTAAACGACTCAACGTCAACGCGCTTTATCTGCCTGGCCTGTACGTACATGAGGGCAAGAACGCAAAGCGCAATCAGTAGAAACAGGGCCAATAATATTTTTTTATTCTGTTTTTGCCGGGTCACATTTTCCAAGTTCATCGGCACCACCAATTTTAAAAACGTTCACAGCGTATTATACAGGATGGGCCGACGAAAAATCTTTTTCAACATGTCTTGCGTATCGCGACAAAACCCCGCCGCCATCTCACAAGAAAACATAAAAAAACCGCAGCGTGGGGAGTACCGCTGCGGCGTTTAAAAAATTTTATTTTAAAGTGTTCCGGTTTTATGCCGGACACAACAACCTTATTTCATCGCAAAAGCGATGTGGCACAAGAGCAAAGCTCCAGTAGGAAGGACGTCTTCGTCTATGTTGAACTTCGGGCTGTGCATGATCTCCGTGCAATTTTTTGCAGGATTGAACGTGCCAAGCCAGATAAACGCCGCGGGGATCGTTTGCGCAAAGATTGCAAAATCGTCCGCCCCCATCGCTGCTTTTTTCATAACCTCTACTTTGTCGTTGCCGAGCGCCATTTTCGCGATGATTTCAGCCTGCATCACTTTTTCGTCGTTATTGACAAGCGCGGGCACGCCTTTTCGTATGTCGATGCGGCATTCTGTATTGCTGTAAACGCTAAGCCCCTTGAGAAGACGACGTGCGCCTTCACAGATACGTTCTCGGGTTTCCTCCGATTGCGCACGAACCGTTCCCGATATCGACACGCTCTCTGCAATCGTGTTTCTGGAGTCGCCTGCGTGGAAGGTTCCCACAGCAAAAACGGCAGGGTCTAAGGGATCAACGCCGCGGGACATAAAACTTTCCATTTCGTAAACAAATTTTACACCCATCGCGAGTGCGTCCTTCGCTTTGTGCGGCCAGCCACCGTGCCCGCCTTTCCCAATGATTTCAACGTCGAAATCATCGAGGGAACCTAGGACTGTCTCATATTTGATTCCAACTTTACCGCTTTTCAATTCAGAATTCATATGCAAAGCGGCAATCGCCTGGATGTTGGACAATAAACCCATCTTTTCGAAATCCTCAAGTAATACGCGTGCGCCGCCACCCAAGGGGCCTTCTGCGGCAGGCTGAAAAATAAGCAGGATACTATTTTGAAGCGCGGAGCGATTGCGGTTTATGACGCGCGCAGCACCGAGCAGCATTGCCGTATGCGCGTCGTGGCCACATGCATGCATTGTTCCCTTAGTCAATGATTTATACTCGACCTGGTTCTGTTCTTCTACATGAATCGCGTCAATATCGGCCCGCAGTGCAATATAGTCATCCACATTGTCAGGCGCTGATATTTTTGCCACAACGCCAATCGTAGAGGGCAGGATTTCTATGCCTTCTTTGATCAAAATGCTTCGAATATATGTCTCGGTATTTTTTGTTTCAAATCCGATCTCTGGGCGCGCGTGGATGTAACGGCGATCTTTGACGATAACATCGCTGAATTCTTCAATCTGAGAGGCGATAATATCCGCAAAATCTTCCAAGATAGCCCTTCTTTCCCTGATCTAAACGACCCTATGTTTTGCCAAGCACCCAATTTGCCGTGATGTGTCCCTATAGAGTATTATCCGAAGATGACAAGGATTGTCAAGGCGAGAATGTCTTTTATATTTTATATCTTTACTTTGTTTTTGTAAAACCATGAGAACGCATAAATACGCGATTATCACCTTGCGCCTTTCTTTTCCGCTTGCGAAAATAAACTTACAACCGCATCCTGCTGCATTCGCCGTTTTAAAAGGAGGACAAAAATGAGCGATCACACACATACTGAAGTAACGATCACTTTTTCAGCTGCCGCCGGCCTTGGGCTGCAAACGGCGGAGGATTTGGCGCGCTCGTTCCTTTCCGAGGCGGGCTATTATGTTTTCTCTTCGCGCGAGTATATGTCGCGCGTTAGAGGCGGCAACAATTCGACCCAGTTCAGAATTTCCACGAAACCCGTGCGCGCGCTTGCAGAGCACATCGACTGGCTCTTCGCGCTGTCGCCGGGTCTCCATTCCAATATTACGGAAAATATTTCATCACGGACGAAAATTCTAGGGGACGCGGACGTCATCGGCGAAGAAATATCCAAAATGGGGTTCGAACTGATCGATCTCGCCCTGGCCAATAAAGCGGCGGAACTCGGCGGCGCCTATTACTCGTCCATGATCGTCGCGGGTGTAATCGCAGGTCTTTTCATGCTTAGTGATGAGACGGCGGATACTTTTATTCTTCAGAAATTTGCGGCAAAAGGAACGGAAACCGTGGAAAATAATAAACGCGCTTTCCGAATCGGACATCAATTCGGCGCGGACATCGTCGGCAAAAATGCGGTCCTGCCTCTGCCGCAGCAAAAGAACGCGTCAGAAATTTTCCTTGACGGAGATACGGCGCTGGCATTGGGCGCGGCGTCCGCCGGCTGCAATTACGTTACTACCTATCCGATGTCTCCGGGCACCGGACTTTTCACTTTTTTTGCGAAACATGCACGGGAACTGGGCGCCGTTGTCGAACAGGCCGAGGACGAAATTTCCGTTATCAATATGGCGGTAGGTGCGGCATATGCGGGGGCACGCGCTATAACGACGACGTCCGACGGCGGTTTCGTGCTTATGTCGGAAGGAATCAGTCTCGCAGGCATAACGGAAACGCCCGTTGTGATTCATCTGGCGCAGAGGCCCGGACCGGCAACCGGCCTTGCAACGCGCACAGAGCAGGCGGGAATCGAAGTAGCGCTGCATGCAGGGCATGGCGAATTTCCGAAAGCGCTTTTCTCGCCAATAAATGTTGAAAGCTGTTTTAAATGCGCGGGCGCAGCAGTTCACACCGCACAGAAATTTCAGACGCCGGTCATTATTTTGACCGATCAGTACCTGCTCGACACGGGCTACGACGTAGAGCGGCCCGACCCGGCGGCGATCCCCGAACCGCTCCAGCCAGTAAAAGCGGAAAAAGGCTATAAGCGCTACGCGTTCCCAAATGACGGCAACGGGATATCCCCGTTTGCAGTGCCCGGCTACGGGGATGAATTCGTCAACTTCGACAGCCATGAACATACGGAAGACGCGCATATCACGGAAGATCGGGCGCTGCGCACGAAGATGAACGATAAACGCCTTGGGAAACTTGTCTCGATGCGAAAAGAATCGCTCCCGCCGATCACGCTCGGAAACCCTGATGCCGAGATTATGCTCGTCTGCTGGGGCTCCGTGTTCGAGCCGCTGCGCGAGGCCTTTGAAGCGCTTGGCCGCAAAGACATCCTGCTCATCGGCTGCGAGCAGGTCTATCCGCTTGCGGAAGATTTCGTCAAATTGATGCGGAGCGATGCAAAGAAAATTTTCGTCGAGGGCAACGCGACGGGGCAATTCGCGCGGCTTGTTCGCGCTGAGACCGGCGTCGGATGTGACGCGAAAATCCTAAAATACAACGGATTCCAATATTCGGCGGAAGAGCTTCGCGTACGCGTGGAAAAAACGCTGAAAGACCTCGGACTATAGGAGGGTGAACGAAAATGATAAAGACTGCTTATGATTACGACGGCGAATTCTCCTGGTGTCCGGGATGCGGCGATTTTAAGATATTGGAAGCGCTCAAGCTCGCGCTGCATGAACTTGAGGTTGATCCGAAAAATCTTGTGCTCGCATCCGGGATCGGACAGGCCGCGAAAATGCCGCATTACATGCGCTGCAACTGCGTGCAAGGGCTGCATGGACGCGGGCTGCCGCTCGCGACGGGCATCAAGGCCGCGAATAAAAACCTGACCGTCATCGCGGTCGGCGGGGACGGCGATATGTACGGCGAAGGCGGAAATCATTTCATCCACGCAATCCGCCGCAATCCCGATATTACAAATATCGTCTGCAACAACATGATCTACGGACTCACAAAAGGGCAGGGTTCGCCGACAACGCCGCGCGGCACAAAAACATCGACGCAGCCGTTCGGCGTGACCAGTCAGCCATTGAATCCTCTTCTGCTGGCTATCGCGGCAGGCGCAACTTTTGTCGCGAGAGGATCCGCCGCAGACGTACCAAAAACGAAGGAACTGTTGAAACAGGCGATCCAGCACAAGGGCTACGCGCTCGTGGATATCATGCAACCCTGCGTTTCGTTCAATAAAACGCACTCATGGCAGTGGCTCATGCAGGAGACGAAATGGCTAGACGAAACCTACGATCCTTGCAATCTTGAAGAGGCGATGAAACTTACTTTGCAGACGGAGCCGTATCCGCTCGGTCTTTTCTATAAAACGGAGCCGCGCGTCACGTTCGAAGAAGTTCAGGCGCCCTATCTTTCGGGCGACGACACACCGCTTTGGGCAAGGAAGCCGGCTTTGGACGCGGTAAAAAAGCTACTCGCATAAAACGCTCCGCATCGACAAGGCGGAAATAGAACACACACAAAAGGGCTGCGCTGGCAGCCCTTTTTATTTATATGCACTTTTGCACTTTTCCGTAAGGAAGCTTTCCCATAAGGAACGATTAGATCCCGGCTTGCAATAGAATTATTTCGCGCCGCGCATTAAAAAATAAATACTCAAAAAAATGAGCGCCGCGCCGGATGCGGAAACAAACGTTAAGCGTTCGCCCAGCAAAAAGACCGCAAGCATCGAAGCCGTGAGCGGCTCCGTCAAGCTCAGCGTATAGGCGCTTCCAAGCGCGATATGCTGCACGCTTTTGTTAAAAAGCATCATCGGAATCATCGTCGACACGATGCTTAAAATCAAAACCACCATAGCGCCGCGCACCGTAAACATCCACGAAGTATCCAGGTAAATAAGGATTGGTAAAACCGCAATACCACTGAGCGTGTTGATCAAAGCGACGGACTGGATGGGATCTCGTTTTCCGATCATACGCATTCCAACGCCGGTCAATGTGTAGCCAAACGCAGCAAAAAACGCCAGCCCGCAACCCACAGCACTCACTCTCGATACGCCATGCGCCGTACCGAAAATAAGCAGCGCGCATCCGGTAATTGCGACCGCGGTAGAAAATGCCCATTTAATCGTAAGACGCTCACGAAAAAAGAATAATCCCAGGAACCCCGCCATAACAGGCGCCATGCCGATCGCGATCATTGTGCCGAGCGCAACGCCGGTAAGCCTGACCGCGGAGAAAAAGGAAAGCTGATAGGCAACCTGCCCGGCCGCTGCGATCAAAAGGCCGCGAATATTCCACCGTTCTTTAAAAATCGAGCTCCTGTCCTTGAACAGAGAAAACAGCAAAAGAAGAGAACCCGCCATCACGAGGCGGATCGATCCTATCGTCAAAGAGCTGGCTCCCGCAGGCGCCAATGCCTGCAACGTGCCGGTAAAGCCCCAGCACACCCCTGCCGCGACGACAAAAAAATAATATTTCAAATCGGGAGTTTGTTTGGGATCGGTCACAAAACCACTCTCATCCGCAATAGTAAAAATCCGCCTGCCTATTCTAGCATGCCCTTCACGCGCCTAGAAATACTTTTTCATAATAAACTATTATCTTGACTATTGCAAAAAAATAATAGACGATGTATGATATATCATACTTTATCGTATATCGTATATGATTTACGATCGCTTTGACGATACGGCGGATTTCAAAGACTGAAAGGCGGATTCTTTATGCACTACACTCTTTTCAAAAATGCGACCCTAATCGACGGAAACGGCGGCGAGCCGAAATACTCCGTTTCTGTTTTGACCGAAGGGAATTTAATCAAAGAAATTTCCGATAAAGCCATCCATTTTTCAAATCCAGATATCGTGATCGACTGCAAGGGCAACACGCTCATGCCCGGCCTGATTGACGGACATATGCATCTCGGATTGGTAGAGATCGAAGTCGCGAACCTTTCAAGAAGAAACGCACCTGGTCTCATGGCGGCGCGGATGTTTAAAAATATGCGGGAAGCGCTAGATCAGGGATACACATCCGCACGCGATCTGGGCGGCGCGGACATCGGCTTCAAGCAGGCTCAGGAAAGCGGGATTATGAAAGGCCCAAAACTCCAGATCTGCGGCAGCGCGATCGCACAGACGGGCGGACATGGAGACGACCGTCTGGCTTCCGAAACACGCCCTTACACGGAACCTTATTTGGGCTTTCGCTCCACACTCGCGGACGGCGTTCCGGAAGTCTTGCGCACGGCGCGTGAGAATGTACGCCGCGGAGCGGATTTTCTTAAGGTAATGGTTGGCGGTGGCTGCGCCAGCCCCGCAAAAGGTCCCGACACTTCGCAGTATACGCTTGCGGAGCTCCAGGCTGTCGTCGACGTCGCGGACTCCGTCGGCACATACGTCGCAGCACACGCATACTCGAACAAAAGCATGGTGCTCAGTGCAAAAGCCGGTATTCGGACGATCGAGCACGGGAACCTTATGACACCGGAAACGGCGCGCCTGCTCGCCGAAAAGGGCGCATATCATGTGCCGACGCAAATCACATATGAAATCGTCATCGAAAAGAGTCGTGACCTGATTTCCAAGTTTATCTACGATAAATTTGTATCCGTCAATGAGAGCGGATACGAGGCTATCAGGAATGCGATGGCGGCCGGCGTTTCTGTCGCAGGGGGCAGCGATTTGACCGGCGAAAACACACAATACGCTTCCGCCGCGGTCTCCTACCAGGCGAAGACACAGGGCGCGCTCAAAGCGATCACCTCTTTCACGAAAATTAATGCCGAAATGATGGGTATTCTGAGCGAAACCGGAACGATTGAAGAGGGCAAACGGGCTGATATCCTCGTCGTAAAGGGCAACCCCGTCGAGAATATTGATTTGTTTAAAAATCATCTTGAAAATCTTCTCATTATCATGCAGGAAGGGGGCATCCATAAGAATATTATTTCCTGATCCTCTTTGTATTTTTTATCGCGCAAGGTCATATTACAAAATTGAGAAGGGAGCGATTTGTTATGCTCAGCACAACACCAACACCTGAAACTTCTGAAAAAAAGAAACGCGGATTTCGAGTACCACACGTATGGACGATCATACTGTTCTGTCTTATCCTTTCGGGAATCATGACATATATCGTACCTGCGGGCGAGTACGCGCGCGTAGAAGTTGCGGGGCGCAAAGTGATCGACCCGGCATCGTTCCACTACATCGAACAATCGCCGGTAACGCCGTTCAAGTGGTTTGTTTCTATTATTGAAGGACTCACAGCTTCCATGGCGATTATGTCGATGATCTGGTTTACGATCTCAGCAACAGAAGTCTACACGCAGACCGGCACGCTTCGTAAGATGATCGCCTGGCTGCTTAAGGTGTGTAAAAATAATTACATTTTAGTCATGGTGGCAATCATGTCCTTCTTTGCGGTGCGGGGTGCAATGGGGGCTTTTGAGTTGCACATTCCGTTCGTTCCAATGACGATCGCTCTTGCGCTTGCGTGCGGATGCGATGTTATGACGGGGCTTGCGCTCGCGATCATACCGACATTCGCATCCTTTGCGATCGGACCGATCAACCCCTACACGGTTGCGGTCGCGCAGGGAATTGCCGGGTTGCCTGTTTACTCCGCGATGGGTTTCCGCGTTGTCATCTGGCTTGCGATCTGCATCACCGCAATGTGGTATGTCATTCGCTACGCCGCAAAAGTAAAAGCTGACCCATCCAAGAGCGTATCCGGTTTTATCAATCCGTCTCCGAGCGCAGAGACTTTCGACATCGAAGAAATGAAAAAAGAAACAATGACGGGACGTCAAAAAATTCTGACCGTTATGCTTCTTGTTACGATTGCACTGCAAATCGTCGGACCTATGCAGTGGAAATGGGGATTTGCCGAAATCGGGGCGATGTGGCTGATCTCCGGTATTCTAGCTGGTGTTGTTGCGGGTTTTGATAACTATAAAATCTGTCATATCATGGCAGACGCCAGTGCGGCGATTTTTGCGGGCGTTATTTGTATCGGTCTTGCGCGTTCGGTTTCGGTCGTACTGGCAAAAGGCCAGATTCTTGATACCGTCATCTATGCGCTCTCGATCCCGCTGCAGAAAATCCCCTCCGCGTTTTCCGCGCTAGGGATGCTTGTCATCCAATCGATCATTAATTTCTTCATCCCTTCGGGAAGCGGACAAGCCGCGGTTACGATGCCGATTATGGCGCCTCTTGCCGATGTTATCGGTGTTACTCGCCAGACGGCAGTCTTAGCCTTCCAGTTGGGAGACGGGCTCACGAACCTGATTATTCCGACAATGGGCGCTCTCGTCGTTTATATCGGCGTTGCCAAGATCGAATTCTCAACGTTTTTCAAATGGGTGCTGCCGCTTTACGGCATGCTCATGGCGATTGGCTCGGCAGGATTGATTATCGCGACAGTCATAAAACTCGGACCATTTTAGAAAAACATCAACTCCCCCTCGGGCGGAAATTCCGGTACGCTGGAATTTTCGCCCTTTCATCCTGAAATCCGACAAAATATATCCTATAATAAAATTCAGGTTATTCTATACCGGCAGGAGGACGTGCCCGTGATTAAGCCAATCGTAAAAGTGCCGACTCTCAGTGAGCTGGCTTATCAAAGCATAAAAGAACAAATTTTATCGGGGCAGATCAGGCCGGGAGAAAAAGTCAACGTGGATCAATACTCCGCAGGTTCGGGCATCAGCACGACGCCGATTCGGGAGGCGCTTTCGAAACTACAGCAGGAAGGGCTTGTCAAGCATGAGCCGCGCATCGGATGGCATGTTTCCAAAATTTCGAAAGAAGAATTCCGCAAGCTGCAGGAACTGAAAGCGCTGCTTGAAATCACATTGGCGGACAGGGCATTACCTTTTATCAGACCGAAAGACATTCCGCGCATCGAACAGTTGAATGACGAAATGCAGGAATTGATGCTCGCGATGAAGGATAAACCGAATTTAGAAAAACTGCTTGAGGCGAATGATAAATTCCACCGCGCGATCTTCGATTTCTATCCAAATGACATCATGATCGACACATTGCAGCAGACGTGGAATAACTTAAAATACGCCAGATTGCTATGGATTTCTTCCGCCGAATTTCAAGGCAGTTTTTACGAAGAACACAAAGAAATCATCGACGCGATCAAGAAAAATGACCGAAAAGAATTGCACAACGCCGTTTCAAAACACCTACACCTGGGCCTTGATTATATGGAAGCATGTCTGGAAGGCCAGGATCCTAACCTTTTGTTCGACTAACCCAGAAGCAGAGCCAACGCGGACAGTGATCAGCCGGATGTTTCCGTCTGTTTTTTTGCTTCGTGGTCTAAATATTTCGTCCTGCCCTTCACAATGAGCAACGAAACCAGCCCGACCGTCAGCGGGAGAATAAAATAGAAGAAACGATAAAGCACGAGCGCGCTGATTAGCTCCGCTTTATCGTAAAAAGGCGTCAGCATCCATACCAGAGCGGCGTCGAAAACACCAAGCCCGCTGGGGATCATGCTCATGTTGCCGACCAGCGCGGAAAGCGCGAACACACCGCAAAAACTAATATACCCGATTTCAGCGTGCGGAAGCAGCGCAAAAAGTATCAGCGCGGTAAAAAATGGCCTTATAAAACCGACCATAAGCTGCGTGATAAGAATTTTTGGCGCGGGAATCGGGACTTTGTATCCTAAAATGGAGTAGACTTTGCCCTCCTGCGCCCGAAATGAGAGCAAAAATGCCGCAGCGGGCGCACAGAAAAAAAGCGCGCCAAATATATAACGCAGCGAATATTGTGTATCGATTTGTACGAAAATTTTGGCCGGCCAGAAAAGTAAAATAGCGCCGTTCAGCGTAATCGTTCCAAGAATCGCCGACGTCTGCGCAAACGCAATAATGAGCCCGACCTGCACAGGTTCGAGTCCGAGCGCCAGATAAAGACTGTAGCGGATCGATCCGCCCGAAAACATCGCGGCTCCGATGTTGAAGCCGATTGCGTTGCTGATGAAAGAGGTGCGCGCGACCTCCGGATAAGCCACCCCGCCGCCGGCACATTCACGAACGCCCATGTATTCGTTCAGCGTCAGAAGACCATAAGAACAAATAACGGCGAAAAACGACAGGAGGATATAAGCGTTCGGTATTTGAGCAAACGCCTCCCACAATTCCGTGAAAGAGGTGCCCTTTATCTCAAAATAAAAAATCCGTACGGCAACGAGAAAAAAAAGTACGATGAATGCCGGGGCTATTTTTTTTAAAAATGCAAGAATTTTTTGCATACCGACGCCTTCCCATGAGAAGCGTTAAAAGTTTCTTCACGCTTGATTTTTCATTATACCCGCATGGCAAGGCGTGGGGCACGCTGCATTACGTGCGAAGCATGAGCCGCAGTATGTTTTGCATGGTGATGCCGAGATTTTCTTTACTATGGTGTTTTGCCTCCGAAAACGGCAGCGGTGCAGTGTTGATACTGAAAATCGAAGTAACGCCCTCCGAATATGCGGCTTCCGCACCTTCTCCAATCTGCCCCACGACAGCGACGACAGGGACACCATGCTTCACGGCACGGCGCGCGACGCCTACGACCACTTTGCCGCGCATGCTCTGCGCATCGATGCGCCCTTCACCTGTAAAAACAATTTTTGCCCCCCGAAGCCGATCTTCAAAATGCGCGGCCTCAAGGACAACGTCAATTCCCATTTTGAGCTTCGCACCGAAAAAAGCCGCCATCCCCGCACCCATTGCGCCTGCGGCGCCGCCGCCGGGCAGAGCGGAAACATCGCAGTCCAAATCTCTTGTTATCATTTTCGACAAGTGCCGAAGCCCGTCGTCGAGCGTGCGTACAATTTCAGCGTCCGCGCCTTTTTGCGGACCGAATATATAAGCCGCGCCATTTTCTCCGAACATAGGATTGTCAATGTCGCACATCGCGTCGATTTCGATTTTATGAAGTTCGGGATGGGACGTTTTTTCTATCCGCGCAATTTTATGCAGCGTGCCGCCCGTCGGCACAAAGACTTCGCCTTTATCGTCAAAAAAACGCACGCCGCACGCAGCCGCTGCGCCGCACCCGCCGTCGTTCGTCGCGCTGCCGCCAAGACCGAGGATAATCTTTTTTGCGCCTCTTTGCACTGAATCCATGATCAGTTCACCGACGCCATATGTCGTAGCGCGCTCAGGATCCGGTCTGTCGCCTACGAGCGGTAAACCGGCGCAGGCAGCCATTTCAATGACTGCCGTCTTCCCCTCGCCGATCACCCCGTAAACCGTTTTCATCTTTTCAAAAAATGGATTCGAAACGGTGGCTTCGATTCGTTCGCCTTGTATTGCGGCAAGAAACGCTTCCACCATTCCTTCGCCGCCGTCGGCGACAGGAATGGAGACGACTTCCGCTGCCGGGTCGAGTTTTAAAATTGCGCGAGCCATAATTTCGCATACTTCGACCGACGACATCGTCCCTTTGAACGAATCGGGAACCAGGATGTATTTTGCCAAAACTAGCCCTCCCAGACTCCCGGGTTTACCAGATTCGCAGGTTTCCGCCCCTCAAGGGCCGCCAATAAATTCTCCGCGGACTTGCGCGCCATGCCGTCACGCGCCGCACGGCTCGCACTGCCAATGTGCGGCAGCGTCGTCACATTTTTTAAAGTAAGAAGCGGATCATCCAGCGGCAACGGCTCTTGCACAAAAACATCAAGCCCGGCGCCCCAGATCCAGCCCTCGGCGCACGCCCGGTAAAGGGCTTTTTGATCGACAAGCGCGCCGCGCGCCGCGTTGATCAGCACCGCTGTTTTTTTCATCGCGCGCAGCTCCGCTTCGCCGATCATATTTTTCGTTTTTTCGTTGAAAACAGTATGCAGCGAAACAATATCGCTCTCTGCGAGAAGTTCTTCCATCGAAACGAGACGCGCACCGTACGCGGCTTCCGCTTCCGGTTTGCGCGTTGGGTTAAAGTACAGTACTTCCATATCAAAACTTTTCGCGCGTTTTGCGACCGCTTGCCCGATTTGCCCCATACCGATAATGCCGATCGTGCTCCCTGTCGCCTCGCGCCCTACCAGCAACTCCGGCTCCCAGTTCTTCCAACTTCCGGAACGCAAAAATTCATTTGCTTCAATCACGCGGCGCATGGAAGCCAGGATCAACGCAAACGTAATATCCGCCGTCGCTGCGGTCAGTACGCCCGGCGTGTTTGTGACGCAGATGCCGCGCTTTGTCGCTTCTGCGACGTCGATATTGTCGTAGCCGACCGCATAATTGCTCACAACCCTAAGTCCGGGCGCCGCGTCGAACAGTTCCGCGTCAACGCGAATCGGAATACCGGCAAGGAGTCCTTCGACACCCCTTACTTCTTCGAGCACTCTTTCGCGCGGCGGTACGTCAGTGCTCTCCCATATTCTATAATCGATTTTCCCCCGTAATACGGCGAGCCCAACCTCCTGGATCGGCAGGCCGACATAGGCTTTCGGCAACGACATGCGTCTCATCTCCAACCTCTGTATTTTTTAAAACCCGACTACAATAATAGTCCAGATCGCTCTTGTTGTCATACGCGTAAAACATCGCCCTGTCATGTCGGCGGTGTTTTTATAATATATGTGCCGGACAAAGAATGAATATTTGTGAACCAATTGACAAAAATACATGGACATATATAATATAATCAATCCTTGTCATACATATAACATAAGATATGCGGCATTTCAAGTCCTATATAAGAAGAAGGGGAAGACAGATGAAAGAGCTTTTTACAAGACAGGACTCAACAAAAAAGCCAACCATCATTGTCAGGCAGATTCTGGATTTGATCGAAAAGGGCGAATTGACCCCCGGAGAAAAACTGCCGAATGAATTTGAAATCGTCAAACAGACGGACGTTAGCAGAGCGTCCGTGCGGGAAGCGTTTTCAGCCCTGGAACTTATGGGAATCATAAAGCGCATTCCAGGCGAGGGCACGTTCATTAGTGAAAATGCTTACGCAGGAAAATACACCTCGCGAATCATCCTCGAAAAATTTCTTGAAGACACGGAAAGCGTCGGCGGTTCTTTTGAAGCGCTTGAGGCGCGCATGGCGATCGAGCCGTCTGTCGCCGTAATGGCCGCACGCCGTGCGGAGCCGGAACAGATCGAGCGTATTGAACGTTTGATCACAGATTCCGAAAAAGCGCTTGAAGCCCATGATGTAGAAAAATTTCTGGACATCGACAGGGAGTTCCATATCGCCGTTGCTGACGCAACGAACAACGAAATCCTACAAAAAATGAGCCGCGAGTTACTCGAAAAAGCAGATGTCCACATGTGGCGCAGATATAAAGAAGACCTCGGACTCCTCGAGAAAACTGTGGACGCACATAAACAAATCCTGAACGCGATAAAGGAGCGTGATCCGGCCAAGGCAGCCTTTTACTCCGAGAAACACCTGGCACGTTGTGTATAACGTTATGACGCCAATCGCTGTGTAACAGCCCGGTTTCAAATATTAAAGGAGGTTTTTCCATGTCCAGAAAGTTTGTTGTGTTAGTTGCTGTCCTGTTAATTTCCCTTTTCTCCGCCTCGGCGTGCTTTGCAAATGCCGAAAAATGGCCCGAGAAACCCATTACAATGCTAATCCCGTTTGCAACGGGCGGCGGCACAGACTTTAACGCCCGCCTCGTCGCCAAAATCCTGAGCGATATTACAGGCGTCCGCGTCAATCCCATTAACCGCACCGGCGGACAGGGCGTCGTTGGACACACAGCGATCGCCAAAGGCACGCCTGACGGCTACACGATGGGCGATATCGAGTGCGAACTCTCCATGATGCACTGGCAGGGTTTAACGGACCTTACCTACAGAGACCTCACGCCAATCGCACTGATCGTCTCCGCGGGCGGCGCCGTTTACGTGAATGAAAAATCTCCTTTCAAAACAATCAATGAACTTTTTGATGCGATGAAGAAAAACCCCGGAAAACTGAAGGCTTCCGGCGCTCCCCACGGCGGCATCTGGCATCTCTGCGCGGCCGGCATGGTGCAGGCGGAAGGCATGAAGGTCACCGACTTCGTGTGGGTACCCAATGACGGCTCCGCACCTTCGCTGCAGGACCTCGCCGCTGGTGGACTTGATTTCGTCGTCTGCGGTCCGAAAGAAGCGGAATCTCTCGTCTCCGCGAAAAAAGTGCGTCCGCTCGTAACAGTTACGAAGGAACGCCTCGTTGATTACCCCGATCTCCCAACACTCAAAGAAGAGACCGGTTCCGACTGGATCGTCGACTCGTGGAGCGGAATCGCTGCACCGGGCGGCCTGCCGGAAGATCTGAAAGTCAAACTTGGAGCGGCGATCAAACAGGTGTGGGAAACGGACGAATTCCAGGACACCATGAAAAAAGCCGGAAAAACGCTCGCTTACCTAGGCCCCGACGAATTCAAGGCATTTCTTGCCGAACAGGATGAAAACTACGGCAAAATCCTGAAATCGCTCGGCCTCGCAAAAGAATAAATTTTATAGAGAAATAGAAAAAATTCGTTTTACCCGTTAGAAAGGGAAGGGATCTTCATGAAAATCAGTGACGCAATATTTGGGATAATCTTAATCGTTTTCTCCGTGCTCGTTCTCATATATTCGCGAACCCTTCCCTCTTTGCCGGGTTACGCTTATGGCTCAGGTTTCTTCCCGTCGCTGACCGCCATTTTTATCCTCGGCGGCGGGATACTCCTTCTTGTTCGCGGCGTACGCGCGAAACAGCCCCTCCTTGTTTTAGGGGCGTGGACAAAGTCGCCAAAACTTATTTCGAACATCTGTCTTATCCCGCTTAATCTGGTTTTCTACATTCTGGTATCGGACAAACTCGGATTTATTTTGACAACTTTCCTCATGATGACAGCAACGATCTGGTGGCTGCGCAAAAAAGTGGCGTCGACAATTATCGTCGCCGCTGTGAGCGCCGTCATTACTTACGCTTTTTTTGCAAAACTCATGTTAGTGCCCCTGCCCGCGGGCATTTTTGGAATTTAGGGGGTTACTGAAATGTTGGATACAGTTATCGAAGCACTCGGCATCGTTTTAAAACCAAACATTCTACTCGTTATGCTGGCATCTTCCTGCTACGGCATTGTCATCGGCGCGATTCCCGGACTGACGGCGGTCATGGCTGTCTCTCTCATTATGCCGATCGCAATCTTCCTCGACCCAGTTCCCGCACTCGCGGCGATTATCGCGTGCGACGCGATGGCGGTTTTTGCGGGCGATATCCCCGGCACGCTGCTGCGGATTCCCGGGACGCCTGCGTCGGGCGCTTACACGGACGACTCTTATAAATTGACGCAAATGGGCAAAGCGGAGACCGTCCTTGGCGCAAACTGCTTCTTTTCGGCAGTCGGCGGGCTGGTCGGCCTTGTTGTCCTTATGACATCCGCCCCCATGCTTGCCGAAGTCGCGTTAAACTTCAGCACGTACGAATATTTTTGGCTTGCATGCCTCGGACTGACCTGCGCAACGTTCATGACCTCCCAAGATAAGGTCAAGGGTATCATTTCGCTCTTTCTCGGCCTGTTCATTACAACGGTTGGCTTTGACGCAATCACAGGACAGGCGAGATTTACTTTCGGCGTAACAGAACTTCTGGGCAGGATCCACGTCATTCCCGTTTTGATCGGTTTATTTGCGGTTTCAGAAATTATGCGCCGCGTCAGCTCCACAACGCCGCCTGCGGCTATGTACGACGGAAAAATAAAACATATCTACAAAGGTATTTTTAAAGTATGGCGGGAACATATTCCGCAGTTTCTGCGCGGCAATACTGTCGGCGTAATCGTCGGCGCGTTGCCGGGAGCCGGGGCGGATATCGCCGCCTGGCTCGCCTACGCGATCAGCAAGAAATTTTCGAAACACCCCGAGGAATTCGGGCAAGGCAGTATGGAGGGCATCATTGAAAGTACTTCAGCGAACAACGCCGCGCTTGCGTCCGCATGGATTCCCGCTTTTGTCTTCGGTATCCCGGGCGACGTTACAACGGCGATGGTGATTGGAATCCTCTATATAAAAGACCTCAAGCCGGGGCCGACAGCCTTTTTACATCACCCGGAGATCATTTACAGCGTTTTCATCTGCTTCGCGATCGCCAATATTTTCATGCTCATTCTCGGATATTTTTCGATCAAGGCATTCCGGCATATCCTGCGAATTCCGCCCTTTATGCTGCTGCCGATTATTCTGATTTTCTGCATCGTGGGCGCTTATTCGATCAACAACAGCCTGTTCGGCGTTGGCGTTATGCTCTTCTTCGGTCTTTTGGGTTACATCATGGAAGAAAACGATTTCCCGATCTCGCCGATGCTGCTTGCAATCGTACTGGGCGAACTTCTTGAAAAAAACTTCATTATCTCAATGGTCAAGTCCGGCGGAAACTGGGTCGACTTCTTCAGTCGTCCGATTGCCGGAACGCTTGGAGTTTTAACAATCGTTTTCTGGACTCTCCCGGTAATCAAAAATATATACAAGAAATGCCGCGCTGCGGCATAAGAAAAGAACGGAGGCTTCTACCGCGATGTATAACGACAAAATTCATATCCACATAGAAAACAGTCGCAGTTCCGCGCCGGTTTTCATCGCAAGTGAAGAACAGGTGCGTCAGCTTCTGGAGCGGAATCCAGATCTTGCGGACAAACTCCACATTACGATCGGCAGCAGCGCTTACGACGAAGTCGAACGCTGGACAGACGCTGATTTCAAAGAGTTTTATGACTATATGAAAACGGCGGATGTGCTCGTCGGTTACTGTTTTCCCGTTGAAAACCTGGCGACTCACGCGCCAAATCTACGCTGGATTCACTTTATCAGCTCCGGCGTGGAGCACCTGGCGCCTTTCGGCTGGGTTCCCGAAAACATTACGCTGATCAACAATCGCGGCGTCCACCTGCCAAAATCGGGAGAATCCTTCGCCATGTTCCTTGGCATGCTGAATGCGCAGATTCCGCGCCTCGTGACAGCGCAGCGCAACGGAAAATGGGATCGCGCGTTCACCTCGGTAATCAAGGGCAAAACCCTCGTTATCTACGGCGTTGGCCATCAGGGCGGCGAGATGGCCCGGCAGGCCGTGAACATGGGACTCACCGTTATTGGCGTTGATCCCTATGTAAAAGAACATCCCTATTGCCAGCAAGTGGTCTCCACTGACAAAATGAAAGAAGTATTTGCGAAAGCGGATTTCCTCGCAATTGCCGCGCCCCTTACGGAAGAAACGCGCGGGATCATAAGCGAAGAAGCGCTCGGCTGGCTGCCAAAACACGCGGGGGTCATGAACGTATCGCGCGGGCCGCTGCTTGACCAGGAAGCGCTGCACAGGAAACTCTCGGCGGGCGAACTCTCCGGCGCCGTGTTGGATGTTTTCGATATCGAGCCGCTGCCGGAAGATTCCGTTCTTTGGACAACGCCGAACCTTATCATCACGCCGCACGTATCGTCCGATGACCTTGTGCACTATATGCCCCTGACGCTTGACCTGACGATCGAAAATATTCGCAACGAGCTAGCGGGGCAACCGTTCAAAAACGTCGTCGACACAAGCAAGGCATTTTAAGTTACCGCGAACGGAGGACTTCCCTTGTCGCAAAAGAAATACAACGTCATGATCCTGACCGCGCATGACAGCCTGAAGGTTTTTCGCATGACAGAAGAACGTTTGACGTCTGCTCTTGAGCGTCACCCGCATGTTCGTGACTATGCGGAATTTTCCATTGTAAAAACGTCGACAAGTTTCGAGAATGAGCCCGGCTGGAACGACGAAGACTATGTAGTTTTCCGGGACGGCATTAAAAACGCGGACATCCTCGTGGGATATATGTTTCCGCTCGAAGAGATTCGTACGATAGCGCCGCAGCTGAAATGGATCCACATCATCGGCGCCGGTATCGAACATCTGCACCCGCTCACATGGCTACCCGAGAATGTCATGCTCACAAACAACAGAGGCGCGCACGCTCCAAAAACGCGCGAATACGCGATGATGGCGATGCTGATGCTCGGCAACCACATGCCGCGCCTTGCGACAGCGCAGAGAAATTCACATTGGGACGGTCATTTCGTTTCTATTATAGAAGGCAGTACCGTGCTTGTCGTCGGGGCGGGCAAACAGGGTTCCGCCGTTGCGAACGCGGCAAGAACCCTTGGCGTCCGGGCGATTGGCGTAGACCCCGATACAGCACCGCGCGGAGATTTCGATGAAATCGCACCGCCATCAGAGTTGCACTCCCTTTTGCCGAAAGCGGATTTCGTCGTGCTGACTCTGCCCTATACGCAGGAAACGCATAAATTTTTCGGCGCAAAAGAGTTTGGTCTCATGAAGGAAAGCGCGGGCTTCGTCAATATCTGCCGCGGCAAGGTCGTCGATCACACGGCGCTGATAGAAGCATTGAAAAACGGAAAAATTTCCGGTGCGATTCTTGACGCTCTTGAAGAAGAACCGCTCCCCGAAAATTCTCCGCTCTGGAGCACGCCCAATTTGACGATCACACCCCATATGGGCTGCGACGACGAAGAAAACTATATTCACAGAACCTTTGATATCGTGATGGAAAACATTGACAAACTTATCAGGGGCGAGCGCCTGGATAACTTGATCGACCCAAAGAAAGGTTACTAAACGATTACATTGCCGGAAGGGCTGGAAGGAGTCTCTAAAAATGGAACGGATCGGTTTTATCGGACTTGGCATCATGGGATTGCCGATGGCAAAAAATCTTTTGAGCGCAGGGTTCCCACTTTGTGTTTATGACCTTAATCAATCTGCGGTAGATACGCTCGTCTCGTGCGGCGCAGAAGCGTGCGCTTCTCCGGCGGATGTTGCCGCAAAATCTGACCGGGTCGTTATCACGATGCTGCCCGACTCCCCACACGTCAAAGAAGTCGTAACGGGAGAAAACGGAATCCTGAAGGGATGCAAAAGCGGACAGGTTATCGTTGATATGAGCTCGATCGCGCCGATGGTAAGCCGCGAACTGGGTGCGCTGTTGGCGGAAAAAGGCGTCGAAATGATTGACGCGCCGGTCAGCGGCGGACAGGAAAAAGCAGAAAAAGGAACGCTCGCAATTATGTGCGGCGGAAAAGAAAATATTTTTGAAAGCGTAAAAGGCATTCTCGAAAGAATAGGTGCTTCCGTTGCTTTGGTCGGAGAATTGGGCGCCGGACAAATAACAAAGCTCGTAAACCAGATGATCGTCGGCGTCAACATCGCCGTAATCGCGGAAGGCATGGCGCTTGCGCAGAAAGCGGGCGTCGATCCCCAGAAAGTTTTTGCTGCAATTCGTAGAGGACTTGCGGGAAGCCAGTGTATGGAAGACAAAGCGCCCCGGATGTTCGAGGCAAAATACGATCCGGGATTCCGAATCAACTTGCATATCAAAGATTTGTGGAATGTATTGGAAACGAGCCGCTCGTTGAAAAATTCGGTTCCGCTGAGCGCGCAGGTTTTGGAAATGATGGTTGCGCTTGCGAACGATGGTTTCGAGACAAAAGATCACGCCGCGCTTGGCCTTTACTATGAAAAACTTAACAACGTGCGCTTGACGACGAATAATTAACCTGCATATTTTTCTTTGAGAATCTTTTGGGCCGCCTTGCAATAGGGCGGCCTTTCACATAGCTCAAGAAATAAAATTTCCAACTCATGTATAATCAATTTCGGCACGCTCGGAAAAATCTTTTACTACGGGCAACCTGACTGAGGGAGGGATCTACATGCGAAACGATATGACGCAAGGTACACCGTGGAAAACGATCCTCGCTTTCGCGCTCCCCGTCATGGGCTCCAACCTCCTGCAGGTCCTATACAACTTTGCAGACGCTGTTATCGTTGGTAATTTTATCGGACCGACGGCGCTGGGCGCGGTTGGACTGACCGGCTCCCCGACGTGGCTTTTGATCTCCTGCTCCGTCAGCCTCGGAACGGGCACGAGTATCATTATCGCGCAATATTACGGCGCAAAGGACGCGCATAACATTCGTGTCAGCGTCACCGCGGCTTATACAATCTCCATTTTTTTAAGCGCCGTAATCACGCCGCTCTGCTTTCTGATCGCAAAACCTCTGATTTGGGATTTTCTTGCGGCCCCTCCCGAAATGCGAACGATGAGCGTCATTTATTTCTGTATTTGCGCGCTCGGCATCCTGCCGCAGATGCTCTACAACGTGACGTCCGGCATCCTGCGCGCGCACGGGGATTCCCGCGGCGGCCTGTATTTTTTGTTTGCCGCCTCAATTTTAAATATCCTCTTCGATATCATATTGATCGCATATTTTGGAATGGGAGTTGGCGGCGCGGCGGCGGCAACCGTTTTTGCGCAAGCCTGCTGCGCGGCCTTCAGCATAGTTTATTTGATTTATTTCTTCCCGGAACTTCGTCCGAAATTTGCCGCAAAACGTTCTGAACGCGAGAAAATGCGCACCATTACGCGCGTTTCATTTCCGATTTTTGTACAATCCGCGATATTTGCAGTCGGCTTCACGATCATGCAGCGCTTTGTGAACACGTTCGGAACGGCGAGCATCGAAGGATACACGTCGATGGGGCGAATCGAAAACGTCGCGCATGTGCCTTCCATTAGTTTCAACGCGGCGGTCAGCGCGTTTACGGGACAAAACATCGGTGCGAAAAAAATTGCGCGCGCGCAGGAAGGCTACCGCGCGTCATTAAAAATGGGAAACATCATCGCCGTCACGATTGCGATTGTCGTTATTATTTTTGCAAAACCAATGCTTGGCATGTTTAACATCTCCGGCGAATCCATGCGCCGCGGATGGGAACATTTGATCCTGCTGATGATTTTCATGCCGGTCAGCACAACAAGCAACATCACGTCCGGCTTTTTACAAGGAGCAGGCGACGTAAAAGTTCCCGCCGTCGCGGGATTCGCGAATTTGGCAGTACGTTTGGGCGCAACTTATTTCATGATGGCGACCGTCGTCGACTTCAGAAGCGTTTATTTCAGCATGCCACCCGCGTGGATCGCCGGATGTCTGATCGTCGTGCTGCGCTACCGAAGCGAAAAATGGAAAGATATGGCGCTCATATAAAACGATTAAAAGTATAAATTCAAACAAAAAAACAGATGCGTTTTTTCACCGCATCTGTTTTTTGTTTTTATATGGTTCGTAACTTTTGCGTTTATTTTTTCTTCAGCTGTTTGACCGTGTCGATGACTGTGCCGTCGCGCCATTCGATGACGCCGATGATCCTGTCTTCGGTTTCGACGGGATCGGTTGGGCCGGACATTTTTTTTGCGCGGGCAGAGAGTTCTTCCATCGAAACGAGCGGCAGCCCTTTGACTTCCGCGCACGCGTCAAGCAGGTCTTTGCGGCGCGGGTTGATCGTGATGCCGTATTCCGTGACGATTGCGTCGATGACTTCGCCCGGCGTCGTGACGCTGTAAACGCTGTCCGTTACACAGGGGATGCGTCCGCGGAGCAGCGGCTGCGCGATAATCGTGAGCTTCGCTCCGGCCGCCGTATCCTGGTGACCGCCCGTGCCGTGCAGGAGCGCGCCGTCCGCTTCCGTGTTGACATTCGCGTTGAAGTCCGTGTCGACTTCCGTCGCGCCTAGAATGACGACGTCAAGCATATTGACCGCAGCTCCGTTGTTCCATGGGTTCGCGTACCAGTCCGCCGAAATTTCAATGTGCTTCGGATTTTCGGCAATCGACTGCACGGCCCCAAGGTCGAAAGACTGCACGTCCATAAGTTTCTCGACCAGGCCTTCCTTGAGAAGTTCGACAAAGTAGCTCGTTATGCCGCCAAGGCCGAAGCTGCCCTTAATGCCGCGCTTGATCATCGCTTCTTTCATGAACGCGGTGACCGCCAGCGGAATTCCGCCCGCGCCAGTCTGGAAGGAAATCCCGTCCTGGAAATAGGGGCTGGCTTCAATCAGCTGCGAAGCATATTTTGCGATCAAAAGACGCAGCGGGTCACGCGTGACGCGCGTCGTACCGGAAACGATACCCGCGGGGTCGCCAATGCTTTCGACTTCGACGACAAAGTCCGCGTGAACCTGCGAAATGGAAACCGGTGACGCAGGATAGGGCTGAATGTTGTCCGTGATGACGACGACACAGTCCGCGTATTGCGCGTCCGTGAAGGCATAGCCGAGTGAACCGCAGGCAGATTTTCCAACGGTGCCGCAGATATTGCCGTATTTGTCGGAAGCCGGCGCCGCGATAAACGCGACGTCGATATGCACGTCGCCCGCTTTGACCGCGCGCGGACGTCCGCCGTGGCTGCGCAGCGTAACGGGAACTTCCATGCCGCCTTCGGACACGAGCTGCCCGATCGGCCCGTTGACGGAGCCCATGATTTTTGTGATAACACCGCTCTTGATGTGTTCGATTAATTTTTTATGCACGCCGAAGAGCGCCGTCGGGAAGAGCGTCAGATTGTTGATGCCCAGCTCCGCGCACGCATCGATAACCTGATTGACCACAAAGTCGCCGTTGCGAAGGTGGTGGTGGAACGAGACGGTCATTCCGCTTTTCAGGCCGGATGCGATAATCGCGGCTTTGACGTCCGGCAGACGTTTATCTGTGCTGTCGTTATTGACGCAGCGAATTTTTGCGCCGACCGCGTTTCCCTCCGGCTTCCTTGCAAACGCGCCGCCAAAAAGAAGTGGTTTGCCGTAGCCCTCTATGAATTCTGGAATTTCACGGCCTAGTATATTCTTCGCCATTTTATTCCACCTCCGTGATGCCGGCTTTGAGCAGGACGTATTCCGCGCGCTTGACGACCGGCACGTCGACCATGCGTCCGTCGACGGAAACCGCGCCAAGACCGCGGGCCGCCGCTTCTTTGGCCGCCGCTACGATTTTGAGTGCGCTTTCGATTTCTTTTTCCGTCGGGTTGAAAACATCGTGGATGATTGGGATCTGGTTCGGGTGAATGACGCTCTTTCCGTCAAAACCAAGCTGCTTGATAAACGCCGCTTCGCGACGCAGTCCTTCGTCGTCGGTCACACGCGGGAAAACCGTATCGAGTGCGTCAACGCCTGCCGCACGCGCTGCAAAAACCATCATGCGGCGCGCCCATTCAAGTTCGGTTCCTTCCGGGGAACGGCTTGTTTTGAGGTCCGCGACTAGATCTTCACCGCCAGGGATGATTGCCGCCACGCGCGGTGAGGCTTTTGCCACGTCATACGCATTCCATACGCCTTGCGCGGTCTCGAGCAGGCAGAAGATTTTCGTGCGTCCAACGGGGATACCGTTCTTTTCTTCTACGTGCGAGAGTTCTTCATCTAATATCTTAACCATGCCGGCGTCTTCAACCTTCGGTACGCGCACGCCCTGCAGCGATTTATGGGGGACAATTGCGGCAAGGTCGTCTTTCCAATATTCCGTATCAAGTCCGTTGATACGAACCGTCACTTCGCAGTCGCCGAATTCGCCCTGACGCAGGAAGTGGCTTACAAGAATCCGTGCGTTTTCCTTCTCGGCCACCGCGACGGCGTCTTCGAGGTCCAGAATCAGCCCGTCCGAGCCGAACAGATATCCGCGAACGAGCATGTTCGGGTTGTTGCCCGGGAGATAAAGCATCGTACGACGCATTATTTCGCACCTCCCATGAGCTTTTTAAGGGCGGCTTCAACGCGCGCGCCCAGTACCAGGTCGATCGCGCCGTTGTCCTGAATCGAGAGGTCTATATCTTTTGCTCCTAGTGAAACGACAACTTCGTTCACTTTCTTTTCCATCGCCGATTTAAAACGCGCCGCACTGCTCCCGGTGATCTCAACCTTCACACCGGAACCGGGCACGCCCTGAGTTGCCGTTACAAGGCAGTCCATCGACTCAAGTGTTCCTGCCTGCGCAGTGTTGCTCATCTTTATCCCTGCCTCTCAAAAAACGGCCCGCCTGCCAAAAGGCAAGCAGGCCGTCATTTCTTGATTTTTTAAACCTAACCGACCTTCGCGCGAGATTGCGCGAAGAGTTTATCTTGCAATCCTATTGTTTAGTTGAAGCCGACGAGATCGCCTTCGCTCCATGCACACATCTTGTGCACTTTTTCCTTCGCCGCATCGAGTTTCGCGCCGGAGAAGGCAGGGTCGATCTTCTGTGCGATTGCTGCCGCCATTTCGATCGTGCTCGCCGCGTTCTTCTCCCAGTTGGGATCGCCGCGGAAGTCGCGAAGGACGTCGTAGGTCAGCGTGCCGGGTTTGCTTTCGACGAGGACTTCGCCAAGCGCTTTTTCGATCTTCTTCGCTGCATCGTCGAGGCCAAGGTACTCGAGCATCATCTTCGCGGTTAGGATCATTGCACTCGGGTTGACTTTGTACTGGTGAGCATACTTCGGCACGGAACCGCTGCTGGGCTCAAAGAGCGCCGCGTCTTTACCGATATTGCCGGAGGGTGCGAAGCCAAGGCCGCCCGTGAGCTGCGAGCCTTCGTCAGAGAGGATGTCGCCAAAGACGTTGCTCGCCACGATGACGCTGTAATCCTGCGGGTTCTTAATCAGCCACATTGCCGTCGCGTCTGCGTTTTCTTCGATTCCCTTGATGCCGTACTGCTCGTATTCTTTCGCAACTTCAAGGAAGATGCGTTTCATCATGCCGTCTGTTTCGCGGATGACGTTCGCCTTGTTGCAGCAGTGGACAGTCTTGCGACCGGTTGCCTTCGCATATTCGAACGCTGCGCGGATAATGCGCTCGCAGCCCTTCTTCGAGAAGACGCGCCAGGAGACTGCAACTTCTTCGCCCTTGAAGCGCTCCATACCTTTGTGGAGGTTGAACATTTCTTCGGGCAGCGGGAAAAACTCGACCGCCGCATAGAGGTCTTCCGTGTTTTCACGGAAAAGCACGATGTCGATGTTCGGGTCGCCCTTAAGCGGTGTGCCGATGCCGGGCAGCGTCTTCGCGGGACGCAGGTTGATGTAGAGGTCGAACAGCTGGCGCATCTGAAGGATCGCAGATTTGAAGCCCTTCACGCCTGCCTTTGAGGTAATTGCTGCCATGAGCGTTGCGTCGGTGTTGCGGATCGTCTCGATCGTTTCGGGCGGAACTGTGTTGCAGCGTGCGTCGCCTTCGCCGAATTTCTTATTCGACTTTTCCCACATGCACCAGCCGAGGTCTGCGCGAACCCAGTCGATGGGCAGGTTCAGCGATTCGAGGACCAGCAGCGCCCCCTCCATCATGTCGAATCCGGAGTCGTCACCGGACATATAGCATACCTTGTAGCGGTCTTTCTGTTCCTTTACTTTAAGCACGTTCCCAGACATTGAAATGCCTCCTTAGAAAGTTTGTATATGGAGCTGTTTTATTTTTTCTATCAACGGCACTTGCCTATATTGCGCGTACCAATTGATCCGATACCTAACTTACCCTTACTTAAGGCTGTCATATTGTGCCAAGGGCTGCAATGCGAGCGAAGCCCTCGGCACGAGATTCACGTCCTACAACCCCAAAGATTTCTTGACGTGCGGAATAAGCCCGCCGTCTTCGATCAGACCTTTGACAAAATCCGGATACGCGGGGAACTGAAAGACATTTCCCTTTTCCGTCCTAATCTCGCCCTTGTCGAAATCGACTTCAACCTGCTCGCCCGCCTGGATCGCGTCAACCGCGTCCGGACAGATGATGATCGCGAGACCTTCGTTCAGGCAGTTGCGATAGTAAATACGAGCAAAGCTTTTCGCGATGATCACGGCAATCCCGCGTTCCTTCACGCAGCTGACGGCCTGCTCACGGCTCGAACCGCAGCCCCAGTTTTTTCCGCCGACGATGATGTCGCCCGGCTTCGCGTTCTGGTTGAAATCCATGTCGAGGTCCTCAAGCGCGACCTTCGCCATGTCTGCACGTTCTTTGATCGTATAGGTATATTTTCCGGGGAAGATGACGTCGGTATTGATGTCGTCCCCGTATTTCCAGACTTTACCTTTGACTGTTGCCATCTTACAGCACCTCCCTGGGGTCGGTGATTTCGCCCTTCAGAGCGGAAGCGGCGACTGTGAGCGGGCTTGCGAGATAGATGAAGCTCTCTTTGTCGCCCATGCGTCCCTTAAAGTTTCTGTTCGCCGTGCTGATCGCGGCTTCGCCGGGGGCGAGAATGCCTTCATGGTTGCCCATGCAGGGACCGCAGCCCGGGTTGCAAATCACGCAGCCGGAATCGAGGAAAATGTCGATCAGGCCTTCCTTCATTGCCTGGCGGTATACTTTCCAGGATGCGGGAATGACAACCGTGCGAATTGCGATTTTCTTGCCTTTCAACAGGCTCGCTGCTTCACGCAGGTCTTCGATACGGCCATTGGTGCAGCTTCCGAGGAACGCTTCGTGAATCGGCGTGCCTTTTACTTCTGCGACAGTCGCGTAGTTGTCGACCTTATGCGGTTTCGCCACGCCGGGGACAATGTCACCCAGATCATAGTGATACTCCGCCGCGTAAACTGCATCGTCGTCCGCCCAAAGGGGCTCCCAGCGGTCGCATTTCGCATTGTCCTTGATCGCGTCGAGAACCTTCTGGTCCGGTTTGCAGACCGCGTTCTTCGCGCCAAATTCAATGCCCATGTTGCAAAGCGTCATACGCTCCGCAATGCTCATATTTTCGATGCCCTCGCCGTGGAATTCGACGCTCATGTAGTCCGCGCCGTCCGCCTTGACGTCGCCGATGAACTTCAGGATGAAGTCCTTCGCTGTGACGCCCGGCTTGAATTTCCCGGTTACGACAACCTTCATGCTCTCAGGAACCTTAAACCAGATGCTGCCCGTGGCCCACGCCGCTGCCATCTCGGAACGGCCGATGCCGGTCGAGAACGCGCCGTACGCGCCGTAGGTGCAGGTGTGGCTGTCGCTGCCGACCATGATGAGCCCCGGAAGCGCATAGCCTTCCTCACACATCTTCTGGTGGCAAACGCCGCCGTCGCTCATGACGTCGTAGAAATTCTTAATGCCCTGCTCCGCAGAGAATTCGCGAACTTCCTTGTGGTTGACGGCATGGTCGCTCGAAGGAGCGGGAATCGCGTGGTCGAGAATGAACACGATACGCTCGGGTTTCCACACGTTCTTTACACCAATTTTTTTGAACGTCCTGGCAATCGGCGCCGCGTTGTCGTGGCTCATGCACCAGTCCGGCTCTACCGTAACGACCTGGTTGGCGACGACGTCCTGGCCGGCTGCCCTGCCGAGTGCTTTTTCAGCAAACGTCTTTCCCATCTTCTACACCCCTTATTTCTTCGCGGCTTGCTCTTTGAGGTACTCGATCAGACCGCCGGCGGACATAATATCTTTTTCAAGATCGCTGACCGCATCGCCGTGGAACTCTGCGCCTGTCGTCAGGTCTTTGATATTTCCGGTGTCAAGGCTGACTTCAAGCTCGTCGCCGTCTTTGATCTTCCCTGCTTTGATTGCATCCGAAATGCCCTTGATGAAAAGGACCGGATATCCGTTATTGATCGCGTTGCGGTAGTAGATACGCGAGCAGGTTTCCGCCAGAACGACGGGGACTCCTGCGTACTCGATGCAATAGACCGCGTGCTCACGGCTTGAGCCGCAGCCGAAGTTCTTCCCTGCGACGACAAAGTCGCCCGGTTTTACTTCTTTCGCGAAATGCTCTTTGCCGGGGAAGTACTCAAACGCGTACTGCGGCATATTTTTCGGATCTGTCTCCGCAAGATATTTATTGTGGTAGATGAGGTCTGTGTCGACGTCGTCGCCAAAGACCCACGCTCTGCCTCTTAGGACTTCACTCATCGTTTTTTCCTCCCTCGCTTAACCCAGAATATCTCTGGGGTCCGTGATAACGCCTTTGACCGCTGTTGCCATCGCGGACATCGGGCTCATGAGGTAAGTGTGGCTGCCTTTACCGACCTTGCCGATAAAGTTGCGGTTCGTCGTCGAGCATCCTACGTCTCCGCTCGGAAGCACACCGTAGTGCTCCGCCGTGCAAAGGGAGCAGGTCGGGTTCGTGAACACGACGCCGGCTTCGAGGAACTTCTCGACCATACCCGCTTTTGTCGCCTGAATTTGTACTTCACGCGTGCTCGGCGTGATGATCACGCGAACGTTCGGATTGACCTTACAGCCAGCGGCCTTAAACACTTCGAACGCTGCTTCGATGTCTTCGAAACGGCCGTTGGAGCAGGAGCCGATGTGAATCTGGTCTACGTACGTACCCGCGATTTCGCGAACCGGTTTGACGTTATCCGGCGCATCCGGGCAGGAAGCGAGCGGCTCGAGGTTCGTGACATCGTACTTGAGAACCGTAATGTACTCCGCATCCGGATCCGCCGCAAATTCCTTCGCGCGCTCCGCAACGACCGGGCCCGCACGCTCGACCATCCACTTAAGAACTTCGCCGTTCGGCATAATAAGAGGAACCTTACCGCTCATTTCCGTAACCATCGAGCAAAGCGTGATGCGCTCCGCAAGCGTCGC
Source organism: Synergistaceae bacterium OttesenSCG-928-D05 (assembly GCA_030266985.1). Classification (GTDB taxonomy): domain Bacteria; phylum Synergistota; class Synergistia; order Synergistales; family Synergistaceae; genus JAJDJB01. Next base: position 36,610 of record JAJDJB010000002.1, read on the forward strand.
GTTCTCGATTGTCTCGCCCGTGAACTCGACCGCAAGGAAGTCCATGCCGCCCGCGCCGAGGTCGCCGACGATTTTGGTGAGAAGGTCGCGCATTGTAACGCCCTTCTGGAATTTCCCCGTCACTTCTATTTTCATCGTCTCGGGGACGCGGAACCAGTTTGTGCCGTTGATCCACGACGCGGCGATGTCGGAGTTGCCGACGCCCGTCGCAAACGAACCGACCGCACCCAAAAGGTTCATGTGGCTGTCCGTTCCGAGGACGACGTCACCCGGTTTGATCATGCCGGCTTCGAGCATAACGTGCTGGCCGATGCCGTGGTTGATGTCAAATACGCGTTTGATGCCCTGGCGCTTCGCGAAGTCGCGGATGATCTTCTGGTTGACCGCAACTTTCTCCGAGTGCGCCGGCGCCTGAAGGTCGAATGTGAACGCGATCTTATCGGGATCCCAAACCTTCGCTTCCATTCCCATCTCTTTTTCGAACTGCAGCACGCAGTTCGCGCCGCCAAAGTCGCGAGCGGTCGACCAGTCTATGTTGCACCAGACGCGATCTCCGACTTTAACAGGCTTGCCCGACGCACGTTCCATGATCTTGACGATAGATGTCTTGCCCATGTCGTTCCTCCTCCGTTTTTCAGAAAAATTTATTTCATCCCAAGGAATGACTTCACGCTCTCAAAGTTCATGAAGTCCGCTTTATTAACCATAACGCCCTCCGGGCTGCGAAGTGCGCTGTCGCCTTCGTGGGCGTGGTTTGCAATGATGTGTCCGATCTCGTCGGGGCAGCCGTTGCGCAGTGCAATGACCGTACCAGAGAACGGGTGGCGCAGGTTTTTGCCGTTACGGGATTTGACCGTCTCGCCCGCGGCGTTCTTCTCATATTCAACGAGCTTGCCGACGTCGTGAAGGAGCGCGCCCGCTACGAGCAGATCGTTGTCCATCATGAACTTCGGATCTTTCACCGCGTAGACGTCGTTGAAAATATCCATCGACTTTTTCGCCATCTGCGTTACGCCGCGCACGTGGTCGAGATAAGAGAAGGGACAATTCGGGATAAGAAGCGTGAACGGAATTTTGTCCATATCGTCGGGATCCCAGCCACCCTGCGTAAGCGCGTCCACATAAGACGCAACAACCTTGTCCTGCATCTCTTTGCTCTTGATCCACTCGATTTCCGGGAACAGCTCTCTGATTCTTTTCTCCATTATTTTTTCCTCCTTCGCGTAGTACATGCTGTGTTATTATTTATCGTTTTCTCAAACTGGTCGGACCAGTTATTGACTATCTCCGCGCGCCGCGATTCCGCGGTGCAGCGTCCTGTAAATGCGGTCGATATGCTTTGCCGCCATGTCGCGCGCCAATTCTACGTTGTGGTCCAGAATGGCTTCGTACATCGCCTTATGCTCCTGCAAAAACGCGTCCTTATCGTCCAGCAGGTTATAAATTTTGTCGTGCGTTGCAAGGATCAGGTCGAAATTCATGCGAGTGATATTTACGAAAACGAAATTATGCGTCGCCTCCGCAAGTACCAGGTGGAAATCGAAATCCACCTGTGCGCGAAGCGCCGGGGAATCGAGTTTGCGCTCTGTGTCGGTAATGACGCGCAGCATGCGGGTAAGGTCGGAAGGCGTCGCCTTCATCGCGCTCTCGGCTGCGATTGCCGGGTCTAACACGCGGCGCGCTTCCATCAGCTCCAAAACAGCGGAGTCCTCAAGCTGGATATCGCCTTCGGCATCCGAGCCCGCCCTGGGAAGGCGAACAAAACGGCCTTTGCCGGGGATCGATTCGATCAGACCAAGAAGCTCCATCACGCGGAAACCCTCGCGCAGCGAACTGCGGCTCACGCCGAATTCCTTCATCAGTTGACGCTCAGAGGGAAGGGGATCGCCCGGTAACAGCTCCCCTAGCGCAATCGATTCCTTGAGTTTTTCGACTACTTTTTCATATATCCGCGTGCCGCGGGAGATATGATTCTCAGTCATGTGAAAAAACTCCTTTCTTGGTCCGCCCAGTATACCTTATACTCCTTTTTTCGACGAAACGCAAGTACCTTTTATATGTTCGAAATTATCAGAAAATTTAAAACCGGCGTCCTTGATCACCGATTTTGATTTTCCAAAACATTAAATAAGACAAGCAATAGCAAGGATCAAACTAGAAATTTTAAAAAATTCCGAGCAATATTTTCGGAGATATTTCTAATAACTACATTTTTCACAAATGGTATTATTTTTACGGAAGTTTTAAGAGCCAAAACGACAACACCCGATTTGCCAATAAAAAAACGGGGCTGCGCGCTTGCGCAACCCCGCCGCCGTCATATTAACGATCCGTAATGCCGCTAGTCTTCGAACGTTCCTTTCACAAGCACACGTCCGTTTTCCATCATTTTCCGACCGCGTGAAAAAACAAACTGCACATCCAGTTTCTCATCCAAAAGCACGATGTCCGCGTCAAATCCTTCCTTTATATATCCCTTGCGCGGCAGTTTGAAATGGTCGGCGGAGGTCGTAGAAACAACGCGGACCGCATCTTCGATCAACACTTTTTCCTGCACAATTGCATCCTTAAATTCCCCCGCTATCGAAGTCACGCGCCCGATCGTCATCCCGGCAAAGTTTCCCTTTGCATCGAACACAGGCATTGAGCCCTGCCCGTCGGAGCTAAAGGAAATCCGAGACGCTGGCACGCCGTCTTCGAGCAAAATTTTTAGCGCCTTGCTACACTTAACTTCTCCTTCGTCCAAAAACTGCTGCGTCGTGCTCGTTGTAAAATCGACATACCCGCCGATTTTCGCAAATTCGCGCGCCTGCTCGAAAAGATCGGGGTTGCGGTTCATATGAGTTGGGACAAATTGTGAAATCGGCACCTCCGTCTCCGTGCCCGCGCGGAACAGATATTCTATGCCGCCCGGTCCATCACCCAAATGTACGTTCACCAGTCCGCTCTTCCCCGCAAGCATCCCTCCAACCCTCGCCGCCGCCGCGACATACATAAACTCTTCGAAAGTCGGGTTCGATGACCTGTGATCCGAAAGCGCAATCTCGCCAACGCCAATGACCTTGTCGATCAGCACGATATCTTCGCGGATACCGCCGCACAGCGATTTGACCGGCAACTGATACGAACCGGTCAAACACCAGGCGCTTACACCCTCCGCAATAAGACCGTTCGTTTTCGCAACAAGCGCTTCCATACTTCGCGAAACGTCGTCCGTGCCGCGCACGCCGATCACCGTCGTCACGCCGCCCTTTACCATATCGGAAAGCAGCAGCTCCGGCGTGCGCATATGCGGGCCGCCCTCGCTTCCTCCGCCGGTAACATGCACATGATTGTCGATGATGCCGGGCATGAGCATCATACCCTTTGCGTCGACCGCCTTAAGCCCTGGCAGGTTTTTTTCAGCAGGAAAATCATCCCCCACCCATGCAATTCGCTCCCCGCAAACCAAAACCGATTTTTTCCCAAGATGTTCCGGAGCATATACATCCGCGTTCTTTATCAAAGTAAACATATTTTCTCCTCCCGAAGCCGCCGGATTTTTCGCCGTAATTTTTTTCCCTCTGAATTTTGAGCACGTTTATGCTTCATATCTACAGGCATAATACTGTCCTTATGCGCAAACCGTCAAGAATCCCAATGCGCACAAAAAAAACGGGGCCTTTCGCCTCGTTTTCAATAAGTTGTATTTTAGTCTGTCATTAAATCGACTTTTTAGGTCGCACAAAAAATCGTCGCCAATAAAGCGAGGCTGTGGGTGACGATTAGTAAGATCGAAAACATCGCAGACCTCCTTCCTTTCGTGCAAAAGGGAAAAGGAACTCCCTTTCGCACGATTTTTTGTTTGCTCACCTTGCGTCAGCGAAAGTCGCCGCCGAAACCGCGCCCGCCGAAACCAAACATCCTCGGGCGTCCTTGTCCGCGATGTTCCGGGCCGTGCCCACGCCCGTGTCCGCAGTGTTCACGGTCGTGTCCGTGAAATTCGTGGGGCGTTCCGCAGCGGCCGTGCGGCGCACCAAAGCGGTCGTCTGTCTGCATCTGCGCTTCCCTTTCTTTCCAGGAAACGATTAATTTTTCCAGCAAGCCCGAAAGTGTTTCGCGTTCTGCTTCGTTGAGCGGCGCAAAAATCCCATCGAGTCTTTCACCCATTGAGTCCGCGAACTGCTGCGCAATTTCGCGTCCTTTATCCGTCAGGAAAACGTTCGACACGCGCTTATCCTCCTCGTTGACGCTTTTTGTTACATAACCGGCGCTTTCCAGTTTCGCGACAAGTTCACTCTCGGAAGAAGGCCGAATGTCGAGCGCTTCGACGATATCTTTATGGGACATTCCGTCCCGTTCTAATAGAAGAACAAGTAAGCGTCCCTGCCCCCGTTCCGGGAGATTTTCTTTTCGCTCGCGAACGTCGCAGTGCCCGCGGCGGTGCATGAGGATTGTGCATTGGTGCAGTTGTGTCAATAGTTTTTCGTTAATCTCACGGTTCATTTTATCGAACCCCTTTCGTTTTAATTTTATTTAGGCGCCTAAGTATTAATCATATTGTACGGCGAATTTAATATTTGTCAATAGCTTCGGTGCCGAAATATTTTTAAATCCTAAATTTCTCGAATCCAACAAAATAAAAGCGCAACATGGTTGCATAAAAAAGAGAGTTCTCTTATAATTATCTCTGCGATGAAACTTAGTTGCATCAAAGGCGCAGTCGCATCATTTCTTATATTCAAAAGGAAGCGCGCTTCCGGAAAAGAGGAGACCTCATATGAAAGTTCTGAAACGTTTTGCGTACGTGATGGCGGTACTGCTGCTTTGCGCGGCCGTATTCGCAGCCCCGCAGCAGGCCTTTGCTGCAAAGGAAGTAACGGTGTTCGCGGCTGCGTCGATGACCGAATCGATGAACCAGATCGCCGAGCTGTACAAGAAGGTTGCTCCCGACGTGAAGATCGTTTACAACTTCGACTCGAGCGGCACGCTGAAAACCCAGATCGAACAGGGCGCGGACTGCGATGTTTTCATCTCTGCCGGACAGAAGCAGATGAACGAGCTCGACGTGAAAGCGGACGAAAAAGCCAATCCGAAAAAAGCGGACTTCTTAATGGAAGGAACGCGTTTTAATATCGTCGCGAACCAGGTCGTAATGATCGTGCCGAAGGGCGTGAACCCGAAGGACATCAACGACTTCAAAGACGTTGCGACGGATAAAGTGAAGTTAATCGCACTCGGCAACTCGGATGTTCCTGTCGGCCAGTACTCCGAAGAAATTTACAAGAACCTTGGACTCTGGGAGCAGATCAATAAAGAGAGCAAGATCACGTTCGCAAGCAACGTGAAAGAAGTTCTTTCGCAAGTAGCGGCAGGCGCGGTGGACTGCGGCATCGTCTACGGTACGGACGCGGCGACATCGAAGGCGGTCGACGTCGTTGCGAAGGCCCCTGCTGACTCGCACAAACCTATCGTATATCCCGCGGCAATCATGAAGAAGGCGAAGGACGCCGACGCTGCGAAGGCGTTCATCGCATTCCTGAAGGGCCCCGAGGCATCGGCGGCGTTCGAAGCCGTCGGCTTTGTGATCCCCGCGAAGTAATCGCAGATCGAAGCAGGATACGCATCTGTGGGCGCAGCGATATATGCGCCCACAGTTATTCCGTATAATCTGACGCATGGACTGGTTTCCGCTTTATAATTCTCTGCGCGTTGCGTCGATCTCCACGTTCATCACCTTTTTCTTGGGGATATTCGCCGCGCATTATATCGCAAAAACACCTAGGCTTCTCAAGGGCGTCCTGGATGTAATCCTCACGCTTCCGATGGTCTTGCCTCCGACTGTCGTCGGCTTTTTTCTTTTAAAAACGATTGGACCGCTCGGTCCGGTCGGCTCGTGGGTGCTGGAGCACTGGGGCTTTAAAATGACGATGACGTGGTACTCGGCGATTTTCGCGACGACCATCGTCACCTTCCCGCTCATGTACAGAACGGTTCGCGGTGCGTTTGAATCCTTCGACACGACGCTTTTATATTCCGGGCAAACGCTCGGCCTTTCCAACACATTCCTTTTCTGGCGCGTGATTATGCCGAACTGCAAGCAGGGTATTCTGGCCGGTACGGTGCTCGCCTTTGCGCGCGCGCTCGGAGAATACGGTGCGACGACGATGGTGACGGGGTATATCCCCGGCCGAACGGCCACGATTTCGACCACCGTTTACCAGCTTTGGCGCGAGGGGAACGACGCGCTCGCCTATAAATGGGTCTTTGTAAATCTCGCGATTTCTTTCGTCGTGCTCGTCACGGTCAACATGCTCGAAAACCGCTACACGCGCCCCAAAGGGCGCGGGCAGCAGAATTCGCTCACGGGCGAGGTTTAAGTTCGCGCTATGACGATTCTTGTTGATATCAAAAAAAATCTCGGCAACTTTAAACTGAACGTGCAGTTTGAGGCGCGCGACGAAATCCTTGCGTTGCTTGGCGCGTCCGGCTGCGGCAAGAGCATGACGCTGAAATGTATCGCGGGGATCGTAAAACCGGACGAAGGCGTGATCGTCGTAAACGGCAGCACGCTTTTCGATTCGAAAAAAGGGATCAACCTTACGCCGCAGAAGCGCAACGTCGGCCTGCTTTTTCAAAATTACGCGCTTTTCCCGAACATGACGGTCGAAGAAAATATTATGGCCGTGCTGACGCGCGTGAAAAAAGCGAAGGACGCGCCAGCGCGTTTCCGGTCGCTCTGCGAGCGTTTTTACATCACGGGGCTCGAGCGGCACTACCCGGCGCAGCTCTCGGGCGGTCAGCAGCAGCGCGTTGCGCTTGCGCGTATCATGGCAAGCGACCCTTCGATCATCATGCTCGACGAGCCGCTTTCGGCGCTCGACAGCTACCTGCGCTGGCAGCTTGAGCTCGAGCTGATTCAGATGCTTGAGGATTTTCCGGCGACGACGCTCTACGTATCGCACAATCGCGACGAAGTATTCCGCATCTGCGATCGCGTCTGCGCAATGAGCGCCGGACACGCCGAAAAAGTTTGTTCCACGGAAGAATTGTTTGAAAAGCCAAGTTCTCTTGCCGCCGCGTTTCTTTCGGGCTGCAAAAATTATTCGCGCATAGAAACGCGCGGGCAGGACGTCGTTTTCGCAAAAGACTGGGGTATTGAGCTGCTCTGTGCGGAGCGCGTCCCCGCAAACGCGGCGTACATCGGCGTGCGCGCGCATTTTATCGCGCCGGTCAGGGCGGGCGAAGGTCAAAACATTGTCCCGTGCCGCGTGCTGCGCGTCATGCAGGACGTTTTTTCAACCATTATTATGCTGCTGCCGCAGGGCGCAGCGCCCGGCGGCAACGACTATGCAAAAATCCGAATGGAAATTCCGAAAGAAGAGGCGAAAGGCATCCGGGAGGGAGACACTGTCAGCGTCAAAATCCAACCCCGGGACATCATGCTTCTGAAACGGTAATTTTTATATCCTTCTATATATTAGAAACAAATCCCTCAGCAAAATCCCTGCCGGAAAGAATCGCCGCCTTACTTTTGTCCAAATGCAGATAGACTGTTTTCAACACGCGCTCGCGGTCCTTTTTCCAGAACGCGTCGACGAGGTTGGCATGCTCCACAACCACATCGTGCGCACCGGCGTGACCGTCTGAACGCAAGGAAATAACAACCGCGCGCGAAGTTTCTTCATAAAGTCCCTGCCAGAAGCGCGTCAATTTTTCATTCCCGACGTTGCGCACAATCGTTGTGTGGAACTCCGTATCCATACGGGCAAAGGCGAAGTCATCTTCCTCGATTTTTGAAATGTCGCTCACGATTTCGTCCAGGCTCGCCGCAACGAGGCGTCCCTTTCCCTGTTTCAGAATCTCTTCTGCCGCAAACGGCTCGATCAGGTAGCGAAGCTGATAGAGGTCTTCGATATCCTTGCGCGTGACCTCGCTTACGACGATCCGTTTTTTATCGCCGATCTGCACCCATCCCTCATGACCAAGACGCTGCAGCGCCTCTCGAATCGGCGTCCTGCTCATGCCCAGCATGTCTGCAAGTTCCTGTTCACGAAGTGGGGACCCTGGCGGAAAGTGCAAAGAGATCAGCATATCCTTAATTTCTCTGTACGCGATTACTGATAGATTCTTACTGTCCATTGCTTCACTGCCTTTGTTTTTTTCTTACGACATTGTATCTCTTAATGAAAGATAGGGCAATTGTTCCGGAAACACATAATTCATACCCTCTTTATGTTACTTTAAAAAACCATTCTCTCCAAAGAGATGAACACAAAAATTTAAATTTTTAACGAGATTTTCTTTCCAATCTAAAAAACTTTACTTGAATACTTGACACGGTTTTGCATGTGTTATACTATTCTGGTATACAAGACAGGCGTAAATATGCAAGAAAGGAGTGCCTATTGATGAAACCGCCAAATTTGTCATCCAAAGTTTATCTGGATATCAAATACATGCTGATGACGCTCTCCTTTCCCCCAGGCACGCAGATACGCGAGCAGCTCGTTGCCGATAAACTCGGTGTGAGCAGGACCCCGGTACGCGAAGCGTTCCAGCGGCTCGCACACGAAGGCTGGCTCCAAATCGGCCAGGGCAAACGCGTTATCGTCAGCCCCGTTACCGTAAAGGACATTGACGATATTTTCCAGCTCCGGATGCTTCTGGAGCCTTACGCGCTGGAAGAAACTTTCCGCAAAGAACAGAGCCGCATGCTCGCCGGTGAACTGGACAGACTCCTTAACATTATGCAGCAGGTCAAAGTAGACCGCGTTGCTTTCGCGCAGCTAGATATGGATTTTCACGCATTGCTCATGCAGAACGCGGATAACAAACGGCTCACGCGCTTTTGGAAAAACCTGCACGAAGAAACTTCCCGCATCGCGATTATGACGCTCCAAAACGGGGACGGCGGCTCGGACCGACGGACGCCTTACGTTGTACAGGAGCACATCGAAATTCTCAACAGCCTGTGGGACAAAGATCTCAGCCATTCTCTGAACGCCCTCAACAAACATCTGATCAATAGCAAAAACGCCCTGTTCGAAAAAATGGGTGTGCCACTCGATACATATGGTGAAGTCAGTAAATCGACAAATATCATAGATCTGAATACGATTTTATCGCAATTGAAATAGTCTTTGTTTTCTCACAATTTTTTCCACGTTGATCACCTTCGCAATTTGAATGTGACTGGATGTTTTTTGCAAAAAAACAGAAGCGGAAGGGAGGGAAACGAATGAAAATGCAATTTCAGCTGCAGCAGGCTTCCGGCAAGAAGGAAGAAATCACACTCGACCTACAAAAAATAATCAACGCCGGCTATACGGGACGCGATCAGGCGGCCGTACAGGCACACATTGACGAACTGAAAGAAGAGGGCATCCCCGCCCCCGACAAGACGCCGACCTATTTTCCGAAGTTCATAGACAGACTGAGCCAGACGGAAGATATCGAAGTACTTGACGAGAGTGACCACTCTGGGGAAGCGGAGTTCGTGCTTATTTTTGACGGCAAAAATGTGTACGTCGGCGTAGGCAGCGACCATACGGACAGAAAACTGGAAACGGTCGACATCCCCAAAGCGAAGCAAGTTTACATCAATACAATCAGCAAGGATCTTTGGAATCTGGCGGACGTCGTCGGTCATTGGGACGAGATGATCCTCAGAAGCTGGGTTAAGCAGGACGGCAAGAAAGTCCTGTTCCAGGAAGCGACGCTGGACGCGATGCTCGCACCGGAAGACCTCATCGCGCGCGTGAAAAAACTGCTTGTAAAACCGGACAATACCGATGGACTGGTCGTCTATTCCGGCACCGTCGCCGCATTGTGCAAAACGGACTACAGCAATTATTTCGAAGTCGAAATCGAGGACCCGAAACTGGGGAGAAAGCTGTCCCAGAAATACACGCTGAACCCCGTAAGCAACTGGTATAAAGGCGATTAATTTTTTACCTACAAGAGGAGGTATGAAACATGGCGAAACAGGAATATGAAATTCGCGATATCGAACTAAACGGCGAGTGGCGTCTTGTCGAAGGCGGCTACAACGGCACGATGGAAAAGATTCTTTCTTACGATCCCGAGACCGGGAACTATACGCGCATTTTGAAGTTCCCCCCGCAGACGAACGTACCGGACGTGCTCGTACATGATTTTTGCGAAGAAGTCTACGTAGTCGACGGCTATCTCATCGACACACAGAAGAAAATCACGATCGCGAAGGGTTCCTATGGATCTCGCCTGCCCGGCATGAAGCACGGCCCCTATGAGATCCCCTTCGGATGCACGACGGTCGAGTTCCGTTATCAGGACCCGTCGAAACCGATCGACCAGGGATGTTCGCTGATAAAGGCAAAACTAGGCGCTCCCAGGTAAACAGGCTGAGCGGGGCCGACTCCCCTTCGGCCCCGCAAAAAGAGAAACGCTAGGAGGTTTTTTTCATGGCACCGAATCTTTCTGTAGAATATTGCGGCGTAAAATTTAAGAATCCTATGGTCATCGCATCCGCTTCGCCGAGCAAAAACGGCGAATACATGCGGCGTTGCGCGGACTCCGGCGCAGGCGGCGTAATTGCAAAAACGTTCAGCCCGGAACCGCTCGCACAAAAGTATGTCTCCCCCCGTTTCACCGTGCTTCATAAAAAAGGCTGGCCCAACAACTATTCCAATTATTCCTGTGAATTCCTTGCGACTTATGATACCGATCAGTGGATGAAAGAAATGGTTATCGCGAAAAAAGCGTGCGACGAGCAAAACTGCACGCTGGTAGGCAGCATCTCCGGCGATTCTGCGGAAAGCTGGAAATCACTCGCGAAACGCATGGAAGACATCGGTCTTCCCATGCTCGAGCTGAACTTCGGCTGCCCGCACCCGAAGGACCTCGGCTACAAGAGCGGCCAGGAACTCGGCAACTCGCCCGAAATGGCCGCTGAGGTCACGAAAATAGTCTGCGACGCGGTGAACATTCCTGTTTTTGTGAAGCTCACAAGCGAAGCGGTCAATATCGTAGACGTCGCGGAACGCTGCAAGAGCGCCGGTGCGGCAGGGTTTACGGTCGTCAACCGTTTCTCTGCGCTCGATGTGGACATCGAAACCGGGCGTCCGCTGCTTCACGGCGGATTTGCCGGTATCGGCGGCCCGTGGATGCGTCCAATCACGCTCAAATGGATTGCGAAAATCGCGGCGGCAACCGGTATGCCAATTTCGGCAACGAACGGAATTTTCAGCTGGGAAGACGTGATCAAGTGCATCATGTGCGGCGCAACGACGGTGCAGACCTGCACGGCGATTATGTACGGCCCGAAACAGTTCGGCGAAGTCGCGGTGTTCCTGAAGGGCGTCGAGAAATATCTCACGGACCGCAAGATCGACGACATCAACAAACTGCGCGGCATCACCCTGCCCCAGATTATTCCCTGGGACAAGGTCGACCGGGATCACACGGCTGTCAGCGTCGTGGACGAGCATAAGTGCATCGGCTGCGGCATGTGCCCGAAGTGGTGCTTCTACGATGCAATCGAGATCGTCGAAAAAGAGGGCAAACGGAAATCCGTCATCGACCCGAATAAATGCGATGGCTGCGGTCTTTGCCCCGCACTTTGTCCGTCGGATGCAATTTCAATGAAAGGCGAAGTTCCCATTTATCTGGGAGACTTCCAATAATTCGAGTAACAGACGATGTTCCGATCGAATTGCACGAGACATCTATTTGACAGAACCGCCGTCGTTCGGGGCGGAGGCGACCTTGCCACCGGAATTATCTACAGGCTCTGGCGCACCGGATTCAAGGTCATTTCCCTCGAAGTCGAACGTCCGCTTGTCGTGCGCCGAACCGTTTCGGTCGCGCAGGCCGTGTTCGATGGCGCGTGTGAAATTGAAGGCATGCGCGCGACGCGTATCGACTCCGTTCGGGAGTTTGCGTACACAGACGACGTTTCTGTTCTGGTAGATCCGACGGGCGATTCGATCGATTTTTTGAGCCCCGTTTTATTGGTGGACGCCATTATGGCAAAAAAGAATATGGGCACTTCTATCGATATGGCGCCTCTGGTCGTTGGTATCGGGCCCGGTTTCACCGCGGGTGAAGACGTGCATTGCGTCGTCGAGACAAAAAGGGGCCATCATCTAGGCCGCCTGCTCTCGAAAGGTTCCGCGATTCCGAATACCGGAGTTCCCGGTATGGAGATGGGCTATACGACAGAACGCCTCCTTCGCGCGCCGGCTGCGGGTTATGTCGAACCGCTGCTGGAAATCGGCACGCATGTCGAGGCGAATCAAATCATTGCGTACGTCGCCGGAATCCCTGTACGTGCGCAAATTTCCGGAATGCTGCGCGGATTGATCCACCCCTCCGTTTATGTCAAACAGGGGCTCAAAATCGGGGACATCGATCCGCGAAACGAGCGTTCGCATTGCTTTTCCATCACGGATAAAGCGCTTGCCATCGCTGGTGGCGTACTGGAAGCCGTGATGCAGCACGAAGCTTTTTACATGGGGCAAGGCTACAGGGAGGAAGGGATTGAATATGCAGCACAAAGAATTATGTTTTAAGGTCAACGGCCGCGAACAGCATCTTTTGGTGCGGACAAACTGGACTCTGGCACAGGTTCTTCGTGAGCAGCTGGGATTGCTCGGCACCAAAATCGGATGCGGCGAAGGAGAATGCGGTGCCTGCACCGTACTCATGAACGGAAAGAGCGTAACTTCCTGCCTGGTTATGGCAGTACAGGCGGAGGGCGCGGAAATTATTACGATCGAAGGACTGGCGGAGGGGGAGACCCTGCACCCGGTCCAGGAAGCTTTTGTCGAAGCCGGTGCGATCCAGTGCGGGTACTGCACGCCCGGTATGGTCATCTCCACGGTAGCTCTTCTTGAGAAACACCCGACCCCGAACGACGAGCAAATTCGTGAGGGTCTGACCGGCAATCTCTGCCGCTGCACCGGATACCAGAAAATTTTTGAAGCGGTCAACATCGCATCCAAGAAAATGGCGGGAGGCGAAAAAGAATGAGCAGCACCGCAAAAGAAGTTCGCTATGAAAAGGGCGACTATTCTGTCATAGGTTCCAGGAAACCGTACGTCGACGCCATCGACAAGGTAACGGGAAAAACCGTCTATGTAACAGATATGACGCTGCCGGGCATGCTGCATGGCAAAGCATTGCGCAGCCCGCACGCACACGCAAAGGTCTTGAATATCGATACGTCGGCAGCCGAGAAGCTACCGGGCGTTAAATGCGTCCTGACCGGCAAAAACGTTCAGCAGAACAAATGGGGCCCGGTCACGAAAGACGAGTATCTGCTCGCAGTGGATAAAGTCAACTTTGTCGGCGACGAAGTGGCCGCGGTGGCCGCGGTCGACGAAGAGACCTGCGAAGAAGCGCTGTCCCTGATCAAAGTCGAATACGAACCCCTTCCCGCGGTGCTTTCCATGCACGACGCGATGAAAGAGGGCGCGCCGCTGATCCACGAAGCGTTTCCCGGAAACGTAAATCATCATTTTAATATTCCGCGCGGCGACATCGAAGAAGTGTTCCGCAACGCTTATTTCGTCCACGAGGGGGAATATGAAGCGAGCCTTGAGTATCAGGCGTATATCGAACCTATGGGCGGCATTTCGACGTGGGATAACAGGGGCAACGTTACAATTTACGCCGGTATCCAGACCCCGACGTGGTCGCGCAACGATTATGCGGTCGCGCTCGATATCCCAGTCGAAAAAGTGCGCATCGTGCAGCCGCCGTTCGGCGGCGGGTTCGGCGCAAAACTTTCGCAGCAGGTGCACCCGCTCGGCGCACTGATCGCGAAATACGCGAAGCAACCGGTTCGTTTCTGCCTCGACAGGCTCGAAGATTTCCAGTGCGGCCTGCCGCGCGTTCCCATGCACTTCAAACTCAAGACCGCGTGGAGCAAAGAGGGAAAATATCTCGCGAAACAGGTAAAAATCATTGCGGACCAGGGCGCGTACGCGTCCTACGGAGCGGCCATCACGCTGACGGCAATGTACCGCATCGACATTATGTACCAGGTGCCCGTCGTTCACTCGGAGTCGCACCTCGTATATACCAACAAAGTTCCGACGGGATGCTTCCGCGGGTTCGGAAATTCCCAGAAACATTTCGCACACGAGACCCATCTCGATGAAGTTGCCGAACGCCTCAGCATCGCGCCCGACGATCTGCGCCTCCGCAATATCGCGGTTCCGGGCTACATGAATCCGCATGGCTGGAAGGCGAACAGCGTTGAAGTCGAAGCCTGCATCAAAAAAGGCATGGAGCGCTCCGACTTCCATGAAAAACGCAAAAATTTCCTGGTTTTAAATAAAGAAGACAACCCGATCAAAAAAGGCATCGGCATGGCGCCCTGCGTTCACGTTTCCGGCAACCGTTCCTTCATCAAGCCATTTGAAGGCGGCGCGGTCCTGCTCCGGATGAACGAACAGGGGAAAGTTTTCGTCTATTGCAATGAGCCCGATATGGGGCAGGGCATTCGTACGACGCTTACGATGTGCGTGTCGGATGCGCTAAAAATGGATTTCGAGCACATCTCCGTGCCGGACCCCGATACGGATATCGTTCCGTTCGGACTCGGCTGCTTCGCAAGCCGCGGCACCTACATGGCAACCGGCGCGATGCACATGGCGGTTGCCGATATGAAAAATAAATTGATCAAACTGGCATCGGAACTGCTTGAACTGCCGGAAAGCGACCTCGAACTGAAAGACGGCGCTGTCGTCTCGACCTCGAATCCATCGAAGAGCGCGGGGTATCCGGAGCTCGCATGGAAACACGTCTGCGACAACCCCGGACAGCATCTGCTGGGAATCGGTTATTTCACGCCCGCAGGCGTTGACTATCCCGACGACAAAAAATACAACAACATTTCCGGCGGCTACGCATTCGGTTGTCATGTCGCAGAAGTCGAAGTCAACACGGAAACGGGACAGGTCAAAGTGAGCAAAATGTGGGGCATCCACGATGTCGGCCAACCGATCAACGAGCTCGCGCTCGAAGGCCAAATTCAGGGCGGCATCGCGCAGGGCTACGGCTGGACGTTGATGGAGCATCTCCGCCACGGCCCAGACGGCAAGATCATCAACGCCTGCTTCCTGGATTATCAGGTGCCAACGGCAGCGGATATCCCGGAAATTCACGCGGAAGTCGTCGACAGTTTCGAGTGGACCACGGGCTTCGGCGCTAAGTCGATCGGTGAAGCTTGCTTTATCGGCACCGCTCCCGCAATTCAAAACGCGATCTATAACGCGATCGGCATCCGTTTCAACGAGTTGCCGATCACGGCAGAAAAAATATTGAGCGCTCTCGGCGAAAAAAAGAAAGGAGGTGAAGGGCATGCATAACATTTCCTATCATGCGCCCTGCAAACTTTCCGACGCAGTTTCTCTGCTTCTGGAACTCGAAGGTTCGCGCATCCTGGCGGGCGGGACCGACCTGATTGCGAAATGGAAAAAATCGCACTTTTTCGACATGACCTTGGTAGACATCAGAAACATTCCCGAACTTTCGGTCATCGAAGAAGTAGAAGAGGGGCTCTTTATCGGGGCAGGCGTAACAATGGACAGAGTATCGGAAGACGAAAGAATCCTTTCAAAATTTCCGATCCTCGCAGAAGCTGCAAGTAAGGTTGGCTCCGTTCAGGTACGAAACCTCGCAACGATCGGAGGCAACGCCTGCAACGCGGCGCCTTCCGCGGATACCGTTCTGCCGCTCATGGTCTATGGAGCGGAAGCGGTGATTGCCGCAAAAGAAGGCGAACGGCGCGTTGCTTTGCGCGAATTCTTTATCGGGCCGGGAAAGACGGTTCTGAAGAAAGGCGATGTTTTAAAAGGTTTTGTTATTCCGAATCCGCCGGCGAACTCTTTCGCATACTTCGTCAAACACAGCAGAAGGCCGGGCATGGATCTCGCGACTGTAGGCGTGGCAGTTCTTCTGGTTTTGGAGAGCGAAAAAACAGCGGACATAAAAGTTATTCTTGGAGCAGTCGGTCCTACGCCGATTTTTGTGAAAGGTCTCGACATATTCTTTGGCGGCAAAATCGATCCCGACTTCGTCACACGCATTGCTGAGCATTGCGCGAACGCGGCAAGCCCCATCACGGACGTTCGGGGAAGTAAGACGTACAGAGAAGCAATGATTAAAAGAAGCGTTGCACTTTGTTTTAGGAACCATACCAGGTAGCAGACAGCCGCGTTTTTGGCTGGCAAGCAACAAAGTTCCATCAAACTTCCTGTTTAAGGAGATGAATGTAATGGCACTATTTGGTTGGGAGAAAGGCCCAGGACTTGCATCAGGTATCAAGTCTTTTTGGGGTGATCAGTGTTTCGGAAGCGTCAGCAACGGAATCATCGACGGCTTGGCTTTTGGTATTATCGCAATTCCTTTGATTCAAAAAGCGGCTGCGTCGGCAAGCCTTCCGCCTGAGATACTTGAGAGCTGGCTTGTGACGGTCTACGTCGGCGGCGGTCTCCTCAGTATTTTCATGGCGCTTTACTACAAGCTGCCGATCGTCGGCGCGTGGTCCATTCCGGGCGCGTTCGCACTTGCGCAGGTTCTTGGGAACTATACGTTCAACGAAGCAGTAGGCGGATTCTTCACGGCAGGTGTCATCGTCTTCCTGTTGGGAATCACAGGAACTATAAAATTATTGGTTTCAAAGATTCCGGTGCCAGTCATGATGGCAATGGTCGCGGGTACGCTCTTCGGCTGGGGCGCGAAGCTCGTAAGCTCTTTCCAGACCGCGCCCGTCATTTCCCTGATCGGCGTCGCCGGATATGTAATCAGTAAGAAAGTCATGAAGAAAGTCCCCGCAGTCGTTGGAACCATGGTCTTTACGCTGATCGGCGCCATCGTGATGGGACAGGTCAATTTCGTCGGCATCGACTGGAGCATTGCGAAACCCGTGTTCATCATGCCGCATTTCAACTTCTCCGCGTGTCTTTCAATCGGTATTCCGCTTGCGCTGCTCGTCGTCTGCGCGGAAAACATGCAGGCAATCGGCGTCCAGATCGCAATCGGCAGGAAACCCCCGGTCAACGCGATGACGATTATCTCCGGCATCGGCGGTATGCTTGCGCCCTTCGGCGGCGGCCATAACTGCAACATCGCAGGCCCCATGACCGCATGGGCAGCTTTGGACGAATGCGGCGACGTTGACAAACGTTACGTAGCGGCAGTATGGTGCGGTATCGTGTTCGCAATCACGGGTATCTTCGCGAAAGCGACGATGAGCCTGCTCAACATGCTTCCCATGGAAGCGACGAACGTCATCGTGGGCCTGGTTTTGATGAGCATGATCATCGGCGGCCTCGAGGATTCCTTCGGAACAGGCAAGTTTAAGTTCGGAAACTTCGCATCCTTCACGATCGCAGTCTCCGGCGTCGCGTTCTTCGGCATCGGCAGCGCGTTCTGGGCGCTCGTCGTTGGTACGGCCGTTACCCTGCTGCTTGAGAAGAAAGACTACGACGAGATGAAGAGCGTCTTCGACGACCCGCACTTTGCTGCAACCGCAATCGAAGACACCGTCGACGCGGCATAAATCACCGAAAAGAGGTTTCGCTATGGCTACAGAGAAAAAATTCAGAACCGGTCTGGTCCAGATCCCGGTAAAACTTGGAGACAGGAAAGAAAACCAGGAAACCGTACGGAGATGGATGAAGGAATTCTATAAACCGGCGGAGATGACGACCGCGTTGGTTCTCCCGGAACTTTGGGACGTGGGATATGCGCTGGATTCCGTTCCGCGGCTTGCGGACCCGAACGCCGCGCAGGCGGTTGAGTTCCTCGGCGCGCTTGCAAAACAGCACAACTGCTGGTTCGCAGGGGGCTCCGTGATGACTGAAGACGGCGGGAAGCATTACAACCGCACGCTTGTCATCAACCCGAAGGGCGAACTTGTCACCCACTATGACAAAGTGCATCTCGTGCCGTTTATCACAGTCGAGGACGGCGTCTTCGAAATGGGAGACAAGCCCTGCATATTCGATATGGACGGAATAAAGGCGGGGACCGTGATCTGCTACGATATTCGTTTCCCTGAGTGGATCCGGATTTACGCGCTGCGCGGCGTCGAAGTGTTTTTTATCTGCAGCCAGTGGACAAGAAACCGCATGGATCTCTATCGGACAATGATTCGCGCGCACGCGATCGAAAATATGTTCTACACGGTCGCGGTGAATAACTGCGATTTATCGGGCGACATCGACTTCGGCGGAGAATCCTTCGTAAGCAGTCCGACCGGAGAGGTAATCGCAGAGTGCTCCGGCACCTACGACGGGAAATTCGCGGACATCGACGCGACAAGCATCGATGAAAACCGGAAGTTCCTGAAAGTAATCGAAAAAAGACGGCCAACACTCTACCGCGAACTGGTTTCATAACCGGTTCTTTGCACCGCCGGGTCGCGCTATTCCGCTAGGTAGCGCGGCCCGGCTTTTTTCTGGAAACAGTCTGCCTGCAATTTTTTCGCATATTGCTTCACCCGTTTTTCTTTTCCCGCGCGTTTTGCGAATATCGCCTTGACAAAGTGTATACATTGTAGGATATTGCTTATATTCGCAATATTTTGGAGGTAAGTGGATGTTCAGGGACAGTTCGCCGGAAAATCGCGCCAAAAACCTAAAAATCCTTTTTCTGGCGCTTAGTTTTTATTTTGTATTCGCCGTTTCAAACGTCAGTTATTTGCTCCCCCTTTATTACGCGGATATCGGTTACGACGCAAAAACAGCGGGCTGGCTTGTCTCCGTGTTTTATCTGGCTTCCGTCACATCGCGTCTTTTTCTTGCAAACGCGGTTACCTCTTTTGGCTTTCGAAACATTTTTCTGGTCGCCGGGGTTTTGTCCGTAGTCAGTTCCGTCGGCATCGCCGTTTCGGGACTCGCGTTCTGGCCGGCCCTCCTTTTCCGTGTGACGCTCGGCGTGTGCGCAGCGCTTTTTCAAATCGGGCTTGCCACATATCAAGCCGTCGCCTTTAAGGAAAATGAACGCGGAAACGCTTTTTCACTGATCATGGCAGGCGGGCTTGCGCCGATGATGACGGCGGTTCCGCTTGCGGACTGGCTGCTTCATCACGGTTTCAGCAAGCTTTATATTTTACTGCCGCTTGCGCTCTCCGTTGGCGCGGCTTGCATCACACCAGCGATACCCGGTTTGAAGGAGACGAAGCTCGCTTCGATCAACGGTCAGAAATCTGTGAACCCGCTGCTTGGCGTCGCCGCGTGCTGGAGACTGCCGTTTTTTCGCCTGGCGCTTTTTTCAATGCTGCTCTTCACGATGATCGACGCGACCTGCGCGTTCATGTCGCCGATGACGAATAGCTTCGGCCTCATGGCGTCTTATTTTCTTTCTTTCAACGCGATCGTCGGCGTCTGTATTCGCCTTTTCTTTGGAAAACTGCTTGATCGGTTCCCGCGTTGGCTTCTCTCCACGCCGATTCTGCTGCTGATGTCGGCGCTGCTTTTTCTCGCCACGATCAGTCCGACGGAGAAGCGGCTCATCATTTTGGGACTTTGTTTCGGCGTTGGGATGGGATTCGGTTTTCCGCTCAACCTTGCGCTTGTGTCCGACGCCGTAACTTACGAATTGCAGCCCTATGCCGTCGCCGTATCCTGGTTTGTTATGGGGCTGAATTTTGCGCTGATCCCGATGCTCATGGGCTGGCTCTCAAATTTGACCGGCCCCGTCGTTGCCTTCCGCTGTATTTCGGGATTCATTTTTATCGGCTCCGTATTCCTGGGCTTTTTGTGGTTCCGCAGATGGAAGGCACGGAAGAACGGCGATTTTCTCCTTTCAGAATAAAATCGCCCGCGGCTACGCCATTAAAAAACAGGGCAGGGTAAAGCGGAACGTTGCGAAGCGAATAGAATTTTTTCCGAAATTATTGCCGCAAAAAATTAAAACGCCGTCGCAGATATCTGCGGCGGTGTTTTTTTAATTGCCTGCTTTTTTCGGCGCGTTCAAACGGCGGATGCAAAATGGCTGTAAAAGCGCGCGCAAAAAACAATAAAAATCAAAGGCCTCCCGCTCTTTTTTGGAAAGCCTTTGATGCGTTATGATTTAATATCCCATCTCCTGAAGGATGTTCGCAAGCGTTCTGATACGCTCGCTCAGAAGTTCGTCGTCCTTTGAAAGCGCCTGGCTGAAAAGCTGAATATCTTCGTCGATCTTTTCATTATCCGTACACACTTCCATCGTCATTGCGTCTCCCTGAAGACCCACGCGGTCGATCACGGGGTTTTCGGGATCGTAAAGTTTCTTGTGGCGATAGGCGCTCTGAAAATATTGTTTTGCGCGGCAGATGAAAATTGCCAGGTCCAGCACACGATGCAGCGGCATTTCTTCCGACTGGCGCGACCATTTTTCACCCGTATAGCGCCAAATCTTCGCGGAAACGTCCACTTTTCCTCGGTCATTCCATTGCGCAAGCCCGAGCGAAAGTCCCTTCGCATCGGAATCATGCGCGTAACGGCCGTCGATATTTTCGTAATCCTCCGCGACGACGACTGGTTTATGCTTGAGCGTTGTCGGTATCTTCAATTTAATCTCTCTCCTTATCGTTTTTACTAAATGAGTAATTTACTAAATTACTAACGACAATATATCATACGAAGTAATTTTTGTCAAACAAGGGGGCGATTTAAAGATTTTGGAGGGATTCTTCCGAAAAAACGAGGATGCCGTTTTCTTTGAGCAATTTTGCCGTGACTCCGTCGCCGTCGATCAGCGTTCCGGAAAAAGTTCCGTCGTAAATTTTTCCGGAACCACAGGAAGGACTGCGGCTTTTTAAAACCGCGTGCGTGCAGCCGAGCAGTTTTGCGATTTTTAAAACTTCCCGCGCACCTTTTTCAAACGAACGTGTGAATTTATTTCCGTTTTTTGTCATAACTTCGCCGCCGACGATTTCGTTTGGCTCGCGCGGCGTGGGCAATCCGCCAAGCTGTTCCGGACAGACGGGGATAAGTTCGTGCGCTGCAGCAAGTGCAGCAACGGCTTCGTTGTAACAGCCGTCCCCGGAATATCTGCAATGGATTCCAAGCAAACATGCGCTGACAATGATCTTCATGACAATCACCCATCTTGTTATATCACAAACCGGCAAGGCCAAACTTATTGATATAATAAAATGTGTCCAATATGAATGTACGCCGTCGTTTGGAGAAATTTTTCCAACGTGAAAAACGGCGCAATTTTTACCGCAATGCAATGAACGGATCCTGTTTCGAAATTTTTTTGCGAAAGGGAAGACGAATGAATAAAAAATTTTTGAACGTTGTCTTTGTATGGGCGATTATTTTTGTGTGGGTGTTTTTGCGCGGCGGGAAAATGAGTCCGCCGGGTTATATGGCAATAACCGCCGCGACGGCAATCACGGGATATTTACTTTATTCGGCTTTTAAGGGCAAACGATAATAAAAAATATCGGGGCAAACCAACGTTTGCCCCGATATTTTTTATTTATTTTTACCAGCCGATCTGGATCGCAACCGCGATCAAAACAGCCTGTGTAAGCAGGATCAGTAGGAAAAGCGGAACGAACCACTTCCACCATTTTTCAAGTTTCACACCTGCAATTCCGCAGATGACCGGAGCAAACGCTGTCGGCCACAAAATGTTCGATATGCCGTCGCCAAACTGGAAGGCAAGCACGGCAACCTGGCGTGAAATCCCGAGTAGGTCGGAAAGCGGCGCCATAATCGGCATGCTGGTCGCAGCCTGACCCGATCCGGAGGGGATTAAGAAGTTCAGCAATGTTTGCATGACAAGCATCGCCTCTCCCGCGACCCAGCGCGGAAAGGCGGCGAGCGGCAGCGACATGCCGTAGACAACCGTGTCGATGATATGCCCTTCCTGAAGTACGATCAGAATTCCGCGCGCGAGACCGATCATCATACAGGCCATCGCGATTTCGGAGAAGCCGGATGCCATTTTTTCGGCGATAATGTTCGGCCCCCATCCCATAAGCACCGCGGAAATAACGCCCATGCAGATGAAAACGGCGCAAAGCTCGGTGAAGTACCAGTGATGGACTTTCGAGCCATACACAACGACCGCGATTCCCGCAGCGAGCGTAAGCAGCACTAATTTTTCGCGAATGCCGAAGGGATGTTCTTCAAGCGCTTTTTCATCCATCTCGAACTTACTGAAATCCCCGCCATAGACAAGGCTTTTTGTGGGATCCGCCTCAATTTTGAGCGCGTAACGCATTGTATAAATAGAAGCGACCGTGATCATCGCAATGTGGCAGATGACGCGATATCCTGCGCCGGACATCGGAACAAGCTCAGCGATGCCCTGTGCCGTTCCGACGGTAAACGGATTCATCGCTGCGCCGCTGTATCCGAGCCCCGCGCCAAGCGCCACGATTGCCATACCGACGATTGCATCGTATCCCATGGCAATCGAGATGCCGACAAAAATCGGGATAAAGGGCAACGTTTCTTCGAAAAGTCCGATTGTAGAAGAAGCCGCGCCGATGATTGTGATAAAGATCGGTATGACCGCCGTACGCGCTTTACCTTTGAATAATTTTAAAAGCCCCGCAACAAGTCCGTTGAACGCACCCGTCGAGATCATGATGCTGATCGACGCATAGGCGATAAAGACAAAGAAAACGACGGAGCCGGCGTTGACCATGCCGGTATAGATTGCCTTAATCGCGCCGAACAACCCGACTGGTGTCGACTCAACGGTGTGAAATGTTCCGGGGACTACGACCATGCGTCCCGCTTCATTTTTGACCCTGTCGAATTCTCCCGCCGGCAGAACCCAGGACGCCGCCGCACATGCCAAAATGATACAGACGATTAATACATATATGTGCGGCATTCTGCTTTTTTTTGCTTTATTTTCTTCTTGCATGAAAACCACCCGATTCTTGAGAAATTTTTATAATTTGATTAAAGCTTTGCGTCTCTGCTGCGAACAAACTCCGATTGAACCTCCTTCCTGAACGCATCGTCGTTTAGCACCCGCAACGCCAAAAGTGCCAGTGTTTCCGCGCCAGTTTTCATCGCCTCGTGCGCCTGCGGCGTTTTTGTCGCGTCCGCAAATTCTGTCGTATGCCAGACGAACGGTTCGTCTGAAATGCAAATCATCGGCTGTATAGAAGGGCAGCGGTAACTGACGTTACCAACGTCGGTCGAGCCGGCAGCAGGCGGAACGGCTTCCACTTTCATGCCTTTTTCGGCCAGGATCTGTGCCACTTCGTCTTCAAGCACACGCACGCGGATCATGTCGGCGAAATCCGCACCAGTTTTTCCCCATGACACCTCGCAGTCGAGCGCCATCGCAGCACCTTTTGCGCATTTCAGGATAACATCGTCAAGTTTTTCAAGCTTGCGCATCGAATCGGTGCGGAATTCCACGCGTACCTCGGCGCGCTTCGGGATGATGTTCGGCGCCCGCCCGCCGTCCGTGATGATCGCGTTCACGCGAATATCCGGCGTAAAGCATTCCCGGCGCGCGTCAATCAGGTCAAGAAATTTTCGCGCGGCGGCAAGGGCAGAATGCCCCTCCCACGGCGCACCCGCAGCGTGGGCTGGTTGACCGTTGAACGTCACGGCATAACTGCGCAGCGAAAGCGCATCCATATCTGGCTGGCATGCGCCGCCCGCGGCGCAGTGCATCATCGCGACGAGCGCCATATCGTCAAAAACGCCTTTGTCCGCCATGCCGACTTTTGCGCCGTCCTGCTCCTCCGCAGGCGTGCCAACCACATAGAGCGTGCCCTTAAATTCGTCCTTCAGCTCCGACAGAGCCGCCCCGGCCAGAACGGAAAGCGCGCCGTGCAGATTGTGCCCGCAGGCGTGTCCGATATCAGGCAAAGCGTCGTATTCGACCAAAAGCGCGACGCTTGGACCTTCGCCATTTTTTATTACCGCGTTAAAGGCCGTCGGGAACCCAAGATAAGGATATTCGACCGCGAACCCCGCGTTATTCAGAATTTCGACAATCTTTTTGCTCGACTCATATTCGACTCCAGAAAGCTCCGGATGCGCCCAAAGGTCGTCGCTTAAATTTTTCGCTGTTTCAAAATGACGCGCCACCGCCGCAGTTACTTTTTTTTCAAGATTCTTATCCATCAAAATCACTCCTGCGTTTTATATTAAAAAAGGAATAAAGAGTTACCAAAACCAGGAAAAACAAAATCATGACCCTGCCGGCGCCATGACCTTGTTTTAATTTTTCACAGAATTATTATAGCAGGACTTTATCTGGAACAGATTATTTTCATCAACTGATTCCCCAAACTGCGATAAATCGAATGCTCTTCGTTCCGCATAAAAAAGAAACCAGATGCATTTTGCACCTGGCTTCTTTTTAAATATATTGGCGTCCCCGAGACGATTCGAACGTCCGACCCCATGCTTAGGAGGCATGTGCTCTATCCTGCTGAGCTACGGGGACTTATTGGTTTTTTCTTTTGCACAAAACCCGGTGAAAACGTTTCCACCGCAAAGATTCGCACAGCTAGAGTAGTCTATCACGTATCTTGCTTTTTTTGCAACTATTCTATCTCCGCGAATTCGTTTCTCCAGAGAATCCCCGATTCTCGCGCGTTTATCTTTGGCGTCACAAAGAGAGTTTCAGTTTGTAGCTTTCCGCAAGCGTGCGGAAATATTCCAGATTTTTTTCGTGGTCCTGATACGCGATGCCCACGAGCACATGGCAGGTGCCATGGTCAAAGAGTATGGTTTGATACACAAGCACTTCCTGCTCGTTGTCGGTAACGGCCACGATCTCTTTTCCCGACATTTTATCGATCGTCACATCGCGTAGCGATGCGACTTCAAGCTCATCGCCAAGCACAATCCCGTTGCATTTTTCCTTCACGAACTCGTCCCGCTTATTCACGGGTGTATAGATGTTATGGATACGCGAGAGCACGAAAAGTGCGCCGTCTTCGCTTTGCGTCGGCATCATGCCGTCTTTTGAATAAACGATTGCTCCCTGCGACAGTCCGGCGAGCTGGAACGGCGTACCTTCGGTCTCGATTGTACCGTGCGTTATGGTCGCTCCCTGCGTGTCGTTCAATTCGTTTTCATCCCACCATGCGGATTGCAATATCTCCAGAACTTCCGCTGAACTGCTTTGGTTTTTCGCCTCATATGCGCCGTTAATCAGCCAACAGTGGTCCTTTCGGTCGATCAAAAGGACCCATTGTCCTTTTATTTTTTCGTCGTCTAAGGGCTGAAAAATTTTTAAAAGCAGCGCGGGCTTACCGTTCCAGAGGAACTCGGATCTGGATTTTAGCTCGAGGCCGCGTTCTTTCAGCTTGTTTTCTTCAAATTCAATGCGAAGAGTGGAAAATGGCGTAGCCAAAGTAGAGGCATCAAGCGTAATGCGCGAACCTTTGTCCATCGCACCCGTCGGCGTTTTGAGAAAACCGCGGTTCCGTGGCAGCACAACATAGACAGGAAGTTCGAAAATCTTTCTATGCGCCAGTGTTTTGGCGGTAAGGATCGTTTTGATCGTTCCCTCTGACTCCGCGGCACATACCGGCGAGAATGCTGAAAAAAGCAGCAAAAAGAGCGCCCCGATGATCAGTTTCGTTTTCATATTCAGAATCTGCAACTCGACCTAGAACGACTTTAACGTCTAGTCGGGCGTGCGCTCCATGCTTTCTTCTTCGCCGTCCAATGTCGTCGGTTCTTCGATGTCCGGCGATACATCGGGGGAAGCTAGGTCTCCGAAAAGATAGGACGGCAAATTCGGAAGATGAGGCGTGATTTTGTCATAAAGACCTTGGAAGAGTCCTTTCATCTTCGTCTTCTGAAGCGCTTCGGAGAGCTGATCTGCTTGCGCATATGCTTCGTCCGTGCCAATCGCGGTCAATTTTTTTACTTGATCCTCGGCTTTTTCAAACTCACGAAGCCGAACAAAGAGGATGCCGAGGTTATACTGCACCTTTACGCTGTCCTTTTTTTCCGATTCGATCAGGGAATAATAATGTACCGCACTCTCGTTTTCCTGCAGCCCGAAGTAACTTTCCGCAATCCCTTCAAGGATCGCCGCATTGGGGCGCATCGTATATTTATTATATTTTTCCGCATCGCGATAAGTCGCGAGCGCCTGTGTGTAATCTTCGCCGGCCAAAAGCGTTTCCGCTTTTGTGAGCGATCGGTCCGCAAGAGCGGCCAGTGCAAAATAAGCGGTCGCAGCCAAAAGTGCGAGTACAACGATCACCAGAAGTATAGTGAAAAATCCTCCGCGACGTTTCATGCAATACCACCCCTAATCTCGTTTTACCAGAACTTACCCTCAAGCAGTTCCGAGTTCCAATTATACCGCATCAAGCGTAAGAGCCCGTTTGCGTTATATAAGAGATGCATCCCGCAAAAATCCAACGGATAGAAAAAAAGATCATTCAGCTTGAACGAAAAATAGTGACACATGACGGACCAGATAAACGCGGCGTGCGCGACGACCAGAATGTTGCCGGAAGGACTCTCTTCGAGGATCGAAGCGAACGCCGGAACAGAGCGCCGCTGCAAATCCAAAAAGCTTTCGCCGCCCGGAGGCGGCACCGAATCGAACGACGCGCCTCTTTTTTCGTACAGTTCTTCCCATGTGGTGCGTACTTCGTCGAAACTTTTGCCCTCCCAGTCACCGAGAAAAATTTCTCTAAGCGAAGGTGTTACATTAAGTTTCGAATCCCGGCCTTCCAGAATGAGCTCTGCTGTCTGCCGCGCACGCGTCAAATCGCTGCAATAGATACGGTCAAAAGCAACATCGCGCAGTTCGTTTCCCAACTGCCTCGCTCTTGCAACGCCAATCTCCGAAAGCGGATAATCGGTATGACCGTAGTAAAGTTTTCCTTCATGCGGAAGTTCCGGTTTCGCATGACGCACAAAAAAGATTTTCTGCGACTTATCGCGCGGCGCACGCGCCTGTTCAGCGTTCAATTTCAACGGCGACAATCCTTTCACCCTGCTAAATCATTTTATGCGCCGGAACCGGATTTTGCCTCCGTATACAACGCAAACTCTTCATATTTTATCATACAGATTTTCGGCCGATCTTTCATAGATAGCGTTCCCAGCGAATTCTTTTCGTTATGTTTCGACAAATTCCCGCATAGACAACCCCAATAAAATTGAATGATGTGCGTAAAAGAACCCCCTCGGAAACTCCAAGGGGGCTCTTCGACAGATTTTTCTTTTAGCGCTTAAGGTTAAAGCTCGCGCTCCTGCACTCCGTAATGCGTGTGGAGCAGATGGTGCGACTTTTCGCCAAGCGGCTTGCCGAGCCAGTCTTCGTAAAGTTTCTGGACGTCGGGGTTCATATGCGACTGGCGAAGCGTTTTCGCCTCGTCTACGCTGTAGAGAGCCGCCATACGCTGCTTGCGAATCTCTTCGTTGACGGGCTGCGGCTGACCGCCGCCGCCGATGCAGCCGCCAGGGCAGGCCATGATTTCGATGAAGTGATAATCGGCCTCTCCCGCGCGCACTTTATCCATGAGCGTCGCTGCATTTGAAAGCGTGTGCGCAACTGCAAGCTTGACTGTGGTCGGCGTGCCGCCTACGTTGACCTCTACGCTGGCTTCTTTGATTCCCTGGAGACCACGAACAGGCGTGTACTGCACTCCGGGGAGTTCCTTGCCTTCGAGAATCGCGTAAACTGTACGAACTGCAGCTTCCATAACGCCGCCGGTCGCGCCGAAGATGACGCCGGCACCGGTCGAAGTACCGAGCGGGCTGTCGTAATCTTCTTCGGGAAGATCTTTAAATTCGATCCCCATGTTTTTAATCATCCGAGCAAGTTCACGCGTCGTGAGGACCGCGTCAACGTCAGGAATACCGGGGTTGCTCTGCAACTGCGGGCGAACGGCTTCCGCCTTCTTCGCTGTGCAAGGCATAATCGAGACGGTGAAGATTTTCTCAACCGGGATCCCCTGCGTTTCAGGCCAGAAGGTTTTAGAAAGCGCACCGAACATTCCCTGCGGCGATTTCGCCGTGGAAAGGTGCGGGAGCAGATCCGGATACTTCATTTCGATGAAGTTGATCCAGCCCGGCGAGCAGGAGGTAATCATCGGAAGTACACCGCCGTTTGTAACGCGGTCGAGGAATTCACTGCCTTCTTCCATGATCGTCAGGTCGGCGGTAAAGTCTGTGTCGAAGACCTTATCGAATCCGAGTTTGCGGAGTGCCGCAACCATTTTACCGGTGACAACCTGTCCGGGCGGCAAGCCAAGCGCTTCACCAAGCGCAACGCGTACTGCCGGTGCCGTCTGTACGATCACGTATTTATCGGGATTGCCGAGCGCCGCAAAGACTTTTTCGGTGTCATCCTTCTCGCAGATTGCCGCCGTGGGGCACACTGCCGCACACTGGCCGCAGTACGTGCAGGTAACTTCGTCGAGTCCATAGCTGAAGGCCGGTTCGACGATTGTCGAAAAACCGCGGTTCACATAACCGTAAACATCCAGGCCCTGGCGCTCGTGGCACGCTCTGATGCAGCGGCCGCAAAGGATACATTTGTTAGGGTCGCGTACGAGACTCGGGTTGTTGTCGTCGAGTTCCGCTTTGCGCGTCTCACCCTTAAAGGGGATTTCGCGAATGCCGAGTTCCGCCGCTATCGTCTGCAGTTCGCAGTCCGTATTCTTCTGACAGAAGAGACAATCCTGCGGGTGGTTTGCCAGTAGCAATTCCACCACTGCTTTACGCGTTTCGCGAATCTTCGGCGTATTCGTGTGGACGATCATACCTTCCGCCACAGGATATACACACGCCGCACCCGGCGCACGCGCGCCTTCGATCTCTACCACGCAGACGCGGCAGGCGCCTTCCTTGCTCAGTTCGGAGTGATAGCAGAGCTGGGGAATGCGGATACCGGCGACTGCTGCCGCTTCGATCACGGTATAGTCGCTGGGTACGGATACTGTTTTGCCGTCTATCGTAACTTTTACGAGTTCCATGTCGTATTCTCTCCTTTCCCTACCCTAAACTAAGCGCGCACAATCGCCTTGAACGGACATTTTTCCTGACAGGCGCCGCACTTGATGCATTTGCTCTGGTCGATATTATGGAGACCTTTGAGCTCTCCGGAAATCGCATCGACCGGGCAGACCTTCTTACAGAGACCGCAGCCCTTGCAGCCGTCCGTGATGGTGTAGTCCAGGAGGGCCGTGCAAACGCCGGCAGGGCATTTTTTGTCGAAAATATGCGCCTCATATTCGTCTCTGAAGTAGCGCAGGGTAGAGAGGATCGGGTTTGGTGCCGTCTGGCCAAGCGCACAGAGTGCTCCTGCGCGGATGGAGACCGCAAGCTTCTCCAGTTTCTCGATGTCGCCTTTTTCACCTCTGCCCTCTGTGATCGCAGTCAGCATCTCAAGCATGCGCTTGGTGCCTTCGCGGCAGGGGGTGCACTTTCCGCAGGATTCCGCCTGGGTAAAGTTGAGGAAGAACTTCGCAACGTCGACCATGCAGGTCGTTTCGTCCATGACGACGAGTCCGCCGGAGCCCATCATGGCGCCTGCTGCGATCAGCGAGTCATAGTCGATTGCTGTATCGAGCAACGAATCCGGCAGACATCCGCCTGACGGGCCGCCGATCTGGACAGCCTTAAATTTCTTATTGTCGATGATCCCGCCGCCGATCTCAAAAATGATCTCGCGCATCGTGATCCCCATCGGAACTTCCGCAAGGCCGGTGTTGTTGATTTTGCCGGTAAGCGCAAAAACCTTGGTTCCCTTGGATTTTTCCGTACCCAGCTCCGCATATTTCTCGGCGCCAACGCGGAAAATATAGGGAATGTTCGCAAATGTTTCGACGTTATTGATGTTCGACGGTTTTTCCCAAAGGCCCTTCACTGCCGGGAACGGCGGTCTCGGACGCGGCATACCGCGTTTGCCTTCAATGGAGGCCATGAGAGCCGTTTCTTCGCCGCAGACAAATGCGCCTGCGCCTTCTTTAATGTGCAGCGTGAAGTTGAAGCCCGTACCAAGGATATTCTCACCCAGAAGTCCGGCTTCTTCCGCCTGCGCGATTGCGCCCTTCAGGCGGCGAATTGCGAGCGGATACTCCGCACGGCAGTAAATGTAGCCTTCGTCCGCACCGATCGCATATCCGCAAATCGCCATGCCTTCAAGGATTGCGTGCGGGTCGCCTTCAAGCAGCGAACGGTCCATGAACGCACCTGGGTCGCCTTCGTCGGCGTTGCAAATGACGTATTTTTTCGGTCCCGGCGAAGCGGCGCAGAACATCCACTTCATACCTGTCGGGAAACCGCCGCCGCCACGTCCGCGAAGACCTGTTTTCTTCATCTCTTCGACGACCTGCTGCGGCGTCATTTCGAGAAGAACCTTTGCAAGACCTTCGTACCCGTCGGCGCCAATGTATTCTTCGAGTGAATCGGGGTTGATATGTCCGCAGTTTTTCAGCACGAGACGGTGCTGTTTTTTGTAGAAGGGGATCTCTTCGTAGGTCGGGACTTCCTCTTCTGAAAGCGGAACTTTGTAGAGCAAACGCTCAACAATGCGGCCTTTGAGAAGGTGCGTTTCGACGATCTCTGCGACGTCTTCGGGCTGCACGCGCGTATAGAACGTGCCCTCCGGATATATAATTACCAGCGGTCCGCCTTCGCAGAAACCGTGACAACCTGTTTCAACAAGGCTGACTTCTTTGTCCAGGCTTTTTGCCTTCAGTTCATCTTCAAATCTGGCAAGTACGTTTTTCGCGCCGGATGCTGTGCAGCCGGTACCGGTGCAAATCAGTACATGTGCTCTTACGAGAGCCATCTCTATTCCTCCCTCCAGCCCTATGCTTTGTTGGAGATCTTGGCTACGACAAGATCTTCAACGACATTTCCGTTCACGAGGTGCTCCGCAATAATGCGCGGAACGTCCGTCGGTGTAACGGGGCCATAGGTGACTCTGTCCTCGCCGGGGCGAACGACGTCCAGAAGGGGCTCCTTCTGGCACATGCCGATACAGCCGGTCTGGAGGACTGCCACATTGTGGAGGTTACGCTTCTGCAGTTCTTCGAGAACAGCGGTCATCACGTTACGGGCGCCTGCGGCAATACCGCACGTTCCCATACCGATAATGATCTGCGTTTCGTTATTGTGCCTGGCCTCTGTATCCTGGTTGGCCTGCGCTTTTATTTTGCGAAGATCTTCAAGACTCTTGATTGCCATTGTATTTTCCTCCCTTTACTAGCGACTTACAGGTAACTGTCGAGGATCGGTCCGACGGATTCGGGAGTAAGTCTTCCGTGCGTATCGTCGTTGACCATGAACACTGGGGCAAGGCCGCACGCGCCAATGCACGCAACATTTTCGACCGTGAATTTCAAATCCGACGTGGTCACGTTTTTATCGTCGAGGCCCAGTTTGTTCTGTATCGCCTTGAGCACCGCTTTCGCTCCACGCACGTGACAGGCCGTTCCCTGGCATGAACGAATAATGTTCTTGCCGCGCGGTTCCAGGTGGAACTGTGCATAGAACGTTACAATACCGAAGACCTGACTGATGGGGATGTTCATCTCCTGACTGATTTTGAGCAATACGTCTTTCGGCAGATACCCGAAAATTTCTTGCGCTTGCTGAAGTACGGGGATGACACTGCCCTTTTTGCCACGGTAACTGTCGAGGAGCTCGTCAAGCTGTTTCCACTCCGCTTCCGTTGCCAACTCTACCATAGGTGCACCCTCCTTGATTTTGTCCCATTGGACCCTCCCGTCCAGGAAATTGGGACTTTTACGTTTCTGTTCTACATGCTTCTATCCGAGCGCGCCCCTACCCTTAAATCGGACATTTTGCTGTCCAATTCTGAATATTCGAGCGTCCCGGTTTTTACTTGCGAAATAAAACACAAATATGCTCCAGCACATTATATAATGTGGCGTTTCTTATCGCAACACTTTTTTGATTTTCCGTCAGATTTTAGGTCAGATTTGTGCATTATTTCTCAAGTATGGTTATATCATGACCAGAATGCAGATAGACTTTAAAAAACACTCGTCATTTTTGATTCATTAAAATTTTATGCTTACCCGGCAAAAGGCTGAGAATCAATATTTACACGAATTTTTTGTGTTCCGCATTAGGACCTTTCCATATCTCAGAAAATATCTTTGCATAAAAATATCAGTTTTTTCAGAAAGCACCTGCCTGCCTCTGTTGTATTCCTAAAACAGCCTGCAAAGATCGCTGCGTGTAAAAACGTTTTTCTGTACATCACTTTTTTGACGTTTTTTTGTTATTTTCGGACTATTATGTCGATGGCTATTTTAGACTGCTATAATCGAAATCGCGTAATCTTTTCACAACATCGCCTGCAGCCCTGTGAGTTTGCATGCAGGCACAGGAGGATTTATCATGGCAATTTCATCCCCGCCCGAAGCGGCAAAAATCTGTTGCAACGTTGCGTTTTCCAAAGCGCACGAACCCCTGATCACGACACTTGTACTCGGCTTTGTCGCCGGTGCGTACATTGCGTTCGGCGGTGCAATTATGACTTTCGTCACACACGACGCGGCCGCACATATCGGACTTGGCATCGCAAAACTGCTGGGAGGCGTTGTCTTTGCGCTGGCGCTTTTTTTGATCGTCGTCGCCGGCGGAGAACTCTTCACCGGCAATTGCCTGATGGCGATCGGCACGCTTTCCGGATGTGCTGCTCCTTCTAAAGTTCTTAAAAACTGGATCGTCGTTTATTTTGCAAACATGGCGGGCGCCGCCGTCGTTACTCTTATGCTCTGGAAAAGCGGCGTTTTCAGCGATGTGATCAACGGTTATGCGCTCAGAATCGCAGCCGGCAAAGTAGATCTTACGTTCACGCAAATGCTGCTGCGCGGCATCCTTTGTAACTGGCTTGTCGCAATCGCGGTATGGGTCACATATGCCGCGCACGATGTGGCGGGGAAATATGTCGGCTGTCTTGTGCCGGTATCTGCGTTTGTTGCACTCGGCTTTGAACACAGCGTGGCAAATATGTATTTTATCTTCTTCGGTCTGCTGCTCAAAACAGATCCGGCGGCCGTACAAGCGTCCGGCCTTTCCGAGGCGGCGATCGCAAAGCTCACGACCGCAGGTTACGTTGGTAATATGATCCCAGTCACGATTGGCAATATCATCGGCGGTGCGTTTTTTGTCGCAACGCTTTATTTTGCCGTTTTTCGAAAAGAACTGAACTAGTTTGTGATTTATATCGCTTGCGCGAAATCCTAAAAATGCTATAATCAAAAAAGAGTTTAATTTAATACTCCGCTCGGTTGGTTTTCCGGCCCGGCGGCGAAAAATTAAGAGACGATCTGTCTGTTCGGTTGGTTCCGTGCAGAGGGAAAGGACCGCAAGATACTGTTTGTGACATTACAGGGCCTTTCGCCGACGCGCGAAGGGTCTTTTTATTTTCTCTAAAAACAGCCGAAACGGGAACGACAACGGGAGGTAGAATCATAATGATTGATATGAAGCAATTCCACGACGCTGCTTTTATTGACGACGCAGAAATCCGGAGTACGCTTGAAGAGGCAAAAAATCTGGCAAAAGACAAAAATGCCGTACGGAAAATCCTCGATAAGGCGCGGGAGTATCACGGCCTTACACACAGAGAGGCAGCCGTGCTTTTGGAGCTTGACGATCCCGATCTGGAAAAGGAGCTCTATCGGCTTGCAAAAGAGGTGAAAGAAAAAATCTACGGCAGGCGCGTTGTGCTTTTCGCACCGCTTTATGTATCAAACCACTGTGTAAACGGCTGCACATACTGTGGTTTTCACGCGGACAACAAGAGCATGTGCCGTAAAAAACTTTCCATGGAGGAGATCGACCAGGAAGCCGATGCAATTCTAGCGCTCGGTCACAAACGCATCGCCATGGAGTCGGGAGAAGATCCCGTCAATTCGCCGCTCGAATATATCATTGATTCCATGCGCCGCATCTATGCGTACAAAAACGCGAAGGGCGACTCAATCCGCCGCATCAACGTCAACATCGCCGCAACTACGGTTGAGGAATACGCAAAGCTGAAGGCCGAAGGCATCGGCACGTACATTCTTTTTCAAGAAACGTTTCACAGGCCGACCTACGAAAAAATGCACCCGACGGGGCCGAAGAGTAACTACGAATGGCACACGACGGCACTGCACCGCGCGCAGCAGGGCGGGATTGACGACGTCGGGACGGGCGTCCTCTATGGACTCTACGATCATAAATATGAAATGACGGCGCAGCTTATGATGGCGGAACACATGGAGGCGATGTTCGGCGTGGGGCCGCACACAATTTCCGTTCCGCGCCTACGGGAAGCAGAAGGCGTCGACCTGAAAAAATTCCCGCACCTAATGACCGATACGCAGTTCCTTCGTCTGATTGCCGTCATTCGTGTCTCAACTCCCTATACCGGCATGATCCTCTCGACACGAGAAACGGCGGAGACACGCGCAAAGGCGCTTGAACTTGGAATCTCTCAAGTTAGCGCAGGATCGTGCACTGGCATTGGAGGGTATCACAAGGAGATCGGGCAGCCGGACCGCGCCGATACCGCGCAATTTAAAATCTCAGACGACCGCTCGCCGGACGAAGTCCTGACGTGGCTCTGCGAAGACGGCTACATCCCCAGCTATTGCACGGCATGTTACAGACAGGGCAGAACGGGCGACCGTTTTATGTCCCTCGCAAAATCCGGGCAAATTCGAAATATCTGCCAACCAAACGCGTTGCTGACATTTCAGGAATATCTGCGCGATTATGCATCAGATCACCTGAAAGAGCTTGGAGAAAAGGTGATCGCGAAAGAAATCGAAGAAATTCCCAGCGACAAAGTAAAAGAACTCACGATAGAACGGCTGGAAAAGATAAAAGACGGCGCTAGCGACCTTTATCTGTAACACCTGCCGCAAGCACGATTCCATACATCTTTCAACGTAGCGTTTACACGCTACGTATTTTTACGGAGGCAATCTAATTTATAATAATTATAATTTGTATAGTTAGCGTTATCTAACTTTATAGGGAGGAATGAACTTATGGAAGGAACTTGCATCACAAAAGTCGGCCAAATGGCCCCAGAATTTAAAGCTTCCGGTTACGATGCAAAGAAAAAGAATTTTGCAGATTATGCGCTTTCCGATTTTAGAGGAAAGTACACGCTGCTCTTTTTCTATCCCGGAGATTTCACCTACGTCTGACCCACAGAACTCGTAGCTTTGGCAAAGCTGCACAAAGAATTTGAAGAGGTCGGCGTTCAAGTATTGGTACTTAGCACAGACAGTAAGTTCTCGCACAAAGCGTGGCATGAAAGTGAGCTATGCGACGCATTTGGCACAGAATACCCCTATCCGATGCTCTCCGATTCGGCGGGCAAAATCGGAGAAGCTTACGGCATCTACAATAGTGACGCTGCCCAGGATATTCGCGGCACTGTGCTGATCAACAAAGAAGGCGTTGTACAGCTGCTCAACGTAAACGTACCGCCAATCGGCAGAAGCCCGGAAGAACTGCTCCGCTGCGCGCGGGCGCTAAAAGAACATGACAGCACCGGAAAAGTTATCCCGGCAAACTGGCAGCCCGGCGGAGAAACAATTACTCCCGCGATAGAAAACTCCGGCAAAATGTGGCAGAACTACAAAGGAATCATGCAGGATAAAAAATAACCTGTTGTCCCACCTATATATATAGAAGCAAACAGTGCGCCGTTTTCGCGATGAAAACGACGCACTGTTTTTATTTCGTGAAGAAAATTAATGTTTTATTTTCTGAATACCGGCGCGGGCAACTTAGAAAGAAATGCGCCACCCTCCGTTCAGCCTCCATTGCTGTTCGAAGTCGCCGCCGCTAGAGCGCTGGACGTCCAGATAAAACGCGTTACGATCGTTCACGCGATGTGTCACACCGAGTCCATAGGCAAACCAATGACTGTCAAGACTTTCCGTTCCAATCCCAACGCCGTTCGCACACATATCGAGATCCCCGTCGAATTCTTTTAGATAGGAAAGCTTCGCATAGATGTTCGTCTTCGCACTTTCATAGCCAACGAGAAAACCAACGCGTCCAATCAGAGAATCATAATCGCAAACACCGATTGCAAGTCCATTGCTCGCGGAATAGGTATCGCCGCCCATACGCTGCCAAGTTAATTGTACCTGCGGTTCCGCGTACCAGCGCCCGCCGTTCTTTCCGGTTTCTCCGAACCGGAAGCGTTTGCCTGCCTCAAATGAGAGACCCAAGCCACCTGTGTCGACATCGTCAGCGTGAACCATCATGCCTGCGCTGTCCCGCACATTAAATTTCGTTTCGCTCCAGATGTACTTCGCAACCGCATCGACATACCAGCCGTTGTCGTTCATATAGGTAACATAAGCACCAAGCGTCTTGTGGTCTACATCGCCGTTTCCGGAGTCGACATCTTTGAAGTCGATGTCTCCGTTGCCAAGACCAAAGTAGGCGCCGACGTAGGTTTCACCATTCCTGAACCAACTGTTTTCGAGTCTGCGATCATAACCAATCTGCACACCCCAATGATCCATATCGAAGCCTTTCACGTAGTTTCTTGCATCAGATTCAAATTTGCCTCCAAACGCACGGAACCAAGCGCCTGACTTTCCGCCATGCGTTTCATTATGCAAATCGCCGAGACGCTGCATCAGCGTATCGTTCTCCGCATAGGCAAGCAAGTAACTGCCGATGAATGTGTTAACGGCGCTGGAACTCGGATCACTTAGTGTTGGCTCAGGATTATCAGTTGGACGGCTTTGACCCGACGCATAAAGAATCCAGTCCTGTCCGCCAAATTCATCGAGAACACTGTCAAGTGTAAAGTTCCACGCTCCGAGTTCAATAATGCCATTGGTCAGCGTGAACGCGCTCCCCGTATCTGCTGTGTCCACGAGCAGCAAGCGTTCACTGCCTGTGGTCACTGCGCTGCCCTGATTGGCAACGGTAATGGTATGGTCACCGTCAGAAGTACCGGTAACGACCAGACGATCAGCATCCTGTGCGACGATGTCGGTCTTCATCACGAAGTGGCCGCTCCCGCTGAGGCTGTCGACTGTGACAATTGTGCCGAGTGCGGCGTTCGTGTAGTCAACAACACTGTCTGCACCCATGCTAAGCGCACCGTTGGTATTGGCATCACCGGTGACGTTCCAGGCGCTGTTGTTGAAGGTGAGGTCGATGACGCCATCTGCGGTCGCGGCGTTTGCCGTGCCGGCCCACTCTGTGTTGTTGAAGGTGGCCGCGAGTGTGCCTGCGGCAATGCCTTCGTGATAGATATTGCCGACGAGGCTGCTGTCTGTCGCTGTCATTGTTCCACTGCTGCCGGTATACACTAAGGTCGTCGTATCCGCTAAGACGCTGTCGAGGTTGATCGTGCCGTTATTGAGAACCTCGAACGCGTGCGAGCTGCTGTCTGCGGAAACAGTAATCATATTGCCGTCGATCGTGTCTTTGATATTGACAACGCTGCCGTCGCCGTCCGCGATGACTATGGTTGAATCAGAAGTCGCTGTCGCATCCTTGTTCATGTTGATTGTACTGCCGCTGTATGCGTAAACACCTTGACTGCCGCCCGCTGCCGTGAGGCTCCCTTTGATATCGATGCTACTGCTCTTCTCTGCATACACGCCATAGCTGTCGCCGGACGCAGTGACGCCGCCGCCGATATCGATACTGCTAGTCTCCGCGTACGCGCCATAGCTGGCATCTGTTGCTGTGACGCTGCCGACGATATCAAAAACGCTGTCATCTGCGTATATGCCACGCGCTCCCGCGCCGGAGGCGGAAACACTGCCGCCAATGAAGACATCGTCCTCGTACGACTCTATGCCCGTGGCATTGAAATCGGACGCCGTTACATTACCATCGATATACACTTCGCTCCACACGGAATACACGCCATATGCACCTGCACTGGAAGCTGTGACATCTTTACTGATGCCTATCGTACCTCCGTATCCATACACGCCAATTGCGCCTGCGCCAGAGGCGATTACTTTGCCCACAATATTGACTTCGCTATTGGTTGCACTCACACCATATGCGCCTACACCGGAAGCTGTAACGTTGCCACCAACAAAGATTGCACTGTCGCCAGACGCCTCCATGATGCCCGTCGCCCATTCGCCAGAAGCTGTCACATTACCAACAACAGAAATCGTGTCGCCTTCTTCTCCCCACACACCATACGCGACTTCACCAGCAACGACGATGCTGCCGCCGACTTCCAGTGTCGAATTTTCAAGGTAGACAGCCTCCGCGGAATCCCCCGCGTCGGCATGGATCGTGATGTCGTTGGATACTTTCAGCGTACCGTTTATGGTGTCGTGTTTCTGACCAATTTCGCCTGGTCCTACAACAACTGAATCTACGGTTGTTGTTCCTGCCATGGCCACACCTGAGATAATCACCAAAAACGTGATCGTAACGAGTAACAGATAACCGGTTTTCTTGTTTTTTTGTTTATCCACTGTGATATTTCCTCCCCTATTCTAAAAATCTTTGGCTTGTTGTTTCTGATCTTGTTTGAAATATGTCCTTATCTTAAAGAGACATGCATGCATAAACGTAGTTTTGCCTCTCCCTCTGGTTCTTGAAAGCAATGTTGCAAAAGCACTTTGACACAGATTGTCTCCATTTTTGAGAGTAAAGGTCACATTTCTTTACCCTGCTGCCACAATAATTTTGCGCACTAGTTATAGATATTTTACTATATAAAGTTAAATAAGCACATCATTATTGTTATTTATTTTTCACATTTTTTTACCTGCTTATCACTTTCAAAATGAAACTAATCAAAAATTCTAACCG
This sequence comes from Synergistaceae bacterium OttesenSCG-928-D05, assembly GCA_030266985.1. Lineage (GTDB taxonomy): Bacteria > Synergistota > Synergistia > Synergistales > Synergistaceae > JAJDJB01. The sequence goes on from JAJDJB010000002.1 coordinate 75,345, forward strand.
GTACTTTGCCGGGTAATTCCACTTAGCACAAAGCACAGCTATGCCCTGGTGGTCGTTGGGCTATTTGTTCATTATAAGGAACAACATCCAGCGAGGCCGTTTGCCTGCTGGATGTTGTTTTTGTTAGCTTATTGGATTATATGAGTTAGTAGTGCTTTAGAATTGCGTTTCCTAAAATCCAGTGTTGGACGAATGCTTTTCGAGCAGCGCCATGTTGTTATTGACCTTCCGCACGTACACATTCGACATCTTTCCGTAATACCGTGACAATGCCTTCTGCACGGAACCGTATGCGTCGATGTAACGGGAAAGAAGCAATACTCCCGCTTCGATGCCGCGCTCGGGGTCGTACATGTGCTCTTTCGTCGCCGCTATGCCTTTTGCCTGAAGCATGCCGCTGTGGTATTTCCACATGACCTGCATCACGCCGCGCGCGCCTGCTTTGCTCGTCAGATTCGGGTTGAAATGGCTCTCCGTTTTTGCGACGCCTACGGCAAGTTCCGTTGAAACGTTGTACTTGACGCAGTAGTGTACGAGCGCTGCGGCCTCGCGCCATGCCGTTTTCGCGTCGAGTTTTTTGTTCGTCGAACGAATAAAAGTGGCAACGTTTGCGACCTTGGCCTGCAATTGCGGGGTCATTTTTTCGATCTCTGCGAGGGTCGTTTTGGGATGCTCACCGATCCACCGATAAATATGGTCGGGCGTCAAATCCATTTTCGCGAGTGCTGTAACGACAGAATCGTCCAGCTTAAGGGGACGCGGAACCAGCTTTTGCTCCTCTTGCGCCGGAGCTTCCGCTTTTGCGACCAGATCTTCGAGCCCGATGAATTCTTGAGAATTCGTCTTGACTGTCACCTGATCCCCGTATTTATCCGTAATTTGTGTCGTAAGGATAATCCCGATACTATTTTGGTCCGTGGCTTCCGCTGTCATAAGTGTTCCGACGTACGGAGAGCCTGCAATGAAAGCGGCCAGTATGAAAACCGTCACCGCCTGCGGAATGAATATCTTCCGCAATCTCCAGATTCTTCGCATGTTTACCTCCCTGCGCTCAAGCACGGGGTACAAAATATTCAGAATTTTCACCCACATACGTCTTACGCGCAACAAATATGATAGCGGACGACTCCGGGAAGTCAAGTTTTTGATAGAAACGCAAAATATCATGAGGCCTGTTGCAAAATCGAATTTAAAAAACGAAAGAACAGGCTGAAAATTAGCAATTTTAGTCTCTAAAAATAAAGTTTGTCGCGACTAATTTACATGTCGTTTTGGGGCGAAATTATGGCGGAATTTTGTCATAGCAAGCGTTTTTCACATTTATACGGACACCTGAAAAAATTGCTAACGCTTTGTTTTTCTATAATAACTTTACATTTTCTGAAGAGGGCCGGCAAAAACACCAGATTTATTTTGCCGAAAAGAATCTTTGGAAACCCCTCGTGTTTTTGATTGACAAGCCGCGTGTTACTCTTTAGACTTCTAGAATCACTCAAAAGTCGAGGAGGGTACCGTCTATGATTCCGACGAAAAAAATTGTTATGGTGCCGGGGCCGGTCCCGGTCAGCCCTTCTATTTTGCAGGCGCTGGGCAGCGAGACGAGGGCGCACACGGATCCGGTTTTTGTCGCTGATTTCCAGGCACTGCTCGGGGATTTGCGCGATATGCTGCACTGCGACGGAATCGCGTTTCTTGTCGCCGGCTCGGGAACGATGGGCATGGAGATGGCAGTCGTAAATATCGCGTCGCAGAAGGATAGAATCCTGCTTTGCTCGAACGGGCATTTCGGAGACCGTTACGAATCGATCTGCGAACGCCGCGGCTATCGGATGGACGTCGTCAAGGCGGAATGGGGCAAATCCGTCACGGTCGAAGAAGTGGATGCCCAGCTTGCGAAGGGCGGTTATTCCATCCTGATCATGACACACGTTGAAACGTCAACGGGCGCGATGATCCAACTCAAAGAGATCGCCGAAATGGTGAAGAAAAAATATCCAGAGGTGCTGTTTCTCGTCGATGGCGTCGCCGCGGCGGGCGGCGCAGAGGCGGATATGCGCTGGGGGATCGACCTGTATCTGACCTGCACGCAGAAGGCGCTCGGTTCGGTGCCGGGGATGATGGTGCTCTGGGCGAATAAACGTGCGCTCGAAAAACGCGAGTCGATGGGCCAGATTCCGGAGTCCTACGTCGATTTCGCGCGGTGGATCCCGGTTATGGTCGATACGAAACAGTACTGGGGAACGCCCGCCGTGAATAACATCATGGCGTTGAAAGAAGCGATGCATATCATTAAGGAAGAGGGCTACGAAGCGCGCTGTAAAAGGCACGCGGAGGACGCCGCGATGCTTGCGGAGGCGATGGAGGCGATTGGATTTAAGGTCGCGTGCGAGAAGCCGTTCCGCGCGTCGACGCTTTCCGTTTTTCTCTATCCGCAGGACATGCCAGTCGATGACGCGGCATTCCGCGCGGCGGTGGCCGAAGAGGGCGGGCTGATTGCGGGCTGTCTCGGCGCGTTCGCCGGGAAGGGGTTCCGCATGGGCCATATGGCCAACCTCGACAAGCATATGCTAGTCGCTATGGCCGCCGCGGTAGAACGCGGCGCGCTGCGCTGCGGTATGAAGGTCGAGCCGGGCGCTGCGCTTGCCGTCGTCCAGAAAAAACTGGCGCTGCGGGCCTGAACCATTTCTTCTATATATAAAAAGGAAGGGGAGAGGCGAAAGCCTCTCCCCTTTTTGCAGGGATCCTCTACCTTTTTCTTTTTTTCATGGCGAAAGAAAGGGGGAGTAAAAGAATAAAGAATCCCGCAAGATAAAAGCGGAGCGCGTCTGAACATCAAGCGAAATAAAAAAATTATGGTTCTTAACACTATTCATTTTATATATTTTCTAGTTTTGTACATCAAAACCAGACAAGATGGTATTATACACGTCACAGAGCAAGATACACTATCCGCTAAATTACGTAGTTTTCAAAGTTTAATTTATGAAAGCAGGAGGGCACAGAAAAGCCGGGCGCTCTTGTGAACGCCCGGCGGCAAGGGATTTCGTTTTACCACGGAAGTTTAACGACGATTTTTTTGACGGGAGCGGGCGCTCCGACAGCAATCTGCGGAAGGTGCGCGTCCCAAGGCGCAAGGAGCATTGCCATTCCGTGCCCGAGCAGGAAACTCTGGTACGCGCCTTCGTAGAACGCAATGTCTTCGCCGGGATCGTAAGGGATTTTTTCCGCGAGCGTTTGCAGCGGTGCGTAGCCAACAAGTTCTTTTCCGGCCATCAGAATTTGCAGATCCCAGTATTTGCGGTGCGCTTCGAGCAAATTGTCGTGTGCGGCCTTCGTGACGTATTCGTCATACCGGGCGTCGAGCGGCGAAAAATCGATAGCACGCAGTTCCTCGAACGTTTTTTCATGCGCTGCCGTGAGGAAAGCTGTAAGCGTCTGCGTGTTTGGAACGAAGCGCGGTACGTGTCGAATCATGTTTTCAATGCTGTCGTAGATCATTTTTCCACCCTCTATATAATAGCTTCAATTTGCGCGGCGAGCTTTTCCCATTCGGGATAGTGCGCTGCGAGCCGGCCTTCGACGTCTTTCAGCTCGATCATCAGTTTTTGCACGCGCGAGGAATCGGCCAGTACTTCCGGGTTACAAAGGTCCGCCGCGATTTCCGCTTTACGCGCCTCGTCCGTCGCGACCGCCGCCTCGACTTTCTGCAGTCGGTCCTGGAAAACTTTACGCTCCCGGTACAAGCGATTTCGTTCTTCCGCTGCCGCGCGCTTGTCCTCTTTGCCTTTCGGCGGCGCGGGGAGCTCTTTTTCAGGCGTACCGCCCGCCGCTCTTGCCGCGATTTCCGCACGTTTGTCGATGAACCAGGAATAGTTGCCCTTATAGTCGTAGAGTCTGCCGTCGCGAATCTCGATCACGCGCTCCACGAGATCATCCAGAAATGCGCGGTCATGCGATACGATGAGAACGGTACCGCCGTATCCGAGCAGCGCTTTTTGAAAAAGTTCCTTCGTGCTGAAGTCTAGGTGGTTCGTCGGTTCGTCCAGGATCAGAAGGTTGGACTCCGAGAGCAGCATCTTCAGCAGTCCGACACGTGATTTTTCCCCGCCGGACAGCACGGGGATCGGTTTATGGATGTCGTCTCCCGAGAAAAGGAACGCACCCAGAAGGTTACGTTTTGCACCTTCCAGCAGCTTGGAGCCTGCGCTGTTGACCTCCTGCCATATCGTTTTGCCGTAGTCCAGATTTTGCGCGCTTTCCTGCGAGAAATAAGCGCGCTTAACGTTGAGGCCGAAGGTTACGCGGCCTTCCGTAGGTTCTTCGGATTTATTGAGCAGACGCAGAAGCGTCGATTTTCCCGCGCCATTGACGCCGACGAGCGCAACGCGTTCGCCGCGCTGGATCGAAAGGTCCAGGCCGGAAAAGACCGTGTTGTCGCCGTATGTCTTGGCGAGTCCTTTTGCCGTGAGCACTTCAAGCCCCGTGCGGGGCGCTTCGGGAAATTTAAAATTAACGCTCTTTGAAGGACCGTCGAGCTCCGTGATTTCCATTTTTTCAAGCTGTTTGATGCGGCTTTGCACCTGAGCGGCCTTCGTCGCTTTGTAACGGAAGCGCTCGATAAAACGCTGCATGTCTTCGATGCGTTCTTTTTGCTGCTCCCATTCCGCCTCGAGGCGCGCGCGCCGTTCCTCGCGCTCCACGAGATATTTTTCGTATCCGCACGTGTAGATGTGTATTTTTGTGTGCGCAAGTTCCGCGACGGACGTGACCATTTTATCGAGGAAACGGCGGTCGTGAGAGACCGCTATGATTGTGCCGCGGTAGTCACGCAGCCAGTTTTCGAGCCATTCCATGCTTTCCGTGTCCAGATGGTTCGTCGGTTCGTCGAGCAGGAGAATGTCCGGGCGCGAAAGCAAAAGCGCGGCAAGCGCGATGCGCATCTTCCAGCCGCCCGAAAACTCGGACGTCGGGCGCGCCGCATCTTTTTCCGGGTGGAAGCCAAGTCCCTTCATGACCATGCGCGCTTCTATGTCGAACGCAAAGCCGCCCTTTGCGTCGAATTCACGCTGCAAGCGTTCATGCTCGGAAAGCAGCGCGTTCAGCTCGCGGGAACCCTCGCTCTGCAGCGACATCCTATGCTCCGTCTGCTCGAGTTTCTGTCCGAGCTCCTCAAGCCCCGCCTGCCGTTTCAGATAGTCCAGCAGCGGCATGTCGTCGATCTCTATCAGGTCCTGGGGCAAAAATCCAGTTGTGTATTCTTTGGGCAAAGTCACAGAACCATCGTCGTATTCGACCTGTCCCGCCAAGATACGCAGCAGCGTCGTCTTGCCCGCGCCGTTGTCCCCGACGAGGCCGACCCTGCTTTTGGGCGAAACGAACCAGTCCAGCCCGTCGAAGACGGCCTGTTCGCCAAACGATAACTTTAGCCCGCGAATGTCGATCAGATGGAACTCCTCCTGCGTAAAACAATAAAAAGACAGCTGATATTATAGCAGAGGGGAAAAGGCAGGCGTAACAAAAACAAGCGTAACATGCGCCGCGCGTGTTATGCCCGTGCTTTTTCTTCCAGCGCTTTTCTATGCCACTGTTCCGATTCTTCTGAGAAGCAGACGAGACGTACTTCGTCGATTTCGTTGTGTTGTGCAAGAAAATCGGCGACGGTTTCGACCGCGATCTGCGCGGCGCGTTCGGGCGGGAAATGGTAAACGCCTGTCGAAATTGCCGGGAATGCTACCGTTTTTGCGCCGATACGCAGCGCTTCTTTGAGGCTGTTTGTATAGGCGTCTGCGAGGGTCTGTTCTTCGCCCGCTTTGCCGCCGCGCCAGATGGGACCCACGGTATGGATGACGAACTTCGCGGGCAGCCGGTAACCTTTTGTCGTTTTTGCCCGGCCGGCCGGGCAGCCGCCGAGCGACGCGCATTCGGTCAGAAGTTCGGGGCCCGCGGCCCGGTGGATCGCACCGTCCACGCCGCCTCCGCCCAGAAGCGATGAATTGGCAGCGTTAACAATAGCATCGACAGTCTCTTTTGTGATATCTCCCCGTTTGATCGTGATTTTCCTGATGGCTTCTCTGCGTTCCATGCGTTATCCCTCCTCCGTTTCTCGCATAAGAGTACATCGGAGTCAGGCGCGTGTCCAGCAAAAGCAGAAAACACTAAAAATCGGAAATCATGTCGCTTAATTTTTGTAAAATATAAATTTATGATATGAAACATAATAATTAAGCACATAAATTTCCTTGCATTTCTGCTTAATTCATGATATAAGGAAGCATAATTTTTTGCGAAGCAATTCCAGGGAGGGATCTGCGATGGCGGAAGAAAAAAAATTTCCAACGATGAGGGAGATTTACGGGTCGCTTGTTTTCGATAAGAATGAAATGAAACAGCGGCTGCCGAAGGACGTCTACGAGAATCTTGCGGGGGCAATGGAAGGCCGCCAGAAGCTTGATTCCGGCATTGCAGATACGGTCGCGCTCGCGATGAAGGACTGGGCGGTGTCGCACGGCGCAAGCCACTGGGCGCACTGGTTCCACCCGCTCACGGAGATGACGGCGGAAAAGCACACCGCGTTTGTCCATGCGGACGACAATGGCGTAGCGTTGGAGACGTTTACGGGCAAAGACCTCGTCCAGAGCGAGCCGGACGCTTCTTCCTTCCCTTCGGGCGGCACAAGGAGCACGTTCGAGGCGCGCGGCTACAGTGCGTGGGATCCGACGAGCCCCGCTTTCATTATGAAGAGCCCCAAAGGCGGCACACTCTGTATCCCCTCCGTCTTCCTCTCTTACGACGGTTCCCCGCTTGATATGAAAACGTACCTACTGCGGTCGATGGACGCGGTGGAGAGCCGTTCGCTCAAGATGCTGAAGCTTTTCGGCAACCGCGGCGTACGCTACGTGCGCGCGACGGTGGGCGGCGAACAGGAATTTTTTCTGCTGGACCGGCCGAAGGCGCAAAAACGCCCCGACATCCGTTTCAGCGGCCGCACGTTGCTTGGCTCGCGCCCGCCGCGCGACCAGAAGATGGAAGACCACTATTTCGGCGCAATCCCAACGCGCGTGCTTGCGTATATGGAAGACGTACAGCGTGACCTGGCGCGGCTTGGCGTAGACCTTGCGACAAGGCACAACGAAGTTGCGCGTTGCCAGTTCGAATTTGCGCCGAACTTTGCGGAGGCGAACCTCGCGTGCGACCAGAACCAGCTCATTATGGAAGTAATGCGCAAGATGGCGCGTCAGCACGAGCTGCGTCTGTTGTTCCATGAAAAACCGTTTAAAGAAATGAACGGCAGCGGCAAGCACGTCAACTTTTCGCTGCAGGACAGCGAAGGCAGGAACCTGCTTAAGCCGTCGAGCAACCACAGGAAGAACGTTATTTTCCTCTCCTTCCTTTCGTCGTTTGTGCTTGGCGTGTCCGAATTCGCGGGCCTTCTGCAGGCGTCCGTCGCGACGCCAGGCAACATGTACAGGCTTGGCGGTCACGAAGCGCCGCCCAACATCATCAGCGTGTACCTCGGCTCCGCAATCGACGCGGTGATCGCGGCAATCGAAGCGGGCAGCCCGAAAGACATGCCGGGGAAATGCACGGTCGACCTCGGGCTGATCAAACTGCCGGAAATCGTCGCATTCGACTCAGACCGCAACAGGACAAGCCCCGTCGCGTTCACGGGCAACAAATTTGAATTCCGCGCGCCCGGTGCATCGCAGGCGATGGCGGTTCCTGTGACGGCGCTGCTCTCAGTCTGGGCCGCGGGGATGGAAAAATTCCTGCAGATTTTCGAAGCGAATATCGACAGCGGGCAGGATCCGGTCGACGCTGCGCTGTGCACGATTCGCGAAGCGTCGAAAATCAGCCGCAACATTCGCTTTGAAGGTGACGCATATTCAAAAGAGTGGCACGAGGAAGCGGAGCGCCGCGGACTCATCAAAGCGCGCACAATCCCGCAGGGCATCGACCTTTACAAAGACCCGGCCATCATGCAGATGCTCGAAGATATGGGCGTATACAAGAAACGCGAGCTCGAAGCGTTCTGGGCGATTCGCATGGAGTCGTTCGTCAACAGCATCGAGATTGAAATGTCTGTGCTGCGCGATATGATCTGGGAGGGCATCATGCCCGCGATTTCAAAGCAGTTGATGCTGGAAAAAAATTCCTACGCGGCGGCGGAAGAGGTCGGTGCAAAAGATATCGACCGCTGGAAGTCGCATATCGCGGAACTCGCTTCGCTCAAAACCGGACTGCTCGATAAAATGGAAGAATTGACGGAGCTCAGGGAAAACCTGGTTGATCTCGAGTTGCGCGAGCATGCGGAACAGATCGTGACGAAAGCGGTGCCGTTGATGAATGAGATTCGGGAGCTTGCGGACGCGGCGGAGATTTGCATGGCGGACGAGTTTATTCCGTATCCGAAGTATCGGACTTTGCTTTCCCTCTCCTCTTAAAATCGCTGCCTATACGGCACGCTGACTTCACAGCCGCCCTTTGGCAGATCTTCGGAGTAATACACATACGCTTGATAGAAAAACCTGCCTATTCACTCAACGCCCCCGGTAATTACTTAACCGGGGGCGTTGGTTCGCTGTTCGGTTTGCCAAGGGGCGATTGCTTGTGTCATCGCACCATCCAGGCGGCGATTTTCTAAGAAATTCTTCTTGTTTTTATAAAGATCAAACCTTGATTTACTTCACGCGTTTTAAATTTTTTGCGCCAATAAAATTCGAAAATCGTTAGGTTTCTTCGAAGGATGTAAAAACGCACACAATGTTACACGATCCGGTAGTTTTTAGAAAAACAGAAATTCACACGATTGTTTGAAAAATCCGCGCCGTAAAAAATTTCTGCCGGAGAATTCAAACACCTGTTTGAATTTTTCCGGCGAAACGAGCGCAATAAAAATCCCGTTTAATTTTCGACAGAGCGGCGGCTAGAACTCATAGCTTGGGAAAATTCTTGTTTGCCCGTCTTTACAGGAGTACATCTCTCTTTCATAAATGCGGTCTTCTTTCCTACGTTTTCCGGTGAGAAATTCTCCGTATTGGTTGTGCTTTTCGACAAAAAGACGGCATTGATCTGGGTTAATGTTCGCGTAACAGTAAAGGCAGCCGTTGCCGCAGGTATTGTAACCGCCGATGTCTATGCTTTCTTTGCAGTTACATCCGACCCGCTGGTATTTGTCTTTTTCCAGTTTGTATCGGAAGCCGGACATCTCTTCGAACAAATTCCCGTCAACACAGCAGGCATTTGGAATATCAAGTTTCACGCCGTGGCTGCAAGTTTCCGGCTGAATGTTGTGTGCTTTTGCGATGGTGCTGAGGCTTGTCAGCAGTGTTTTTTTCAGCCTTATCGAGATTGGGGTTAGCGCGAAGGGGCGCATGTTTTGTTCTGTTTTATGGTACATGTCGATAAAGTTGATGACACATTTTTTCGTGTAACCGCTCAGGAGCGCACAGAATTTTTCGAATGCGTCGAGGTGATATTCCGCAGTATATTTTTCGTTTATAAAAATCGGATCGTAGCGCCAGATAACTCTGTTTGCGCCGATTTTTTCCGATAATTTTTGAAAAACGGGGACGAGAACTTCTTCTTTCGGCGGCAGATAGCGTTCTACGTCGGAATCGTAGGGCGTTAGCGTGAATTGAAAATAGTAGGGATAGTTACGCAGTGCGCCGAGCGTTTCTATCATGGGTGCGGGGTTTTTCGTCCAGAAGACGAAGCCGTCCACGACATCGCGATTCAGGCTGACTTTGCTGACCTGGTGTTTGTCCATTGGATTCCTAACAAGCACGTAGCCGGCTACGAGACGGTTCAAAAACCATGGCGTATAAAATGCGGGGATGTCCGTTCTTCTGCTAGCGCTTATAATCATGAGGAATCTCCTTGGCTTTTAGGGTGTTGCTAACAAAACGTCAATTCTTTCAGAAAGAAATATCCCTTCTGTTACCATTTCAATAAAATATATCGTTTGTTTCAAAGCATGTCAAGACTTCAGATAATTTTTTCGCTGGATGATGCGAAAAAAGCGCCGTCCACGGAGGGCGGCGCTTCGATAAGCTTTCGAACGAAATTTAAATACCTGCTATCACAGCGAAAGAAATAATAATGAACTGAACGATGAGCATGATCCCGAAGAGCGGCGCAAAGAAGCGCAGCCATTTCTGATATGGCACGCCGGAAAGGCCGCAGGCGACCACGATGCCGCAGGTCGGCCAGAGCATGTTTGAAAAACCGTCGCCGAACTGGAACGCAAGTACGACGACTTCGCGGCTCACGCCGAGCAGGTCGCCGATGGGCGCCAAGATTGGGATCGTCGTCGCCGCCTGACCGGAGCCGGAGGGGATGACGAAGTTGAACAGGTTTTGTATGATGAGCATGCCGTTTGCCGCAAGAATCGGCGGCAGGCCGTCGAGCTGCGTTACCATTCCGTTGATGATTGTGTCGATGATCTTGCCTTCCTGTAATATTACGAGCGTTGCGCGCGCGATTCCGGTCACCATTGCGCCGAAGACGACGGTTTTGCTGCCGTTGATGAATTCCGTGGCGATTTTGTCCGGACTCCAGCCGTCGATCAGCGTGGCGGCGATGCCCATCAGGATGAAGACGCCGGTCAACTGGATCGATCCCCAGCCCTCTTTGATCGAGCCGTAGATGATCCATATCAACGTGAACAAGACGACTGTGAGGATCAGTTTATGCTTGCCTGTCATCGGATGGTTCTGCAGGCTGTCTTTGTCCGTGTCGCCGAGGTCGATTGTCAGGTCGCTCAGGTCCATGACGCTGGCGCTCGGGTCCGCCTTGATTTTTGACGCATAGCGCAGGAGGTATGCGATTGCCAGAGCGTTGAAGATGACGAAGATCGCGATGCGCATTCCAGTATGGTGATAGAGCGGGATGCCAGCGATGCTCTGCGCCACGACAATCGTGAACGGATTCATGATTGCGGCGGCGAAGCCCGTGTACGCCCCCATAGCGACAATCGCCATCCCGACAATGGGATCGTATCCGAGAGCAACTGCGAGCCCGACGAAAATCGGGTAGAAGCCGTTATATTCGTTAAGCATACCAAAGAAAGAACTCCCGAGCCCGAAAACGATGAAAAGTACGGCGATCAGAATCTTGTCACTGTGCCGGAAGCGTTTCATGAGCGATCCGAGCAGCGCGTTGAAGGAGCCTGTTTTGATCACCAAGCCGAACGCACCGTTTACAAGGAAGATGAGCATGACGACTTCGGCCGCCGCGATCAGTCCTTTATGGAATGAACTGAAAAAGGAGACGACGCCGGCCTTGTTTGCCGCGGTGGCCTCAATGTGATGGTAAGAACCCGGCACGACGAGATTGCGCATCACGCCGTTGACCTCGACGCGCTCGTAGTTGTACTGCCCGGGCGGCAGCACCCACGTGGCGACGGCTGCGAGAAAAGCAAGCAGGAACAAAATGACAAAGGTATGGGGAACTTTAAAGCCGATACGGCGTTTCTCTGTAGTCATGATTTCAAACCTTTCTTCTTTTTACTTTTTATATTTCTGAAAATAACGATATGCGATCGCGGCATGCAGTGCGCTCAGGATGTGCAGCGAATCTTCGTCCACGTCGAACGTGCTGTTGTGCAGCGGCGCGTTGATTCCTTTTCCTTCATTCGCGGTCCCAAACGAATAAAACGTGCCGGGCGTGTGCTCCAGAAAGACGCCGAAGTCCTCCGTGCCCATCGAGGGCTTGTCGATGTGCGTCAGCTTATCCGGCCCCAGCAGTTCAGAGACCGCCTCCGCGACAAAATCAGTCATGCCCGGATCGTTTACAATTCCAGCGTGCCCTTCGCGAATTTCTATTTCCACCAACGCGCCCATCGCTTCCCCTGTACCGGTTACAATGCGGCGGACTGCTTCCACCGTCTTTGCCCGCATTTCGGGACCGAGCGTGCGGATGATGCCCCGCATTTTTACCTCGTCCGCGATTGCGTTTGGAGCACCGCTGCTGTGAAACGTACCAACGCTGACCACTGCCGAATCGAGCGGGTCTGTCTGCCGGCTTACATATTGCTGCAGCGCGGAAACAATCTGCGCGCCGATCGCGATTGCGTCAACGCCCTCATGCGGGCGCGCACCGTGCGAGCCCTTCCCTTTTACAGTAATCCAAAACATATTTGATGCGGCGTACGCCTTTCCCGGCATGACGCCCACAATTCCCGCAGGCAGGGACGGCGAGACGTGCGCACCAAAAACGGCGTTCACGTCCGGATCGCGCATGCAGCCCTCAGCGACCATCTTTGCAGCGCCGCCGTTTCCCTCTTCGTCTGGCTGAAAAAGGAATTTTATGTTCCCGTCGAGATGTTCCCGCGCGTTCGCCAGAAGCTTCGCCGTGCCGAGCAGTGCCGCCGCGTGCGCGTCATGTCCGCATGCGTGCATCACACCCGCATTTTTGGACGCATAAGCGGCGTTCGTCTTTTCTTCGATCGGCAGCGCGTCAATATCGGCGCGAAACGCGACCGTGGGTCCTGGGCGCGCACCGCGAAGCAATCCGACGACGCCCGTTTTGTAACAACGCTTCGTCTCGATCCCCAGGCTGCGCAGGCAGCTTTCGATCTTTTGCGCCGTTTTTTCCTCTTCCGTGCCGAGCTCAGGACATTCGTGAATCGCGCGCCGCAGCGCAACAATCTCACCGCGAATCTCCGCCGCTGCATTTAGAAAATCCAGCATATCGGAAACGCTCCTTCCTATTTATTCCATCTGTGAAACAGTACATTTGGTCTTGCATCTCGTGAAAGAGAAACGCAAAAAGTGCAGGTTGACAAAAATTTATTTTTAACGAAAAAATAATACTGGTAGACGCACTCTCTGTCAAGAAAGGAGAGCGCCCGTATCGTTGCAGGGACTTACTTTCGGAAAAGCAAATCTTGCATACAAAAAAATGCGGAATTAGTCACTCCTCGATAATAAACGGTCGATATTTTCATATAAAAGCGCGTTCGTCATTTTTTCATCGAGATTCGTTTCCGAAAGAAGCTTTGCATAGCGGGGATACGCGAGGATTGTCCAGTCAGAGCCGTACAGAATTTTATGCCCAGCACCAATGGCGAAGATAGAATCCATAACTTGCGGGCCGTAAAGCCACGGCCATGCGGCGGTGTCGTACCAGGCATTCGAAAGCACCTGACGCATTTCCGGCATTGCCTCATATGCCCAGAGCCCGCCGCCAAAGTGCGCGAAGATGACCTCTGCCTCCGGGTGATTCAAGCAGAATTTTGCAGCATGTTCCGCGCCGTATGCACCTTTTCCGGGATACTGGTGGCCGACCTGCTCTGCGGTGTGGAACATGACGAACAGCCCGCGCTCACCGCAGGCGCCGGCAAGACGCCATGTTTGGCGCGCGTCCGAAATATCGAACAGCTGCCCGTCCGGAAAAAGCTCCCCGACTCCGACCGCGCCCAGCTCCGCGCAGCGCGCGATCTCCGCCTCTGCACCCGGACGCGTCGGAGAGACGACCGCCATCGGCAGGATGCGTCCCGGATAACGCTTCGCCGCATCCAGCACGTAATCGTTCACTTCGCGGCACAGTCCCTGATCGTAAAACGCAAACCCCGTGACAATGGACGTCTCGATCCCGTCCCTGTCCATCGCAGCAATCAGGTCCTCCGCAGTACCCCATTTCTGGAACGGCGAACCGCTCAGGATGTCGAACCATCGCTCCGTCGCGGCGATCTTATCTCTATTTTTCTCAATTTCCGGCGAATAAACGTGCACGTGCGCATCGATGATTTTCATACGGAAGGCTCTCCTTGTGGATTAACTTATAAGTAAAACATGCTTTGGAATATCATAGATAAAAAATGTGGGAAAGAAAAGCTCCAGTGGAACGATTTCCGAAAAATCTTTGGCTAAGAGAGGAATTTTTCAAATAATACCAATAGATCGCTACCTGATTGGGTCAGCAACGATGCCCGGGAAGCGCACCCGGCGCTAGCGTTGCCCTGATCTTTTTAATAATAATTTGCAATGTAAACCGGGCAATGCGTCGAAACATGAAGAAAGAGACCCCGAAGGCGTATTTTCATACGTTGAGGGGTCTCTTTCAAATGTTTTGAAGTTAATGGCCTAAGCAGGCCGTAATCTCAAACTACTTCAGTTCGACCTTCGCGCCCGCTTCTTCGATCTGCTTCTTCATCGCTTCGGCTTCGTCCTTCGACACTGCTTCCTTCACGGTCTTGGGTGCGCCGTCGACGAGGTCCTTCGCTTCTTTCAGGCCAAGGCCCGTGATTTCGCGAACGACTTTGATGACGCCGATCTTGTTTGCGCCGTGATCGACGAGGACTACGTCAAACTCGGTTTTCTCTTCTTCTGCCGGTGCTGCCGCTGCTGCGGGCATGCCGCCCATCGGCATCATCATTGCGGGTGCCGCTGCGGACACGCCAAACTTCTCTTCGAGTTCCTTGACGAGCTCGGAGAGCTCAAGAACGGACATTTCTTCGATTGCCTTGATGATATCTTCACGTGACATAATTTACATCCTCCTATATGGACATTTTTAATTTTAAATTTATGCGGCCCTCAGGCTGCAGTTGCTGCTATGCTGCGTCTTTTTTGTCTTTGATTTGCGACAGCGCGTTGACCAAGCCTCTCTGCGGCCCGGAAAGCACTGTGACGAGCCCGCGGAGCGGCGCGGCGATGGTTCCGACGACCTGTGCGATAAGCTGGTCTTTTGAAGGCAGATCCGCAAGTGCGAAAACCTGTTCCTTCGTAAGCACTTTTCCGCCCAGGATCGCGCCCTTTACGACAAGGGCTTCGTTGCCCTTTTCTTTTCCGTAGTCACGGATCGCTTTTGCGACCGCAGCTGCATCGCCGTAGGACATTACATATCCGTTCGGGCCGGTGTCGATCTCGCTCGCCTGCGGCATCTCGCACTCGGTGAGCGCGATGCGCATGAGGGTGTTTTTACACACCTTCATCTCACCGCCCGCCTGACGGATGCGTCTGCGGCAGTCGGTGATCTGCGCGACGGAAAGGCCGCGATATTCGGTGATGAATACGGCGTCGCTCTTCTTCAGCAGTTCGACCATTGCGTCGATCATTTCGCGTTTTGCTTGTGTTGGCATTCTTTAACACTCCTTTCTTCCTGCGGCGGAACCGGGTTATCGGTTCTTATGCTCTATTCGGGCATCGTTGCCGCGATCAAAATGTTTTCGGACGCCAACAAAAAATGGCTTCCGACGCTCAAGAGAGTCTGGAAGCCATAATACAAGCACAGTTATGCATTGATTATCCTTCGCACGACCTCGGCTGGAGATTAAGCGCCGCGAGGCGCACCAGCTGTCTTGAGTCTAAGCTGTAGAATTATATACTAATAAACCCAAATTGTACAGTTTTTCGCTCAAAAATTCTCACAAAATCCACATATCTCTTTTATATACTCTACACACAGCAACCGGAGAGGATGGTGTCATCGTGAACAAGCTTCTGACTTTATTGCTCCTTCTTTCTTTCGCAGTAATCGCACTCGGCAACGCATATATCAATTTAGCGGCTTAGGATTTTACGGTACTGGGTTACGCATGACGATGCGTTTCGGGTTTTATATAATGAGAACAATAAATTCTCGTATAGGAGGACCCGCCCATGATTAAAAAATTCTTCATCGTACCGATTCTGCTTTTTACGCTGCTTAACCCCCTAGCGGCCGTTGCGAAACCGGTGATCGATGAATTTGAAAATAAATCCTACAACCTGTCGGACATCAAGCGGGCGCTGATTCTCCCAATCAAAATCGAGGAGAGCGTCAGCGTCCCGCCGTCCGAAGCCTTCTTCGCGGAATCCCTTGCCCAGCATTGGGACGAAATCGTTGCAAACGGCGCGCTGGACGCGCTTTTTGTCATAAAAACCCCCGAACAAATCGTAAGCGCAGATGAATTTGTAAAAGGAGCGGCGTCTTCGCAGCCGCTCTCACGCGACGCTATCCTGGAACGTGCGATTGAGCTTTCGCCCGAATATGTGGATGCGATAGTGAGCCTGACCGTTACGGACGCGAAATACGGCGTCGTAAGTCATGACGCCCGCACGAACTGGGACGTTGGCATCGGCGTGGGATGGGGCGGTTACTACCGGCACGGCGGCTGGGGATACGGCGTGTTCCTTCCGCCGCCTTCAACATCGCCCGCGTGGGACCAGTCCTTCGCAATCGGCGCGATCAAAATAGAAGTGCGCGAGGTGAAGAGCAAGGAGCATTCGCTTGTATACGGCCTTTCGGTGAAGGACAGCGTACCCGGCGGCGCACTGCCTTATACGCCAAGTTTGACGAAGGTCGTTGACGCGCTTTTGGATACTGCAGCCGCGCACCTTTCAAAAAAATAGACGAAAAACAAAAATTTACAATCACAAACACCTCCTATCGGATATAATAATTTCGATTTTTAATATCCGAAGGAGGTGTTCTTTGTGAGAAAAAACGTTTTTTCCTCGGTCCTTTTTATCCTGTTTGTATTTTTGCTTGTTCCTCTTCCCGCATTTGCCGCGCCGGAGGTCCATGACTTTTTAAGTGTCGAGGGCATGAAAAATGTAAAAACGGTACTCGTCATGCCCGTTACCGTGCCAAAATCGGTTTCCGACCCAAGTATATCGGACGCCATCAAAACCAAATGGGCGGAGCTCGTTCTGGCGAAACAAAAAACTGCCGCCTACAAGCTTATTACGCCGAAACAACTGCTGGAACGGCACCGTTCGACGACAGGCGCGCGCGTAAAAACGCAGGTCAGCGAAGCTGCACTCGCACACCAGGCGATGTCACTGGCGCCGCGTTATGTGGATGCCGTGCTTTCATTGAATATTATTAAATGCGATTACGCGGGCGTGCGGCACACGCAGAAATTTGAAGACAAACTCTCTTTCGAAGAAAAATATGAATGGGAAGAGGGCAAATGGGTCGTCAAGAATGAACCGGTCGAAGATCGAGAATTAAAACCGGCATGGACAGAGCGTTTTATCGACGTGGATATGCGGCTGGAACTTTGGAGCACGAAAAAGGAGCAGAATGCGCTGATTTACTCCTGTCAGGTGACAGAACATGAGAGCGAAAGAGCCTACAACGGCAAACTGCCTCTTTTGACCGACATCGCGCCGCAATGTATGGGGATTGCGATGAAACGGCTTCCCGTCAAATAACGTGCTTATCGGCCAAATATTTTTTCTCCGAAATATTTTAAAAAAGCTTCGCCCCACGTCATGTCGCCGTTCGATATGACGTTTTCTGCTGCATAACGGACGAAATTCGTCCTGCCATGCGCCCGTTTGAAAATGGCCTTCTGAATTTGTCTGTTATAAAAAAACCGCTGCGCGCGCGTTGCGCTTTTGATGTGCGCATGAATTGGCGCGAGCGATGCCACGTAAGCGTCCAGTTTTTCGCCGCTATGCAGAAAATTTAAAATCGCAACGGACGCTTTTTTTGCCGAAAGCAGGGCGTAATATAACCCTTCCCCCGTCATGGAATCCACAAGCCCTGCCGCGTCTCCAACCAGAAGAATATTTCTCTTTACCGGTTTTCGTACAAAATGGCCGTATGGAACGTGCATACCCTTGAACGGAATGCTGGGTGCGCCGATGGCTTCTAACAAATACGCCATCGTGGTTTTGTAATCGAAATCCTTTGGGGCCAGACCGCCGAAGCCAACTGCGTAAGAATCGCTGCGTGGAAAAACCCAGGCGTAACCGTAAGGCACAAGCCCGAAGTGCATCGCGATGCAGTCACCTAAATTCGCTGTGTCTTTCGGCACAAAGGCTTCGCAGCAAAACGCTGTGGGAAGGGGGTGTTGTTCGACGAGCGGGCGTATCTTACTGTAAACGCCGTCTGCGCCGACAAGCACCCGGTAGCGCAGCGTTTCTCCCGTTTTTAGCTTTACGCAGTTTACGCCCGTGTCAACCGAAACGACTTCGCGTCCTTCAAGCAATGTTCCACCCTTTTCTACAAAAAGGCGAAGCAGCGCATTGTCGAAAATACGTCGTTCTACGATGTTGAACGGAGAGTCGACGGAAGTAGCCGCAACCGGTGCCCCCTCATAAAAAAAGGCAATGTCCCTCATTTCATATGCGTCAGAAGCGGACAAAATATCTTTGCCAGCGATTTCGCACGCAAGTTTTCGCGTTTTTGCGGTTACCAGTCCGCCGCATAATTTTTCGCGCGGAAAAAACGCTTTGTCTGCGACGCAGCAGGAAATCCCGCTGCTCGCCAATAAATTACCAAGCGCCGCGCCCGAAGGTCCTCCACCCGCGATCAAAACGTCGAAATCAAAGAGAGATTTGTTTTCCATCTCAAAATTATATGCGAAAAAACGAGGCACTGCAGAAAACAAATTTTCCAGAAGCGATTTTTGTAACGCCAACGACATTACACCAACGATACTGGAGCAGGAATTCGCGTGAAAATCCAAAAAAGAGCTAAAAAAGCACAAAAAAAGACGCAGGAAAAATCCTGCGCCTTTGCGTTTTATTTTTTTGCGGAAATTTTATTCCGCTGCGACGTCTTTCTGTGCCTGCGCTGCGTCTACCGAAATCCCGAGGCCCATCGTGGACGAAACGGTGATTCCCTTGACGTATGTACCCTTGACTGCAGCCGGGCGCGCTTTCAGGATTGCGCGGAAAAGCGCTTTCACGTTTTCTTCGAGGTGTTCCACCGGGAAGGACGCTCTGCCCACTGCATTGTGGGTGATCGCTGTCTTATCGACGCGGAACTCCACACGTCCGGCCTTGATTTCTTTGACCGCATCGGCAACGTCGAACGTGACCGTATTGGCCTTTGCGCTCGGCATCAATCCGCGGGGACCGAGGATTTTACCGAGGCGACCGGCCGACTTCATGACGTCCGGGGTGGCGATGACGGCGTCGAAATCCATTCTGCCGTCCATGATCTCCTGTACAAGCTCTTCGCCTCCGACGATGTCCGCGCCAGCATCCTGCGCTTCCTTCTGTTTTTCTCCCGTTGCGATGACGAGAACTCTTTTCGTGTGTCCCGTACCGTGCGGAAGAACGATAGTGCTGCGGACCTGCTGATCGGCATGGCGGGGGTCTACGCCGAGACGAACGTGCAATTCGAGGCTTTCGTCAAACTTTGCTGTCGCGCATTCTTTCGCGATCGCAACTGCCTCGGAGAGGGTGTACTCTTTCGTGAGATCGACTTTTTCGAGCAATGCCTTGTAACGCTTACCTTTTTTTGCCATTTTAATTTCCTCCTTGTGGTAATCGCGGAAACCTCGCCGGGTTTCCTCCCACATCCACTTTGTTTTCGTAAAAAAAACTAGCGGACGACCTCTACGCCCATGGAACGGGCGGTGCCTTCGATCATTTTGATGGCTGCCTCAACGTCGTTTGCGTTAAGGTCGGGCATCTTGATCTTCGCGATTTCTTCGACCTGTTTGGCTGTGATCTTGCCAACCTTGTCTTTGTTCGGCACTGCGGAACCCTTTTCTTTGCCGGCTGCCTTCTTGATAAGAACGCTTGCAGGCGGGGTCTTCATGATGAACGAGAAGCTTCTGTCCGCATAAACCGTAATGACGACCGGGATGATCATCCCGACCTGGTCGGCCGTTTTGGCGTTGAACGCCTTGACGAACTCCATAATGTTGATGCCGCGCTGTCCGAGCGCAGGGCCGACCGGAGGGGCCGGCGTCGCCTTTCCTGCGGGCAACTGAAGCTTGAGCATATCAATTACCTTTTTTGCCATGTTGCTTGTTACCTCCTTGGGTTTTGGTGCTTTTTAAAAGCCCTTTGGGCGATTATTCAATTGTCAAAGTCCGGGATGATTTTACCGGTTATCGAAAATAAAAAACTAAATCTTTTCCAGTTCTGTATAATCCGCTTCGACGTCGGTTTCACGTCCAAACACGGTGGCGGTAAATTTGATCTTCCCCTTGTCACGGTCTATTTCCGTAACAGGGCCAGCCTGCCCCGCAAAGGGACCTGTTTTGACCTGGACCATATCGCCGACGCTGTAGTCGACTTCGACCTTCGGCTTGGCCTCTTTGCTGAGCTTGCTCATAATCTCGTCGACTTCTCTTGGGGTGAGCGGAATTGGATGGTTTCCGGAACCAACGAAGCCCGTGACGCCGGGCGTATGACGCACAACGTACCACGACTGGTCTTCCAGCATCATATCAACGAGTACGTAGCTGGGGAAAATCTTACGCCGAATGCGTTTTGTTTTGCCTTCTTTCACGTAGACTTTCTCTTCAACAGGAACAAGCACACGGAAGATTCTATCTTCCATGCCCATTGTCGCGATTCTTTGTTCAAGATTCGCTTTCACCTTATTTTCGTAACCCGAGTATGTCTGTATGATATACCAGCGGCGTTCTTGTGTATTTCCGAAAATTTCGCTCATGCAAAAGGGGGGGATGACCCCCTCCACCTCCAGGTAACAGTCGAAAACCGACGGCCCTCAGGCTATCGGATGATGTGCGAGAAAACTCCCGTAAGGATCAAATCTACCAGTCCGAGATAGCCTGCGACCAGAAAAGTGACGACGATTACAACAAGTGTGGAGTACCAAACCTGTTTTTTTGTCGGCCAAGTAACCTTTTTCAGCTCGGCTTTTGATTCCCGGATGTAGTCGAGGACTTTTTCCATCAACCCCGACCTCCTCATTCATCGACTTTGATTTTGTATCTAAAAACTAAAAATTTCTTCCAGTACAAGAGAACAAAAATGGCAGGCCTGGAAGGATTCGAACCCTCAACCCCCGCATTTGGAGTGCGGTGCTCTAACCAGTTCGAGCTACAGACCTGCGTGCGGGAGATATTTTACACTACTTGGTCTCCTTGTGCAAGGTGTGCTTGTCACACCACTTGCAGTGTTTTTTCTTCTCGAGCTTCTTCGTTGCCTTCTTCTTATTGACGAGCGTCACATAATTGCGGCGCTTGCACTCGGTGCACTGAAGACCGATGATGTCTGCCATTTGCGTTCACTCCAGACAAATTGAAAATAGCG